>JAVKFY010000054.1:0-120303 GCA_040223615.1 Alphaproteobacteria bacterium
GTGTTCCTACAATCCGCGGGCGGCCGGCTGCGCAACCCCGACCAGCTCCGCCGGCCGCCCGCTACCGCCACGGCCCTGGAGCAGGCATCATGAAGCCCTGGACTCTCACTATCACTGAGGGACCAACGGGGAGCAGGTCACCAATCCACTGCGCAGTCAGCCTTCTTTCGGTTGCCGCCCACAGCATACAAATGGGCCGCCATATCGACAGCTCCGCCGATGAAGCCTGTGCGCTCACGCGACTCCATCTTGTCCATGACATCGCCGGCATTGATCGCCAGTGCCGGATTCCCGGCCGCGAGAAAACAAGTGACTGTCGCGGCAGCGGCTAGAGTTCGCAAAATCATGTACCTACCCTCTTGCAGAACGCACGGATAAAAGGGAGGGGTTTTGTCAATAGTGCGATGGACTGAGAATCAGTTCTGAGGTATATTCAAAAGTGCCTTTGGGGCTTGCATAATGATAGCGAGCCTTGAAACCAGACCAGCGATTTCCGCGCCTGCCGAAAGGGCTCCCTTTTGGCACCTCTCCGCCAGGCGTGGAGCCGCACGCGCACTGCGCGTTTCCTACAACCCGCCACGCCGCGCCCGCTTCCGGGCCACGGCCCCCATTTGCCATGAAGATCGGTTATGCCCGCGTATCGACAGACGAACAGAATCTCGCCCTTCAGATTGACGCGCTGACGGCGGCGGGCTGCGCCTGCATCTTTCGCGACGAAGGCGTATCCGCCGTCGCGCCCGAACGCCCTGCTTTCACCGAGGCTCTAGCGGCGCTGGAACCGGGCGCCACGCTGGTCATCTGGAAGATGGACCGGGCCTTCCGCTCCCTGCTCGATGCGCTACGGATTCTCGAAGAACTGGAGCGGCGCAGCGTTCACTTCCATTCGTTGACCGACGCGATCGACACGACGACACCGATAGGCCGCTTCGCCTACCAGATCACCAACGCCTTTGCCGAGCTGGAGCGTGCGCTCATCGTCGAGCGCACCAGGGCCGGTATGGAGGCCGCCCGCCGGCGCGGGGTGCGCATCGGCCGACCGCCCAAACTGACCGCCGCGCAGGTCGACGAGGCCCGTATCGAGGTCGAGACGGGCGCCGTCAACATTGTTGATCTTGCGCGCCGCTACGGCGTCTGCCCGCGCACGCTATCGCGAGCCCTGAGCCGCAACCTGTCGCCTTCCTGATCGACCGGTATCTTCCGGTGCATTCCAGCGATAATGCGCGGGAGCCGCGAATCGCTGTAGACTACGCTCAAGGCGGCAGATGGCCGCATCGATCCGGAGAAAGGCAATGGCAAAGGCCAAAGGCGGGAGCGGTTCCCGCACCGTGAACAAGAGCGCCGTTACCGGGCGCTTCGTGACTTCGAAGACCGTGCGCAGCAATCCGCGCACGACTTACAAGCAGACCGTTTCGAAAGGCAGGAAGGGCAAGTAGGGTCCGGGCCGGGCGGCCTCTGGCCGCACGCGCCGTGCTGAAACCGCACCATGATCGCCTATCCCGTCCGTGTCCCGCGAAAAGCGTATCGCGGCTCCAAACCTCAAATCCGCCGCAAGGTAGCCGAGCGCAACGCCGTTGCTGCGCGGCTGGAGCAGCATATCAATGCGGATTTCTCGGCCTCCGGCGCGTCGATGCGCGAGTACTTGTATGAGTTGATCGCGCTTGAACTTTACCTGCCCGTCGATATCGTGCGCGACATACTCTGCCGCCTCAAAGCCGGGCACAACGGCGTCACCGTGTTCAGGCGGACCTCACCGGTATCCTGACCTGGCGGCGGTCCAGCCGCGACAGACCGAACAGAAAACATGAGAAGGACAATCCATGCCCCGCCGCAAATCCGCCGCCGTTGACGAAGCCGCCTTGTCCAAGGGCGACCTGCGCAAGCTGAATGCCCTGCGCAAGTCGCTCGGACCGGACATTGCCGAGCGCGCTTTCGCCGAATGGCTCGCAACGAAGCCCGAGGCCGTGGACGGTCCGCCGGACCGTGCCGCCGAAGTGATCGCCGATGCCGTCTATGGCCTCGTCGAGAAAAACAACCTCCAAATCCCGCGTGGTGGCTACCTTGTGCGGCGCGGGCGCGGCCGTGTCATCGTCGAGCGACCTGCCGAGGAATAGCCATTCCCGAAGCGGGGCAGCTCCGAAACTGTCGGCCTTCCAGGGGCGCACACGGTCCCGCCGCCTCAAGTGCGGCTCCTGCGGGTGCGCCGGGAACCCGGTCCGGCCGGCAGCCGCTTCCCGCCGGGTCAAGGCCGGCTCCTTGCAGGCTGATTTCGTATGGCGCCCAGTGGCCAACGAGGGGTGTACAGCATCCGTCCACACAACGAGGACACCACTTCGCTGTCGTATGAACGTGTGTTGACTGCCTTCTGCGTATCGAATGGTACCAGCCACCCCGGCGCCGCCTCAATACTCATAGATTCTTTCGTTTCCGGTTTCCGCTGAAGCGGACCCTCCGAAAACGAAGAGAATCTTGTGACCCGGCTTGGGCCGGCTGATCTGCCTTTGTTGTTCGAAGTCAATCAAACAGCAAAGGAGAAAGATCATGAAACTTCTAACCTATTCCATCGAACAGAAGCTCTTACGGAACGGCGCCATCAGGCAGGCGATCGAAGAAGACGGCAGGATGGAAGCCGACTTCATCCCTGTGGTGAAGCTCTTCACCCCGGACGCCGCTTGCACCTGGATACTGAGCGAACTCGATCCCGAGGAGCCGGACATCGCCTTCGGCCTGTGCGATCTCGGTATGGGCTTCCCCGAACTCGGCAGTGTGCGTATATCCGAGCTGGAGGCCGTGCGCGGCAAGCTCGGCCTTCCGGTCGAGCGCGACCGCTTCTTCAGCGCCCGGCAAAGCCTGGCCATTTATGCGCGCGCCGCGTACACCGCAGGGGCGATCACCGAGAACCCCGACGCATTGCTCCGCGCCGCTGAAGTCCTTGCAGCCGAAAAGTGAAGGGATCAACCATAATATCTCCTCCCCTGGTGACAGGTGGACTTTATCAGCGGTCATTTCGACATTCTCTAACAATAGTTTCTCAAATTTGCAATTTGATGAAATTTCAATTATGGTTATGAAAATAAAAAGGAAGGAAAATTCATGCGTAATTTAATAAGAGCATTATTTCTGAAATCATCAAGGCGACAATTCAATTTCTCGGGGAAATCATGTGTAGACATAATGAATGAATTTGATATCGATTCTCTGACGCGAATCAACCTCAGTGGAGCCGATTTGCGCGGCACGACGCTACAAAGTAGCTTAAGCTATTCCTGTTTGAGCGGTGCCAATCTGGAGTTTGCTGACCTTACCAACACCAAACTGATAGGCGCGGACTTTACGGATAGCATCTTGCGCAACGCAAGGTTAAGGCAAGCTGATTTACGAGGAGCAGATTTTTCTGGAGCAGACCTACGGGGAGCCGACCTATGCGGCGCTGACATGGGTGGCACGATACTAGACGGCGCCAACCTTCACGATGCTGATCTGCGCAAGGTGCGAAACCTGTCTAAAACACAGTTGTGCTCGGCCCTCGTGAGCGCCGCAACCCAGTTGCCGAAAGGCATGAGCATGACGTCAGCGAGGAATTTGCAGGAAGCAGTGGCGGGCGGTCCGAGGGTGATTCCATTCAGAAAGGTTTGAGACTGAGTGACACATGTCAGTTATAGTGGGCCTTCAGTTTTGAATGTCTCATTCTTCTCATCTGCCGCATGTCCGAGTGAGATTACGATATCGTCAAGCTTGGAATTCAGAGTTCTAAATTCGTCTCCTGCGCTTTTTATTCTCACCGCTATCTCCTTGCGAAATTGTCGCGTTTGTTTCAGAGACTCGATATAGTTTGCGAGAAACTCGCCTCCTATGACGAGTGCGCCGCCCACAGCCAAAACTGCCACACCCTCCATGGGAGGCATTCCATGTTCGCCGAAAAAGAATGTTTCAACCCGCTTTACATCGGCGAACGCAGCAACCGAACTGCCTACCATGGCGTAGCCAACCGCTCTGATAGACCATTTCGAAATCCCCTCTCGAACACCATCAACGATTGGTTTTTTCTCTTCGGAGGATTTGCCTTCATCTGAACTTTTCGAGATGGGGTTGGTCATGTTCTTCTCTCCAAGTGTATTCGTTCGTCGATGTGTTCGGCCGGAGGCCCTGAAGCCCAGGCGTTGTGTCGCGTGCCACGACCGAACGGAGCCTCACGGGAATGGGTTGCACCTTCTCCTCACCCCGAAGTCATTGTCGCGTCTGACGTTCTCCAATCTTACCAGCCGTGCCGGCGCCGCCTCAATACTCATAGATTCTTTCGTTTCCGGCTTCCCCCGGCTCTGCTCCGCGCCGCCGGTGGACCCTCCGGAAACGAAGAGAATCTTGTGACCCGGCTTGGCCCGGCCGGTCCCCCTTTGGTGTTCGTAAGCAACGATCAACAAAGGAGAAAGATCATGAAACTACAGCATATCGAACTATCCAGACTAACCGTCTCGAAAGCCAATGTGCGTAAGCACGGCGGCAAGGACGTAGGCGATCTCATCGCGAGCATCCGCAGCCTCGGTGTCATCCAGCCCCTGCTTGTGCGCCGGTGCGGCGAGGGCTTCGAGGTGATCGCGGGCCAGCGCCGCCTGCTTGCCTGTCGGGCGCTTGAGGCAGAGAACGGCAAAGCTGCGCCCGTGCCCTGCGCCGTGCTCGATACCGGGGACGATGCCGCCGCGATCGAGGCCTCGCTTGCTGAGAACGTCGCGCGCCTACCGATGGAGGAGATCGACCAGTACAAAGCCTTTGCCGCCCTCAAGGCCAAAGGGCGCACAGTGGCGGATATCGCAGCGCAGTTCGGCGTTACCGAGCTGCTGGTCAGAAAGCGTGTTGCGATCGCGAACCTGATCGCACCCGTGCTGAATGCCTACCGCCGCGGTGATATAGAAGTGCCGACGATCCGCCAGCTCACCATGGCGACGAAAGCGCAGCAGAAGGATTGGTACAGGCTCTTCCGCGATCCGGAGGAATATGCGCCGAAGGGCCACGCCCTGTCCGAGTGGCTGTTCGGCGGGGCGAAGATTCCGCTCTCTTCCGCCCTGTTCCCGGTCGAGCAGTACGAAGGAAGCATCCTCTCCGACCTGTTCGGCGACGAGCAGCTTTTCGACGATGCGCAGAAATTCTGGAAGCGCCAGATGGCCGTGGTTATGGAACGCCAGGCCGCCTACCTCGAAGCCGGATGGAGCGATGTCATCGTCATGGAGATCGGTGATCGCTTCTATCACTACGACAAGGTGAAGCGCGGCAAGAAGGAAGGCGGCAAGATCTACATCTCATGCGCTGCCAACGGCGAGATCGGCTTTCACGAGGGCTGGCTCGACGAGAAGGAGGCCGCCCGCCGGGACCGTGCCAGCGCTAAAGCCGAAGGCAAGGGCGCGAAGAGCGGAACCGATGCTCAGGCCAGGCCCGAGCTGACCAAGGCGGCGATCCGCTATCTTGAGCTGCACCGGCATAACGCGGTGCGCAACGAGCTGCTGAAGAGCCCGCAGGCCGCACTCCGCCTCATCGCCGCGCATGTGGTTGGCGGCAGCAGCCTGTGGTGCGTGACGCCCGAGGACCAGAACCCGGACGGCAACAAGCTCGTTGCCGCGTCGGTCGCATCCTGCAAGGCGCAGACCGCCTTCGATACCGAGCGCAAAGCCATGCGCGAGCTGCTGGGCCTTGCGGACAAACCGGGCTTCCGCCACCTGATGCGACCGGCCTGGGAGCCTGTCGACACCTGTGCCCTCTTCGCCCGTTTACTTTCGCTGAGCGATGAGGATGTGCTGCGCGTCCTGACATTCATCATGGCCGAAGCGCTCGAAGCCGGAAGTGCCCAGTGTGAGGCGCTCGGGGTCCTGCTCGACGTCGATATGGACAAGTGGTGGACGCCGGACGATGCCTTCTTCGATCTGCTCCGGGACAAGGCGGCGATTAATGCGATGGTCGCCGAGATCGCCGGCAAACAGGCCGCCGGTGCGCATGTCGCCAGCACCGTCAAGGTACAGAAGGGTGTGATCCGCGCCTGCCTTGACGGCACGGAGGGGCGCAAGAAGGTCAGTGGCTGGAAGCCGCGTTACATGCGCTTCCCGATGCAGGCCTACACCAAGCGCAAGGGCCTGCCCGCCATCGAGTATTGGAACGCCGTGCGCAAGCTGCTTCCCGGCAAATCGTAGCGGCGTTCCGAACCCCCGGTCCCGGTCCGTCCAGTTTCCTCCGGACGGGCCGGGGCTTTTCCCTCAACGCCGGGCGAGCTGTTTAGAGCGGCGGTCAGCGGAACTCCACCCGGTCGCCTTCCCCGGTCGGCCCGTAGGAAACGCTATCCCGGACGGTTCCGCCTTCATCCACCAAATCCACCCGGTCACCCCCATTGTTGAGCGCCATCGGCTGTCCGGCGCGCATGATCTCCATGCTTTGTCCGCCCGCGAGCGTCCCGAGCGCATTGAGCGACCAGGTGCGTCCCGCTGCGTCGCGCAGCGTCCAGCCCGCCAGCGAGACGGCGGACGATCCGGTGTTCACGATCGACGCTGCCTCGTTCTGCCGCTCGTCGCCATCCGGGTTTGGCAGCAGCCACGCGATCCTGAGTGCAGCGACACCATCCGCCGGCGACGCGCCGGGAAGATCGAAACGCACGATGACCGGGAAATGATCGGTCAGCGTGCGCGGATCGTGGCCGTGATCGATCTCGGCCCACGCGATGAGCTGGGCCAGCGCGCCGGAGATCAGGATGTGATCGATAGCCGAAAATTCTTCGGGCTCGTCGATGCGCGAATCTTCGTCCCGGTCCCAATAGGCCGTGTAGCGCCGGGCCTTGGGCACGAAGCGCAGCGCATTCACGAGGTCGTCGTCCGCGCTGGCCGGGTCCATGCCCTGCAAGCGCGCCAGCACGTTGGTGATCGGCATGTGATCGTTGATGTCGAGCGAAGCCTGCTCGCCCGTATAGTCGTTGAAATCGCCGAGGATGATGATGTCGTACCCGGCGGCGGCCAGCTCGCGGGCCTGGGTGAGCGTGGCGTCGGCCTGCGCCTGCCGCTGGTGCAGGCGTGAGGCGTCGCCCGGCCGTGAAAGATAGTGGATGCCGAGAATGGCGATCTTGCGCCCGCCTACGTCGAGCTTGGCGAAATAGTTCTTCGAAACCGACTTGAACGTGCTGCCGCTCGCACCGGAGCGATCATCGCGCGCGATCGCGCCACCCTCAGGATCGATCCGGGTCAACAGCCCCACATCCTGCCCTGTAAAGCTGTCCTTGCCTTTGACGAGATAGGCCGCGTAGCCGCGGCCCGCCAGAAACGTGGCATTCAGGTGCTCAAGTGCAGCGAGCCCTTCGACTTCGACCAGGTTGACGATGTCGGGATCGTGCGCGGCGATGATGCCCGCAATTGCCTGCATGCGCTCGTCCGCCTCATCGGGCGCGTGCTTCCAGGCGAAGTTCACCTGTCCCTCTTCCGGCGGCCTCCCGTCCCAGAGGAACTCGCCGTTGAAGGTCATCACGACAAGCCGGCCCGGATCGGCGCGGCGGTCCGCGGCGGTCCCTTCGAAGCTCGTAATGAAGAGCGCGAACAGCGGCAGCAGGTACAGGGAAATCCTCATGACAGCCTCCCGCGCGTCCTGAGGGCGCAAATGCGTGCGCTAATTTAGCATGGGTTTCGTGACGCGCGCATGATGGCCACGTACAGATAAAGACAGCCAGGCAGCTTGAGCACGAGGCTCCCTACTCCCCGGCACGGCGCCGTCGTCTCCCTACACCTGCCGGCAGCGTTGCCCTTGCGGACGGACTTACCGGCGAAACGGCGTGGACACAAACACAAGACTTCATGCGCGGTGAAACATTGCGTTGTCTGTGAATGTAGCCTTCTCAGCATGTGCCTGTAGCACCGGGCGAGAGGCGCTGTGAGGCGGGTAGCTGCCGCCCTGCACTCCTGCCGCTTCTTTCCCCTGACAGACCTTCCCGGCCACAGGACTAAAGGGTTCTCTTCCGGACGTTGCCTTATCCCGTTTGGTGGAATTTTCGCCGCAGCTCCTTCCCGCGGTTCGAAGAAAGCCATCCCCACCGCCGGGCCTTTTGCGGTTAACCCTGCATCCGGCCAGTCCCTTGACCCAAACCGACCCTTTCGGGGTGGAAACGGGCGCTCCCGTGTCCTCCCCGGATCAAGTCCGGGTGCGGGCCGCTCCATTCGCTGTTTCCAGATTTGGACCGGGCCTGAAGCGCGTCTGCGATCGGGACCTGCAAAGGCCGTGATGGGCACGGCCCCAAACAGCAGAAAGGAAACGAAAATGTCCAAGCAAACGAAAACCCGTCCCGTCGAAACCCTGCGCGATGGCGCGATCAAGGCGGCCATCTGGAAGAACGAGAGCGAGAACGGCGCCTTCTTCGCCGTCACCTTCGCCCGGACCTACAAGGACGGCGAGGGCAACCTCCACGACACCGACAGCTTCTCCGGCTCCCAGCTTCTGCGCCTGGCCCGCCTCGCGGACAAGGCCTACGACCGTACGAGCAAGCTGACCAAGGCCGCGAGGGCGACTGACGAAAACGAGGACGAGGACGAGGCATAAGTCACTTCGCTGCTATCGGCGGGGCCGCGCATCCCGGTCCCGCCGAATTTCTTATCCGCAGGAAATTCAGCCCTTCGAAGCGCTTTTCCTTTGAGCGCCGGAGCGCGCCCGCTACCGTCAATCCAATGAAGATCAAAGGCATGAAACAAACCAACAAGAAGGGCAGCGCCCCGCGCCTGCAAAGGGCTGCCGGTTCAGGCACGGGTGGCGAAAGCACGGCCTTCAAGATCAAGCTGCGCGGTAAGGACGGCGCGCCGCTTTCAATGGACGAGCTGCGGCAGGGCTTCTACGAGATTGCCCGCAAGCTCGCGCCCCTTACCGCCTGCCGCGCCAAGTGGGTCACGGTCTACATGACGATGGTCGACGAGGACGGACGTGAGGTCCGCATCGACGAAAAAGGCGAGTGGACGATCTATCCCTACCGCTGTGCCGCCGACGATCACGGCGCGTGATGGCGCTATTTTCGCCATAGAAGACCGCTGAGGGTGGTGCGGGTCTTATCGCCTACCAAAAGAATAACCCCGAATACGACCTACTCTGCGGGCTTCTATGGCCGTTCCGCTGGCAGTACAACTCCTGGGCGCAACGGAGAAATCGCCTCAAATATTGACCAGAATTGATTTGACCGTAGCGTATGAAAGGCAAATGCTGTTCCACCTACGAGCGCGAGCTTCTCTAAGGTCCTCTACTAGTCTTACGATCTCTTCACCTAGAGAAGATACATCCCTTCTATTTGATGCAATGCGGTCCTCAACGGAAGAGGAAGTGTCTCGACCCCTTGGTTTCTCCATGCGTTGGCATAGGATAATGCGGTGCATCAGAGCTTCGTGAAGGGCCTTATACTCATGCATGTATACTTGATCCAGTTGAAAGTATCTCTCGATTTCTTCAAAGAAGGACTCCAGTTCAAACTGGTGACGCCCACGAAGTGAGCGACCTCTGACTTTCCTTAGCTCTGCTATTGCAGAATTGTAGGCCTCCATCCGTTCGCTTCTATAATTGTTTCTTTGACTTTCAATGAACCTTGCCACGTCGTTTATGCTTTCGGAGTCTGATAGCTTGTGAGAGATTGCTGTCAATGATTCCATAAAGTCGCTGTTTATGTCTTTTAGTTGTTCGAATAATGGATCAACATGGGATAGGAAGTAGTTCTTGCGATCCTCTTCATTTATTCGAAGTGTCTTGAAGATTGCCTCCACCAAACTTGTAGCTTCGCTGATCATCGCATTCTTCCTACTGCTTCTCACAAGGACCATCCACGACAGAGCCTGGATGGCTTAGACATGTACAGAGTTCTGCATCTCCTATCGCCGATCAGCAAGCATTCCGACTGCGGTGGCGGTCGCAAGAACGATAATGGCGATCAGCACGAGTGCCGCGATGCCCCGGAGCGCGCGCCGTCCCGCTCTTTCCGGGCTGAACGGCGGCAGGGTTTCAAGAGCGAGGGGCATGGCGCGCCAGCCCAGCACGAAAACGAAAAACCCGGCGATGGCCTGCGCAAGACCATTCGTCTGCGGCCCTGCCACAAACGATGCAACCAGCTCCCAGAATTGCTCCACCATCGGCCGGTCTCTTTGCGCTCTTCTAGCGGATCGGCCGCGCCGGCCCGAACTCGTCAGCCGGTGCGCCGCTTTCCGCCGGACCTGATGCCGGGCTCGCGCGCAGCTTGTCGAAGCCTGCGGTCAGCACTTGCAGGCGCACCAGCAGCGCTTCTGCCTTGCGGATGTCGTTGCGCGCAAAGGCGGCGACCGGCACGCGCCTTTCGCCGTAGCGCATGACGACCTCGACCGCATCGCGGTAAATATGACCGCCCGCGCCGCGCTGAGCCGCCAGACGCTCGTTGTGGGCCTTTTCGTGCTCTTCGACCGCGAACTGATTCAGCCCTTCGCCGCGCTTGTAGCTCTTGCCGTCGATGGTGATCGCGTCCGGTCTGATCAGGATATCGAGCTGCCGGCGCCGCCCGAACGTCTCGCCCAGCACCGCGAGCGCAAAGCAAGCGGCAACCCAGATCAAGATGAAGTAGAGCACGTCCTCGGCCGGCATGTTCCTGACCGAACCACCGTAGGAAGCGTCGACCAGCAGCTTGCAGCTTCCCAGCATCATCAGCGGCGCGAGCACGATCAGTGTCATCGGCAGCCCTAACGACCACCAGCCCGACGGCGGCCGGTAGGTACCCGTGATCTGGAACCCAAGCCGGTCCTCGGAAAGTGCGTGCTTTGGCCACGGCGCAAAGCCGGATTCGCTCTCAGCACTACTCTGGCTCATCGAACTGCCCCCTGAAGAGTTCGTGCTTGTCGTATTTGATGCGCTGCATTACGGCCGGGCTCATGCCCGGCCGCAGGATAAGCTGACGCTGCTCGTGATCATCGCGGCCGAAGAAGCGGCAGACCTCTTCGGGCGTGAGCAGCTCGCGCACTTCCATCGACCACGATGAGCCGGTTGCCCCGCTCTCGCGCTGTTGTTGCGTGACCTCGCTGCCGCGCTCGACGATCAGCGAGGTCTGCCCGCATCGCTCGCTGACATATTTGAGTGTCGTAGTGTCTGAGTTGCCGAAGAAGACGCAGCAGCCGGCATTACCAAGGAACGTCTCCCAGCCGTCCTTGTAATGGCGCTTTAGCTGTGTCAGGTCCTGCAAGACGATCAGCAGCTTCATGCCGAAGCCGGCGACGAGCGCAGCCGCCGTCTCGACCTGCTGCATGTAGCCGAGCACATGAAACTCTTCGAGCACGGCCAGCACCGGGATCTCCGGTTTGGCCTTCTCGCGCTCCATGGCTTCGAGCGCCAGGTTGACGAACAGGCGGAACCACCGGTTGCACGTCGCCATGCGCCCTGCCGGAAGGCACAGATAGACGGTGAGGCCGTGGGGCGCCGTCTTGAGGTCGGTGAGCGCGAACTGCTCTTCGGCGGGGTCCGGGGCAAGCGAGTCGCGAAGCTGGGCATAGTCGAGGAACTTGGTGTGCCGCCGCGCCGTCGAAAGCACCGACCCCTGCTCCCGGTCGGGTTTTTCGAAGAAGTCCGCCGCGGCGCCTTCGACCAGCCACGAAAGCTGCGAGAGGCGTTGCCGCTCTGATGGATCATTCTCCAGCTCGCTATCGGCAAGCAGGACGGCTGCGTTCGCTGCCATCTCGCGCCGCAGCCCCTCAAGGCTGGTCGACTCCTCGCCGTCATGGACAAAGACCGCGCCGTGGGTGAGCAGATCGCGCACCGTGACAAGGCTGCGCCTGCCGGCATGTCCTTCCCAGGTGGCAACGTGCAAGATAAGCCCTTCGATGAAGGTGCGGGCCGACTCATCCCAGTGCGGGTCGCGCTCGTTTTCGCTGCGCATGACGATCGCATCGGCGATCAGGCCGGCATCGACGACGAGCGTGGGGCTATCGGCTTCAAGCAGGCTCATCGGGTTGAAGCCGGCGCGCAGCGGCGCCAGCCGCTGCGCGCAAATTTCGAAGGGATCGACGATGCAGACCTTCTGGCCTGCCTCGGCCCGGTGCCGGGCGGTCACACCCGCCAGCTCGCCCTTGGGATCGAGCACTAGCATGGAACCGGCATAGCCGAGCAGGGTCGGGATCAGGGTCGAGCGGCCCTTGCCCGCCCTTGAGCCGGCACAGAGCACGACATGACGGTCATCGCCGATGCCGAGCGCCTGGCCGCCGCTGACATAGAATTCGCGGCCGTCATCGCGGACCGCCCCGCCGACCGCGCCAAGGAAGACCTTGGAAGGGCCGTAGGCGAAGGTATCGCTGGCGCCAAGACGCGCCGGATCGACAAACGCCGAGAGCGGCGCACTTTGCTTGCGGAGCGACTTGCGCTCGCGCACGCCGCGCGGCAGATCGTCGAGTAAGCCCATACTGCCGTCCTCCCCCTGATACGGACGGTGATACGGACGGCCCGTGAAGGCCGGGGATCATGTTACCCGCTAATGTTCGCAATGCCAGCATTTCGGGGCAGGTTGCCGCCGCAGGCGTGGTAAGGCGACGAAGGCGATGGACCCGGCGGTGGTAATCGGACCCACCGCAGGTTGCTTGGTTGCATGCGATGGTATGCGTGCCGCGGCCGTGGAAACGTCGGAGCAAACCGGCAGAGGGAGCGGATGTTGAGAGGCCTGTGACAAGGGCGCTGGAGCGTGCGGGTAGGCCTTTGGTTGATATCCCTAAGATAGTTATGTAAACTTAAGATTGTATGGAGGGCGCACTTTTGGGTTTGCTTCGCAAACGCCGGTGCGCCGGCTCCCGGGGGAAGGTGTTCCCCCGCCGCGGGGCGGCCCCCTTCAAACGGCCCTTGCCAGCCATTGAGGCCGGCCGGGCCGTGGGCGCTCATAGCCGCTTGGGCCTAGTCACTCACACGCCGTGACAGGCTTGGCTTGGCGCTCTTGGGGCATGGCCCCGCCGCTTGTGGTCCGATTCCCGCCGAAGAATTGCCGGGTGAATCGGTCCGCCAGTGTGGCATCCCCATCGCCCTTTGAGTTTTTGGGGCGATCCGCAAGGCCGGCAGTGTCCGGCACTCGCGGTTGTTGCGATCCAGACCGTAGCGTTTCGGTAAGCAAAGCGGTCTGCATCGCAGCAATCGGCCAAATAGCCGCGCGGATGATGCGGCCGTGGCACGATTGCATGCCGCCCTGCCGGGCGGCCGCCTTTGCATCTCATGCCGGATGGCCACCGGCGCGCAAAGGCCGGCTGCACGGAGCTGGGCATCTCTCGCAATCTGCCAGCCGTGCAGGTGCACCCACGCGGTGATTGCGAACGGTTTCGTTCGCAACAACACAAGGGTACACAGGCCATGGCGATCTATAGCTGCAACCTGTCGAGCATCGGCAAGACCACGCACCGGGAAGGCACCGCCGGCGCCCATATCCGCTACATCGCCCGCTCCGAAGCGGAGCCGGTCATCATCGCAGCGCATATGCCGGCGCAGCCCGCCGAAGCCCGCAACTGGATCGACCGCGCCGAACGTGCCGCCCGCAAGAACGCCCGCATGCTCGACAAGATCAGGATCGCCCTGCCGCGCGAGCTGGACGCTGCGCAGCGCGCGCAGCTCGTGCGCGATTTCATGGACGACCTGACCGGCGGGGAGCGCGTGCCGTGGTTTGCAGCTATTCACCAGACGGGCGATGACGCCCACAATCCCCATGTCCATATCGACGTTCACGACCGCGGCATCGATACAGGCCGTCGCGTATTGAGGCTGTCCGATTCCACGCGTGACCGCATCAAGGCGGGTTTGCCCGGTCCCAAGGCGGTCGACTGGATCAGGGAGCGGTGGGAGGCCGTGTGCAACAGCGCGCTTGAAGCCGCCGGCCACGATGCCCGCATCGACCGGCGCACCCTGAAGGGCCAGGGCATCGACCGGCTTCCCACCATCCATGAAGGGCCGCGCGCCTCCCACATCAACGACAATGTGAGCCGCCCGAAATCCAGACGACGCACCAACGGCTGCGGCCGTGTGATCGACTATCCAGCGATCGACAAGGGGCAAACCCGTCGCGAGTTCAATGCGCACATCATTGACCTCAATCTTGAGCGTGCCATCCGCTCCGGCAATCCCGAAGCGGCAGCCTGGGCCGCCTTCGAACGGGACCAGGCGGATAAAGACCGCGCGCTCGAAAAACAGCTAAAGGCCGATCAGCGCGCCCGCACGCAAGAATTGCGCAGCGCCTCCGCGGTCTACACGGCGCAGCAGCGGCGCGTGCGGGCCGAGCAGCGCCTCAAGGCGCGCCAGAACCGCAAGGACGTGCAGGAGCGGTTCCAGGCCCGCCGCGAAAGCATGCGCGGCGCCCATGATGAGCAGCACCAGGCCCTGAGACGCAAGCAGCGCGGGCTGCTCGCGCGGATCGCAAGACGCCTTTCGCGAAACGTGAGAGCGCGCCACATGGAGACCCGCGTCCGCCAGATCGAAGCTCACCGCGAAGAGCGCCGGCTGCTGAGTGAAGCCTACGCGCTCGCCCTTGCGCAGACCCGCGATGCGCTGACGGAGCGGTACGCGGGGCAGTACGAGGAAATCGAAGCCGCGCGCACTGCGCATCTTGGCCAGCTCGAAGAGCGCCACGCCGAAGCCGTACGCTTTGCCGATGTGCTGCGCCAGCAGCGCGAGGCCGAACGTGAACAGCACCGCGCCCTCACCGAGAACAAGATCGCCGAATGGAAGCGCGCTCACAACAAACAGCAGCAGCCCGCCTCGCGCCTCAGGGAAGACTTCAAACAGGCAGATGGCCGCGAGCAGGCGCGGCGGGATGCCATCGCCCGCGCGATCAAGAAGGTGGAGGGCAAGGAAGACGACGAGCGCAAACGCGGCCCCGGCGGCGGACGCGACCGGTAGCAATCAGAACCCGAACGAAAGGCAACGACATGCTGGAACGAACACGAACCGAAGATGAGGTTGAGCAGGCGCTCGACGTCCTGGACAGAAAGCGCGACCGGGCGCAGAGCAAGAACGAGCCGATCACGGCCAACGAGCTGACCGCGCGCGAGCGGCTGAATGATGCCCTGCTCCATGCCCGCGAAGTCAGCTTTGCGTGGGATAGCAAGTCGCGCCGCCTGATCGTGCAGGCTCGCGACCTTTTGCGCGATTACTACGCCGATCAGCCGCAGGCGCATATGAAGAAGGACCTGGATCACTGCGAGCAGGCCCTGAGAGAACTGGCACGAACCGATGCCATCGACCGTGCCATGACGAACGTGGAGCGCAAGCAACGCGGGGCGCACGAGCGCAACGGCGGACTAAACCGAGGCCGGTGAGTGCGCCTTCCTATGCGGCGGCGCAGTTGAACATCGGCGTGAGGATGCGAAGATGGCGCTGCTCGCGCTTCACCACACGTGGCAGAAGTTTCTTCGGGCCGCCCTGAACGCGCTCGGCTTCGGACGACACCAATTTGGACGCCGACATAATGAACCCGAGATAGAACTTCGGCGCGAACTCTTCACAGAACTTCAGCCCCTCGCAGATCAGCGTAAATGCTACGGCACGCGGCTCGTCGATGACACGCTGGCCGATGATCTTTTCCGCGATCCCCATCATGTTGCTCTCGGGCGTGTAGACCTGCCATGGCACCTCTAACGCTGGTCCGGCGAATCCCTTTTCTTCGGCAAATCCCCATTCGTCGTGGATGCCTACCAGCAAACCAACCAGAAAATCGTGATAGAGTCCGGGATCGCGCCGTTCGCATAGATGGAGTCCAGTCCGCACCATGAGCGCCGCCGTCGACCACGCGCGCGTTTGCGCGCCCAGCCCGCACGTATCCGGGTGGCTCAGTTCCCATTCCGCCATCTTGCGAAATGGCTCGGGCCAATACGGACCCGCATTGGCCACATATGTATCGAATATGTACCTTCCTAGCTCCTCACTCTCCGCCATTACTCCCTCTCATTATTTCAAACTATTCCATCTAAAGTTTCTCACATTTTTCCAAACTCCGTCAAAAAGTGCGCGAGAACTAACCGCATGAAGTCGCCTCGACACTCCGCCCGAGACGCCTTCGACGAGGCGAATGAGGCATTGGTAGCTTGGCGCGAGCAGCAGAAAATTGCGCTTACCCCTGCTCAGCGCAGAACGTTCGAGTTGGCCCGAGAAAAGGCCGGGCAGCTTCAACGGGCGAAGACCGATGAGCTGGAAGGACGTAAGAACGACGATATCCACAAAGAGATGCGCGCGCGCCTGATGCGTACGCCAAACCTTGAGCTGAAACTACGCGGCAAACCGGTACGCATAACCCAGGTTCTCGCCGATCAAATTATCGCCGAATACCTCCAGCCGGGGGCTGCACCGCAATTTGCGTCTTATCGCCACGAGATCGAACAGGCGGAGCGCGATGCCACAGCGAAGGTTGAGCGCACGCACGCGCAAGAGGTCAAAAAGTTGGGCTACACGGAGCAGCGCAAGCTCGATGCGCTGTTGCGGCAGTTCGAGCAGGCAAGACTGACAAAGGACCGCAACCGGCGAGAGTTCACGCGCGCGGGCCGGACCGGCGTGGCGCGTGATGCGTTTGAGAAGGCTGCTGACCGCGATCATGTGCGGGAAGAGGCAATCGCGCAGGCGATAGCCAAGGTTGAGAAGAAAGAAGACGAAGAGAAGCAGCAGCGTTTGAAGGATGAGTTCAACAGAGTGCGGTAGCCGCCGCCGTTCCCTGGCGGCGGCGATGCCGGGCTAGAAGCCCGGTACGGTGTAGCGCCGCTGGCGCTGCGCGCGCGCCCGGCTGATATTTTGCAGGCTGGCGATGACGGTCCGCCGCGCGGGTGTGCCCGGCTTCGTGCCTGCCAGCCCTTCCGAAACCTTCTGGAACAGCACGGCCAGTTCCACATCGCTTCTGCGGGATAGTTCGTTGTCGGTGATCAGTCTCATTGTTTCCTCCTTCACGTTTTTCAAGGCCCGGTCCATCCGGGCCTTCGCGCCCCCACACCACAATCGCGGGGGAAGGCCCGGTGGCTGTGGCCGCAGGAAAAGGTGTGAGGAAGGAAACGCGAGCGTTTCGCCGGCGGCGGACGGCCGGACGGTGCGAATGAGGAGCAAGTCGACTGGCCGGATGCGTTTGCGGATGCGCGGCGTGGTCAGGAATCAGGTATGGTCACGTGGCGCCGGGCCGCTTGGCCGGCATTACAGAATTCAGCCGATAAGGCCGCGCAGCTCTTGCACAGTGCGTTACACATTCACAGATTCAAACGTCAAATATCTTTTATTATCAACTAGATAGAAGAGAGACTTACAGTCTCATAACCTGAAGGTCGTAGGTTCAAATCCTACCCCCGCAACCAACTCTAATTCCGCAAGCCCGTCATGCGAGATCGTGCCGGGCTTTTTTTGCTGTTCGGGCACAGGCGAGGATGGCCGCGAGCCGGCCCTTCAGGGCGACACGCAGCTCGCCATCGGCTTAGCCTACTGTTTCATTGTTGCCGGGTGCCATGTCTTGCCCGCGACTCGCGCTGAATGTTGCACGGGCAAGGTGCCATCCATCGGATTTGCCAGTGGCGGGACTGGCGAACGATTACGTGCTGGCGCGTGAGACCGCTCGCTGGACGCTTCGGACCCCTACTTCGAAATCCCGAGCTACATACTCATAGGCCACCATCCGCGGCATGCCCTTTGCGATCACTTTCTCAAGGCCTGGACATGCGTTGCCCGCCGGGCGGCTTTCGCGTCCTCATTGCCGGCTGCTGTCTCCGACGTAGCCTCGGCTTGGCCGTCGGTCTCAGGAAGGAGGATCGCGCTATTGGATCGGTAGACGTACGCTGTCCTAGGGAGTTCGAACGCTGGTCGCGGGCTGCTCGGGCTTGACGCGCCAAACGGGTGCGCCAAACCCGAGCAAGGGGGGGCTACGGCTAATTCGGCATGACCACGTTGTCGATGACATGGATGACGCCGTTGCTGGCGACGACGTCGGCGCTAATCACGGACGCGTTGTCGATCTTGACCCCGTCCGTCGCGTTCACCGACAACTTGCTGCCCTGCACTGTCTCAACCATCGCCATCTTACCGGCGATGTCGGCAGCCATGATCTTGCCGGGGACGACATGGTAGGTGAGGACCGCTATGAGCTTATCCTTGTTCTCCGGCTTCAGCAGTGAATCGACGGTACCGGCAGGCAGCTTGGCAAAGGCCTCATCCGTCGGGGCGAAGACGGTGAACGGACCGTCGCCCTTCAGCGTGTCGACCAGGCCGGCGGCCTTCACGGCGGCGACCAGCGTCTGGAACTTGCCGGCCGACACAGCCGTGTCGACGATGTCGGCGGCCTGCGCCATTGCGCTGCCGATGAGCATCGGTACGGCGATAGCGGCACTCAGGGCGACGTTGCGAAGCAGGCTCATGGTGGACCTCCTGTTCCTTGAGCATTTGGTACCCTGGACTACGCCGGGCGACGGTGATCGGATCACAGACATCCGGCATCGCGTCGTCGCTCTATCGGCAGCGCGCAGCGGAACGCACGAGGGCGGCGATGTGGGTACATCGCCGCCCTCGGGTTCGAAACCGCCAGTCGCCTAGAAGCGGAAGAGTGGATTGACGACGCGGCCGATCGGGCCGGTGAGGCGCAATGGCGCGTCGGTCACGGCCAGGCAAATGCAATCCTCGCCCGCATCGGCGACGGGCTGATGGTCAACGCTGGGATCGGCAATCGCGACATCGCCGCGCACATAGTGACCGCTAGCGTCAGCGAAGCCGCCGGCCAGGACCAGCGTCAACTCCGAACCATGATGGCTGTGGCGTGGCATTGCCGCGCCAGCGCCAATGCGGAGCATCCGGGTCTTGACGCCGGGAAAGTTCTCGAGCAGCTCGATGATCGACAGCGCGCCGCGACCGCGCCACAGGCGGTCGGTTAGTTGCTCGCCCAGATAGCCGCGGAGCGGCTGCGGCAGCAGCGGTGCGCCTTCGCTGGCAGGCGTCTTCGACTCTGCAAGCGCTGACCCGGTCGGTTCGGCCTCCAGCTCCGCCATCACCCGGCTCAGCGCGTCGTCGGAGAGCGGCTCCGGTTCCAGGCTTTCCAGCATGCTGCCAAAAATGCGCTCGTCCCGGTTCACCTCCTGGCGGCAGGTCGGACACAGCGCCAAATGCGTCGCCAGCAGCAATGACGTGGGCTCGTCTTTCATTCCCGCGGCATAGTCCGACAACAGATCGGGCGTCGGATGGTGCGTTACCATTACTCGTACTCCTCCATGGCCGTTCGTAGCTTCGTCATCGCCAGTCGAATCCGCGACTTCACGGTGCCGAGTGGAATGCCGGCTTGATCGGCGATGTCGCTGTGAGACATTTCGTCAAAGAAGGCGCGCCGGATGATCTCGGCCTGGTCGGGCGGAAGCTCGCCAATCGCCTTGCGCAGCTGCGCCTCGCTCTGCGCCTCCATCGCCTGACGATCCGCTGCCGGCTCGGCCGCTGGCACCAGCGCCGGGTCATTCGGATCGAGCTCTGGCCGCCGCGCGCGGCGAATGAGGTCGATGCGCCGGTTGCGGGCAATCGAGAAAATCCAAGCGGCCGCGCTTGCCTTGCGCCGGTCGAACTGCGGCGCGCGCCGCCAGATCGATATCAGGACGTCCTGCGCGATGTCTTCGGCGACCGCCGGTTCCGCACCCAGTCGGCGACTGTAGGCTTTCACGCGCGATGCGAAGTGGGCAAACAACGACGCGAACGCTGCTCGGTCATGCCGCTCCGCGATTGCTTCGATCAGCGTTTCAGCGTCAATCATGTCGCGCGCGGATCCTCCGACAACCGAGCTGCCGAGCCCTGGTTGGCTCGGGCCGCCGGCCGTCGTTCCCGCAGAAGCCGCTTCAACGTTCAAGTTTGCCTCCCAATACTCATTAAGGCTACGCGCGCGGAGGGCTTTCGGATCATTTGCGGCCTGTCCAGGTCAGCAACAGTTTCCCGTGATCGGATGGCCGACACGTTGCGTAATGCCCGCCAGCATTGAGGTCAGGCGGAGCCGATCAGCTAACCAGGAGAGACCGATGCGCCAGCCGTTGCGAGTGTCACCATCAAATGGCGAGTTCCGACTGGACCGGTTCCTGGTTGGCCAGACCAAGGCCCTTGGCTTCTTCCTGGACCGGTTCGGCATCGTCCGCCGCTCCTTCGAGGCCGGCATCGAGGGGCGTTAGGTCGACGGCCAGCTCAGTGTGGATGAGCGTTTTCCTACAACGACGGCGAGACCGAGGCGCGAAGCTGGTGGTTCCGTCCCGCAGGCCCGGGGCGCTGGACTGGCCGCGCCGGCGACGTCGCGGGCAGCGCGCTCGTCGAGTCACGAGGGCACGTTATCTCATGGCGCTACACCCTCGTGCTGCCGGCGAGCGAAGCGATCGCGGAACCGGCCGACGTCCAGGAAGCGGCCTGAACCGGCGCGCCAGTCGCGCTCGCTCGCTACCAGGGGATCGGGTTGCCGTCCGGGTCGAGGAAAGCGCCGGAATCGGCCGGCTTCAGCGCCGCGCAGGTGCCGATCAGCCGTTCAGCTGCTTGGGCTGGCGAGGTGACATTGAGGCCGACCTTGGCGAATGGGACCGACAGTGCGGTTTCGACGGTGCCGGGATGCAGTGCCACCACGACGCCGTTCGGATTTCGTCGCCGCAGCTCGACGGCCGCGGTGCGCACGACCTGATTCAAGGCGGCCTTGGAGGCACGGTAGGCGTACCAACCACCCAGGCGGTTGTCGCCGATGCTGCCGACCCGGGCGGAAATGGTGGCGAAGGCCGCAAGGCCAGATTTCGGCAGCAGCGGCAGCAGGTGCTTCATCAGCAGCGCCGGGCCGATGGCATTGATGGCGAAGGCACGGGCGAGGTGGTCCGGATCCAGCTGGGTCCAGCTCTTCTCCGGGGCGAACCTGTCGTCGTGCAGGAAACCTGTCGCATCGATGACCAGGCGCACCGGCGCACCGCGCGCGGCGATGCGGCCCGCCGCGGCCGCTATGTGGGCTTCGACGGTGACATCGCAGGGGTCCGGACCGGCGCGACTGAGCGCGATCGTCCGGTCAGCATAGCCTCCTCCGTGCAAGGCGCGGACCAGCGCGGCGCCGATGCCGCCGCTGGCGCCAGCGATCACGGCGAGGCCGTCATCTAGTTCAAGCTGAAGGTCAGTCATCGGTTCAGAGCCCTCGTCTCATCCGACCGCAGTCCGATACGCCGACGGTTCCACCAGCAGCAGAGCAGGCCAAGGGCGCCTACGCGAGAACGCGCCCCTGCGCGAGGATCCTTCGTCTCAGATCGTCGACGCCCGTTTCGCCGAGCTCGGTCGATGTCTGACGGTGCCTCGCGACGACCGGCAGCGACGGCAGCGCGTGCGGCAGTGCCATGTCCGCAGCCTACTTGCCAGTCGCGCGCGGCGGCATGGCGGCAGCATCGTGCAGTCGTCGGGGCGAGCGCGTGGTGCGCCTACCTGCCGTTGATCATCGACATGACCTCGCGACGTGAGGCCGAGTCGGTGCGAAAGTGACCCAGCATCGTGCTCGTCACCATGTTGACGCCGTGCTTGTGCACGCCGCGTGTGGTCATGCAGTGGTGCTCCGCTTCGATTACCACCGCGACGCCCCGGGGCTGCAGCACCGTTTGGATCGCTTGTGCGATCTGCGACGTCATCTTCTCCTGGATTTGAAGGCGACGGGCAAAACCGTCGACCACGCGTGCCAACTTGCTGATGCCGACGACGCGGCGGTCTGGCAGGTAGGCGACATGCGCCGCGCCGATGATCGGGAGCATATGATGCTCGCAATGGCTTTCGAAACGGATGGCCTTGAGCAGCACGATCTCGTCGTAGCCCTCGACCTCCTCGAAGGTGCGGCTGAGAAATTCGGCCGGGTCCATCTGGTAGCCGCCGAAGAGCTCGCCGAACGAGCGAACCACGCGCTCCGGCGTTCCGGCCAGACCCTCTCGCGCCGGATCGTCGCCAGCCCACTCAATCAGCGTTCGCACGGCCGCTTCGGCGTCGGCCTGAGTGAGACGGGGATGATCGGCCGCGCCCGAGGCGGTTGCCAATGCCGTGAGTCGGTTTGTCACGATGCCGTTCATGATGCGAAGCCCTCTCCCTGTTTTTTTCCCGCTGATGCGATGGTTACGCACCGGCATGCGCGCTGGATCACCGAGGGCGGGACGGGCCGTGGCGCGCTAGCCAGCCAGGCGCTTCAGGAACCGGGCGGCGCTCGATCTGACAGCGCGCTTTTCGCCGGCGTCCATGCGGTCCCAGGTGCGATATAGCGGCGCCAGCCGCGGGTTGCCCTTGAGCCGGCGCCGGTGTCTGGCGAGAAAATCCCAGTAGAGGAAGTTGAACGGGCAGGCATCCGCGCCGCTCCGCTGCCGGGCGTCGTAGCGGCAGCCGCGACAATAGTCGGACATGCGATTGATGTAGTTGGCGCTGGCGGCATACGGCTTTGACGCCAGCAGCCCGCCGTCGGCGAATTGGCTCATGCCCAGCGTATTCGGCAGCTCCACCCATTCGACGGCATCGGCGTAGACGGCCAGGTACCACTCGTGCACCGCGTGCGGGTCAACCCCGGCCAGCAGGGCGAAGTTGCCGGTGATCATCAGCCGCTGGATGTGGTGCGCATAGGCCTCGTCGCGGGTCTGGCGGACGCAGGTGGCGATGCACGCCATGTCGGTGTCGCCGGTCCAGTAGAAGTCGGGCAGCGGCCGCTGGTGTCGAAGCTGATTTCGCTCAGCGTAGCCAGGCATCTTGAGACAGTAGATGCCGCGAACATACTCTCGCCAGCCGATCACCTGCCGGACAAAGCCTTCGGCGGCGTTGAGCGGAGCGTCTCCCTGACGATAGGCCGCTTCGACGCGGCGGCAGACCTCGAGCGGGTCCAGAAGACCGATATTCAGGTAGAGCGACACCACCGCATGAAAAAGAAAGTCGTCGTTTCGCAGCATCGCGTCCTGGTAATCGCCGAAATGTGGCAGCGATGCCGACACGAAGTGCTCGAAGGCCAGCTCAGCTTGCTCGCGCGTGACGCCGAACCAGAATGGCTCAAGCTCGCCAAAATTTCCGGGAAACCTGGCGCGCACCAGATCAAGCACGTCCACGGTCTCCGAGTCTGGTTCGAACTGTCTCGGCCCTTCGGCTGGCGGCATCTTTCCGGGCGGCTTGCGGTTGTCGGCATCGAAGTTCCAGCGACCGCCCTCTGGTGCGTCGCCGTGCATCAGCAGGCCGGTCTTCCGGCGCATGTGGCGATAGAAGTGCTCCATCCGCGGCGCCTTCCGACCCTCGATCCAGGATGCGAATGCGCTCACGGAGCACAGGAACCGATCATCGTCGAGACGTTCGACGTCCAGGTCGCCGCTTCGGTCGAGATCCTCCAGCGCCCGCGCCAGGCGCCATTCGCCCGGTGCAGTCGCCAGGATGGCACGGGTTTGGTGCCGGGCTGCGGCACGCTTCAGCTCGCCGACGATCGACCCGGTGTTGCCGGGGGCATCCAGCATCACGTAGTCGACGCGCCAGCCGTCTTGTTGCAGCTCGGACGCAAAATGGCGCATCGCTGCCAGCACGAAGGCGAGCTTCTTCTTGTGATGGCCGACATACTTAGTTTCCTCCTCGACCTCCGCGAGCAGAACCGTATCTCGATCCTTGTCGGCATGTCGCAGGGCCGCGATGCGCGGCGACAGCTGATCGCCGAGCACGAGGATGATGCGGGCTTGGCGATCAGCTTTGAGCCGAGGTGACATGGGCGCCGATCGTTGACAGGCGATAGGAGCCTTTCGACGATCGCCCCGATTTTAGCGCGTCAGAGTCGCGCTAGCGGTGGGTGCGCCCCAGACGTCGTCATAGAGAACGGTACCGTCACGCCCGTCGCGCATGCGGTCGCGGTGGTGGCCAGCTTGCGCCCGCGCACGGCGAAACACATCGGCCGTGAAGAAGACCGCGATCAGAACGGCGACGTGACCGATCACCGTCGGTCCCAGCACCATGGCCGATCCGATCCACAAGGTGAACACCGTCGACCACATGAACGACAAAATCATCATGTACTGGAACCGCACCATCTTGGGCAGCCTGGAGAGCGGGTTCAGGTTTTCGTCCATGATCAGTGCGTAGAGCTTCCTCAGCATCGGATTGTTCCTTCATTTTGTCGACCAGAGTACCGGTGACTACGCCAGCGAAGGGCGCCCGGATCACCACACCGACGCCGACGCCAAGGATTGTCGGTGCCTACCTGATCCGTTCCACGAGGGCGGGCGTAGTCCTGGTCGAGGCGCGGGCGCGCCCATTCATCCGTCCTAAGTGCTGATCGGGATGACGCGATAATGCTTCTGAAGGACCAAGTCGATGCGCCGGCACATCCGGACACGACAGTCGACGCGCGCGAAGTCGCGCGCTTCCAGTCGTTGGCCGAGGAATGGTGGAAACCGGCCGGCAAGTTCGGCCCCGTTCACGACTTCAATTCCGCGCGCTTCGACTACATCATCGACCGGGCGGCCGGTCATTTCCGTCGCCAGCCCAGCGGCGGAGGCGCGCTCGCGGGGCTGGACGTACTGGACGTCGGCTGCGGCGCCGGCCTGCTGTGCGAGCCATTGGCCGCGCGAGGTGCACGTCTCGTCGGCATCGACGCCGCCAGCCGCAATGTCGGTATCGCGCGTGCGCATGCGGCCCGTGGGGGCCTGAGCATAGAATATCGCCACTGCCTGGCATCCGATATCGTCGCCGAAGATCGTCGCTTCGACGTTGTACTGAATACCGAGGTGATCGAGCATGTCGCCGACCCGGCGCAGCTCATGGCCGATTGCGCAGCGCTCGTGAAGCCAGGCGGACTTCTGGTGGTCGCTACCCTCAACCGAACGTTTCGGTCCTTGTTGCTGGGCATTGTCGCGGCGGAGTACGTGCTGCGCTGGCTGCCCCGAGGAACGCACGACTGGCGCCGCTTCGTCACCCCTGATGAAGTCAGGGGCATGCTGGAGAATACCGGCCTGTCGCCGATCGACCTGCGCGGCGTGACACTCAATCCATTGACCCGGCGCTGGCGCCTGTCTGGCGACACCAGCGTGAACTACATGCTGCAAGCTCATCGGCCGTCAGGCGCTGCCCCGGCGCCTTAGCAGCGCACCGTCAAAGCAGAGCAAGCTGGCCGTTGCGCTGGCCGTCGATGGCAGACGGCCGGAAGGGAGTCCAGCGGCGACGCAACCGCGAGGAGGAACTTCAGTGCCGCGACCGACCCCACAAGTGCCCGAACCCGGACAGGAATCGGTCTGGGACTACCCGCGTCCGCCGCGGCTCGAACCCGTGCGTGAACGGGTCACAGTCGAGTTCGCCGGGGCGCTCGTAGCCGAAAGCCAATCCGCCTTCCGGGTCCTCGAGACCAGCCATCCGCCCGTCTACTACTTGCCGCCAACGGACATTCGAACCGGCTTCATGCTCGCGGCCTCCGGCCACTCCTATTGCGAGTTCAAGGGCATGGCGTGCTACTGGACGCTCGAGGCAAATGGACTGCGTAGCGAGCGGGCCGCGTGGAGCTATCCGAACCCAACCAGGCGGTTTCAGCAAATAGCGGATTTCTTCGCCTTCTATCCATCGCGGGTCGATCGATGCCGGGTTGGCGAACACGTGGTGCGCGCTCAGCCGGGCGACTTTTACGGCGGCTGGATCACTGACCGGATAGTCGGCCCTTTCAAAGGGAGCCCCGGGACGTTGGGCTGGTAGGTCCCGGTCGGCCGGCGCGCGACCCGTTGACATGGTCCATGCAGCCGACCAGATGGTTTTCCTGTGCTCTTCCGGTCGTATGCCGCTACGTTGCCTGCTGGCGAACCGCCGACTGAACCCATGGGTGCACGCGCAGGAATCCCCGGTAGGCCAGGTTCAAAACCCAAAGGAACGGCGGCCGTTGCATCACCCGCCCGAGCAGGCGAAGGCCCGGAATGACTGTCCACAGCTGCGCGAAAGCTGCGCCGCCGGTGACCAGCCGGCCGTCCGGCGTGCGCACGTGAAAGCGTGCAAGTGTCTGTTCGCGCGACAGACCGGCGACATGTTCCGAGTCCGACAAGGCGCTGACGTCGATCCAGGTGACGTTACCGGCTTTGTCTTTACGGCGGTAGAAGGCGATCTCCCGCGCACATAGCGGACATGCACCGTCGTAGTACACGGTCAGATTCTGTCGTCTTGTCATGACCTCATTACGCGCCAGCTAGCGGATCGGATCTCCGGCACCGACATCATGGCATCGCTGGCCAACGCCGCTCGCCGCGATCGGCGCCGCCGATGTAGTGAGCCATTCGCGGCTGGTCAGAATCGACGAGGAAGGCACGCTGACTGTGCGGCGCGAAGTCCTGACATCGGAGGGGACTCGGCCCGGATAATCTTGCATGATCGGCGCCGGAGGCGGAGTTGGACGGATGACACGTGTCCTCGATCTCGCGAACGGCCTGATCGGTATCGGCCAGGACATCCTGGGCGCCGCCGCCGGCGACCTGTTGGGCTACTCCGTCGGCGGTGGCGGCGACTTCAACGGCGACGGCATCGCCGACATCGTCGTCGGCGCGCCCGGCGTCGATGCGTTCTATTCCAACACCGGCGCGGCCTACGTGATCTACGGCGGCGTCAACGCCTTCCTCAGCCCGATCGATCTCAACAACCTCGGCAGCGCCGGCTTCCGCCTGTTCGGCGAAGGCGCGTTCGACTATGCCGGGCGCACGGTCGAGTCCGGCGGCGACTTCGACGGCGACGGCATTGACGACCTGATCATCGGCGCGTCGGAGACCGTGTATGAGCCGGGCCAAGCCTACGTGGTGTTCGGCGACAACAGCGGCTTCGCCTCCGACGTGCTGCTCGGCTTCGGTGCCTTCCGCGTGTTCGGGGGCAATGTCGGCGATGGCGCCGGCACCGGCATCGCCTCGGTCGGCGACGTTGATGGCGACGGCCGCGACGACTTCGTCATCGGTTCACCAGGTTTCGACTTCTACGGCCCGAATATCGGCGGCGCTTCTCTGATCCACGGCGATGCCACGCTCGGCGCCGATATTTCGCTGTTCTACAGCGGCAACTTCTTCTACTCGCTGACCAGCCCCTATGCCGGTGTCGCGGTCGGCGGCGGCGGCGACTTCAACGGCGACGGCCGCGACGACTTCCTGATCGCCGGCAACGGTTTCAACTACGCCGGCCGCACCTACGTGATCTACGGGCAGGCCAATCGGCTCTATCCGAGCAACATGGATTCGCTGTCCTTCTACGGCTCCGGCTTCTCCATCGTCGGTGAGTACCAGGGCGACTTCCTGAACGGCGGCAACGTCGACTTCGTCGGCGACATTAACGGCGACGGTTTCGAGGATATCGGCGTCGGCGCGCCGAGCCGCGGCGCCAATGGTGCCGCCTACATCATCTTCGGCGGGCCGGGCCTCACGCCCGACCTCAGCCTCGCCAACTTGGGCAGCCGGGGCATCAAGATCGTCGGCGAGAATCCCGGCGACGCGTTCGGTTTCGACATCCAGTCGGCCGGCGACTTCAACGGCGACGGCATCGACGACGTCGTGATAACCGCCTACGGCTATACCTCACCGGGCAACAATGCCGGCGCGGTGTACGTGGTGTTCGGCCAGCCGGGCTTGAGCGGCCCGATCGTCCTGGACGACCTGAACGACCAGGAAGGCGTCAAGTATATCGGCGCCGGCAACGACAAGATCCGCTCCGCCCAGGGCGTCAACGACGTCAACGGCGACGGCTTCAGCGACCTTATGATCGGCAAGCCAGGCGCCAGCAACGGGGCGTTCCTGACCGGCGCCGCCAACCTGCTGTTCGGCTTCGCCCAACTCGACGGCACCGCCGCCGCCGACAACTATGCCGGCGGCACCGGGCGCGACAGCCTGATCGGCGGCGACGGCAACGACATCCTGGTTGGCAATGGTGGCAACGACTCGCTGTTCGGCGGCAGCGATGCCGACAGCCTGGACGGCGGCACCGAGGACGACATGCTGGTATCCGGCACCGGCAACGATTCCATGTTCGGCGGCAACGGCATCGACACCGCGGTGCTCGATTTCGGCAGCAAGGACGACTTCCAGGTGCGGCTGCTGTCGGGGTCGGCGTTGGCGGCCGCCTTCACCTCGCCGAACGTCGACGCGGTGTTCACCGGCGCGGCGGTGCGCATGCAGTTCGCCGGCGGTGAGGCCGGGTTCCAGCTCTTGGCCTCCGACATCGAGAAGGTGCAGTTCGGCGATGGCACCGTCGACCTGTCCGACATCGTCGACCTCAACCTGGCCTCGACCGGCATCGACAACCTGATCGCCGGCGGTGCCGGTAATAACCGCCTCATCGGCGATGCCAGCGACGACGTGATGGCGGCGGGGGCGGGCGACGACACGATCGACGGCGCCGGTGGTGCCGACCGCGCCTACGGTCAGGCCGGGAACGATTCCGTGATGGGTGGCGTCGGCAACGACTCGCTGTTTGGCAATCTCGGCAACGACACCGTGATGGGCGGCACCGGCGACGACTCGATGAAGGCCCAGACCGACGACGACGTGATCATGGGCGAGGGCGGCAACGACGTCGCCTTCGGCGGCGGCAATGACGACATGATCGACGGCGGCGCGGATTCGGACACGTTGAACGGCAATTCCGGGTTCGACACGATCCTGGGCGGCGCCGGCAACGACACGCTGCGCGGCCAGGGCGGACGCGACAGCCTGAACGGCGGCGACGGCAACGACCTGCTGCTGGGCATGCAGGGCTTCGACACGCTGGTCGGCGGCAACGGCGACGACACCCTGATCGGCGGCCCGGCGAATGACACGCTGACCGGTGGGGCCGGCACCGATACCTTCACCTTCGGTTCCGGCCAGGGCAGCAACACGATCACCGACTTCGAAGACGGCACCGACACGATCCTGTTCCAGGGCTTCACCTTCGCCGACCTGAACATCGCCAACTCCGGCGGCAATGCGGTGATCACCGTCGACGGTGACGATATCTTGGTCACGGTGAACGGGATCAGCGCCAACCAGCTCACGACGGCCGACTTCGTTTTCGGCTAGCCGCACTGGTTGCGGCCCAGCCAAGAACGGCCTGTCAAAAGCTGTCAACGGAACAACAATCCGCGGTGCGCTTGTATATCAAAGGCAAGCCCGCATTCATGACTGGTGTCTGGCGGGGTTCGTCATCTCCAGGCAAGGCCGAACAGTGGGAACCGCTGTCAGGTCGCGCTCACGAAATCCGCGACACGCCGACCTACCTCAACTGGAGCATCCTCGGGGCTATAGTGCGCGGCCCCGGCGAGCCGATACACCTCACCGTCGGGAAACGCCGCCTGGAACAGCGGCAAGAACTGCTCGGCCAGCAGAGTCCGGTCAGCGTCGCCCCACAGGGCCAAAGCGGGCTTGCTGGCCAGCGCGGCGGCGGTGGCGGCATCCGGCGCTTCGAACTTGTGTGCACCGGTGGCGAAGCCCTTGGCCCAGCCGATCGCGCCCGCCGCGTGACCGCGCGTCGGAAACGGCGCGCGATAGGCCGCCAGCCACGCGTCGGTGATGATCTCGTTGCGATTGAAGCCGTTGAGCTTCAGCGTCGACAGGATGTTGTAGTCGAGGTGCCCGAGCACCTCTTCCAGAGTCCCGTCAGCCGCCGCCTTCAAGATCCACTGAAACCAGGGCGCCTGGGCGGCGTTGGCCGTCAGGCGCTCGATCAGATCGGGCTGGCCGAGTGGCGTCGGACCGTTGACCGAGACGATACGCCTGATGCGATCCGGGTGCCGGATCGCGAGTCCTATGCCGACGGGCCCGCCGAAGTCGTGCATCACCAGTGTCAGGTCGCGTAGGTCGCCAGCCAGCACGAAGCGCTCCAGGTTGTCGATGTGGTCCTGCAGCCAGTAGCTCCTATGCTGCGGCGTTGCGCTCTTTCCGAACCCCATGTGATCGACGGCAACCACCCGCGCGTTTCGCGCCCAGAGCGGGATCTGGTTGCGGAAGAGGTAGCTCCAGGTCGGCTCGCCGTGCAGCAGCAACAGCGTGTCGGTGCCGGCGCCTTCATCGACGTAGTGCATCGGAAAGCCGGCCGCGTCGCTATAGCGGGCCTGGAACGGCCAGGTCCCGTCGAAGGACTCTTGCGCGCCGACGGCCGGCGGCAGCTCATCGGCACTTGGGCGCCTCGAGGATGCGACGCATTGGGCCTTTGCTGGTGGCGCGAACGGGACAGCGGCCGTGGCCGCGACGGTGCCGAGCAACCGGCGCCTGGATACCGGATCGTGGCGAGCGGCGTTCTGGTCGTGCATGGTCAAACCTCGCTAGGATAGGTGCGTCGTGTTTATGCGGCTCGGGGCTGGATTCGGTTTGCCGCCATCGTCTCGTGCCAGCGCATCAGATTGTCGAAGCCGTCGACACGCACCCCCAGGCGGGCCTGGACCTGACGCTCGCCCTCATGAAATGGCGATCGGCGGACCTGCTGTTTGGCATTCATGTGCGATGGGCTCCTATCGAATGCGCTGTGGCCGGCTCAGACGGCGCGCGCCGGCGGTGCTGCAGCGTGTCGCCGGCGAGCCACAAAGCCGCGCCAAGTAGCACCGCGTCCTTGACGAGAAACTGGCCCGGCACCACCGACAGCGCAGGAAAGCCGCCAAGGCTCTGCTCCCAACCCGGTGCCGTGAACAGGAAACTGAGCGTGACCAGCGTCGTCGCCGCAACCAGCATCGCGCCGACCAACGAGGCGATCGTCGACCAAGGCCGGAGCGCTAGCAGCGCCGCGGCCGCAATCTCAACGGTGCCGATGAGGTTCGCCACGCCGCGCTGATCGAGGATCACGTGCAGCCACGACAGCAGCGGGCTCGATGCGATCAGGCCGTCGATCGCGGCCGCTTCGTAGGCGGTGAACTTCATGGCGCCGATCCAGGCGAAGACCAGAACCAATGCGTAGAGCGTCGCCGTGCGGCCGAATCCGCTCAGGGCTGCGACATCGCGCATAGCGCTCGCCGAACGCATCACGCTCAGAACCGTCATGCTGCTCATGGTGTTTCTCCGGGTTGCTAGAAAGAGCGACTTTGGTCGTCAGCCCACGGGCGCAATGAGTTCGAGGCGAATGCCGCCGGGGATGGTGCACATCATGTGCTGCGTTGGGCCGCCGCCGAGGGATTCAGGGGAGAACTCGATGGCTACCGTGCTGTCAGCGGCGAGCCTGCGGGCCAGGTTGTCCAGCGTGGCAGCGTCGGCAACCTTCAGTGCAAGATGGTGCAGCCCGATGTTGTTCGATCGATCGACGGCGCGCGCGGTTGCAGGATCAGCCACCTGCCAGAGGGTGACCATCGTGGCACCATCACTCACGAACACCGCCGGGTAGTCGGGCACTTCGCCGACCTGGTTGAATCCCAGGGTGTTGACGAAGAACGAACGCGTGGCGGCCAGATCAGGCACGGTGAGGCCGATGTGGTGGGCCCCTTGGGTGGCGGCGGCGTTGGACATATCATTCCCCTTGTTGCGGAGCACCGCACGGTAGAGGCAGCTCCGTTCAGATTTGGCTGCGGCTGTGGCTTGCGATGGACTGTCGAGGTCGAAGCGAGGCCGTCAGGTACGCTGGGAATATTGGCGCTGCGCGGCTCGCGTTATTTCAGGATCCTGCGTTTCAGAATCACGCGCGATCGCGCCCCGCAGTTGAGCAAGGCGAGAAGTCCCGCCTGAACGCGCTCTTTCAGCAGGGCGGTAAAGGAGGCCCGCTTGGCTAGCCAGCGCATGAGCCTGCAGGCGCTGCCCCAGAAGGCACTTCCGGAATGGGGCCGTCGAGTCAGTTTCGACCGGTTCTTCGTCGAGTTGGTCCCGGCCGGACCGCGGACCATGAATATTCAGCTCGCTGAATCGATCGCGACCATCAGCTTCAGTGCCGATGAAGGGGCGAGCACCTTGGCCGGCGACCGCCTACGCCGCTACGACCGGCGTCCCTACGAGTTCATTGTCGCCCCGGAAGGGTTTCCGCTGCGCGGCGAATCAACGGCGGCGCCCGAAGTTCTCGTGCTCGTCTTTGCCTTCGAAGCGTTACGAAAGGATATCGCCGCCGCGCTTCAGATCTCGCCGGAGATCCTAACGCCTCGAGTCATCATTGGCGGCCCTCGCTCGTTCACGACGGAGATCGCGCAGCGCATTCGCAGGCACATGTTGGTGGACGCGATTTCCGAGCATTATCTCCACAGCCTGAGCCTGACGCTGATCGTCGAGATGTTGCGCTTGCCGAAGCGCCAGCAGCAGAACCGGCGTGGATCAACGTTGAACGAACGTGTACTGCGTTCGATCCTCGACTACATCGATGCAAACCTCGATGCCAATCTGTCCTTGGAGGGGTTGGCCGGCCTCGCCGGGGTCGTGACACACCAATTCGGCCGAAGCTTCAAGCGCAAGGTCGGTCAGCCACCGCATCGATATGTGCTCGCCCGTCGGATTGAAGCGGCGCGGCAAAGACTGAAAACAACTGATGACCCGATTGCCGAGATCGCCTACGCCACCGGCTTCTCATCGCAGAGCCACATGACAACCACTTTCCGGCGTGAGATCGGCATCACGCCGGCCAGCATCAGGAACGAAGCCAAGGCGTAGCAAGCGGCCGTTGTGGACATTGTCGGCCATGCGTCAGGTCCGGTTTCGGTCAAGAGGTCGACAATAATTCCCGCTATCGTTCAGGGATAAGGCCGCGCGGCGCGAAGCGCATCACCAGCAGCAGGATTCCCCCCATCAGCAAGTAACGGGTATATGCGGCGCCGGAGATCAGGTGTTGCGTCAACCAGTGCTGGTCGTCGAGCGGTAAGGTGACAACCTGCATGAACCAGTTGCCCAGGGGCTCGGCCTCGACCCATAGAAACCAGATAACGAAGCCGCCCAGCACCGCGCCCCAGTTATTGCCGGCGCCGCCAAGGATGACCATCACCCAGATCAGAAATGTGTACCGCAGCGGGATGTAGCCGGTTGGCGTGAGCTGCCCGTCCAGCGTCGTCAGCATCGCCCCGGCGATGCCGCAGGTCGCGCAGCCCAGGATGAACACCTGCAGATGCCGGCCGGTCACGTCCTTGCCGAGGGCGCTGGCGGCATCGCGGTTGTCGCGGATCGCCCGCATCATCCGCCCCCAGGGCGATCGCAGCGCGCGCTCGGCGAACCACATGACGATGGCGAGCACGAGCAGGAACAGCAGCGCATAGCTGAGTTTCACGAACAGGCCCGCCGCTTCGGAAATGTCGTCCGCGCCCAGGCTGTGCGCCAGCGCGAGAAACCAGTCGGCCTGCACCAGGTCGACCTCGTAGGGCACCGGCCGCGGCAGGCCGGTGACGTTCTTCACGCCGCGGGTCAGCCACTCCTCGTATTTGATCACGGCGATGATGATCTCGGAGATGCCCAGTGTGGCGATGGCGAGATAGTCCGCCCGCAGGCCCAGCGCGATCTTGCCGATGAACCAGGCCGCGCCTGCCGCGACCAGGCCACCAAGCGGCCACGACACCACGACCGGCAGGTTCAATCCGCCCAGGAAGCCGGTCTGCGCCGGATTGACAGCCTCGATGCTGACGCTGGCCGGCACCAGGAAGGTGGCGATCAGGAAGTAGCCGGCCACGATGAGCAGCGCGGAAGCAATGAACTTGAACGGCCTGGGCAACAGCCGGCGCGCGACCATGACCGCCGCCACCGTCGCCAGCAGGCTCAGCGCCGACAGCGCGATGTCGACGCCGCCGGCGCGCCACGCCGCGGCCACCGGCGGCACCGAGACCAGTGTCGCCGTGAGGCCACCGAGCGCGGTGAAACCCATGATGCCGACGTTGAACAGGCCGGCGTAGCCCCACTGCATGTTCACGCCGAGCGACATGATCGCGGAGATCAGGCACAGGTTCAGGATGCCGAAGGCGACGTTCCAGCTCTGGTAGAAACCGACGCCGACCAGGAGCAGCGCCATGGCGGCATAGCAGAGCGCGACGCGCCGGCTCATATCACCTTGCCCCGGATGATACCGGTCGGCTTGATCAGCAGCACGGCGACCAGAATGATGAACGAGACGGCGAACTTGTAGTCCGTCGACAGCAGCTGGACCAGGCCCTCCGGCGCCCACTCCGTCGGGACCAGGTAAGTCAGGAACTTCTTGAACGCATAGGTCACCGTGACTTCGGAATAGGCAACGATGAAGGCGCCGAGGATGGCGCCGACGGGCTGACCGATGCCGCCGAGGATGGTCGCGGCGAAGATCGGCAGCAGTATCTGCAGGAAGATGAACGGCTTGTAGCTCTTGTCGAGGCCATAGAGCGCGCCGGCGACCGTGGCCAACGCCGCCGCGATGATCCAGGCGAACATCACGACGCGCTCCGGATCGACGCCGCACAGCAGCGCCAGATCCTCGTCATCGGAATAGGCCCGCATCGCCTTGCCGGCACGGGTCTTCTGCAGGAACCAGAACAGCGCCGCCATCAGGACGACGGCGATGACCACGGTGATCACCTGCGTCTGCTTGATCGCGATCCCCTCGCGCAACCCGGTCGCCGCCTTGGACTCGCGCGCGGTGATCAGGAAACGGGCGCCATCGGCGAAGGTCTGGTCATCGGGGCCGATGATGATGCGGATCAGGCCGGCGAAGACGAACATCACGCCGACGGAGACGATGGCGAAGATGATCGGGTTGGCGCGTCGCCGGCGATAAAAGCGAAACACGGCGCGGTCGGTGAGCAGCATCATGGCGACCGCGGCGAGAATGCCGACCGGCAGGGCCAGCAGCGCCGTCGGCAGCGGGGCGATGCTCACGCCCAGCCCTTGCAGGAACCAGGTGAACAGGATCGTCGCCATGGCGCCGAACGACATCAACTCGCCGTGCGAGAAGTTGGCGAACCGCAGGATGCCGAAGATCAGCGTCGCCCCGAGCGCGCCCAATGCGAGCTGAGCGCCATAGGCGGTCGCCGGCACGGCGACGAAATTGGCGAACAGGGCCAGGGCGTTGAGGACGTCCATCTAGCCGCCCAGGAAGGAACGCCGGACTTCGTCGTTGGCCAACAGGGCCTCGCCGGTGTCGGTGAAGCGGTTCTGGCCCTGCACCAGGACGAAGCCGCGATCCGCGATCTCCAGCGCCTGGCGGGCGTTCTGCTCGACCATCAGGATGGCAATACCGGTCTTGGCGACCTCCAGAATGCGGTCGAACAGTTCGTCCATCACGATCGGCGACACGCCGGCCGTCGGCTCGTCGAGCATCAGCAGGCTGGGCTTGGTCATCAACGCGCGTCCGACGGCAACCTGCTGGCGCTGGCCGCCGGACAGCTCGCCCGCCGGCTGGGCGCGCTTCTCCTCCAGCGCGGGGAACAGACCGTAGACCTGCCGCATGGTTTCGGAGATGTCGTCATCGCGGATATAGGCCCCCATTTCGAGATTTTCCTCGACGGTCATGGTCATGAACACATTGCGGTTCTGCGGCACGAAGGCCATGCCGCACGCCACCCGGTCCTGTGGCGGCATCGTGGTGATGTCGCGCTCGCCCAGCCGCACTTCCCCTCTGCGCAGGTTGAGCATGCCCATGATCGCCTTCATCGCCGTCGACTTGCCGGCGCCGTTTGGGCCGACGACGACGGCGATCTCGCCCTCGTCCACGGTGATCGTGCAGTCCTCAATGATGTCGGCGCCACCGTAGCCACCGGTCATGTTGGTCGCGGAAAGGTAGCTCATGCCGTGACGGACCGCCGGTGCTTGCGGCCGGTACCCAGGTAGGCCTCGATGACCTCCTCGTTGCGCTTAACCTCGTCGATGGTGCCTTCCATCAGCACCTTGCCCTCGGCCATGACGATGACCGGGTCGCACAGGCGCGAGATGAAGTCCATGTCGTGCTCGATCATGCAAAAGGTGTAGCCGCGCTCGGTGTTGAGACGCTGGATCGAGTCGGCGATGGTGTTCAGCAGGGTCCGGTTGACGCCGGCGCCGACCTCGTCGAGCAGCACGACCTTCGCGTCGACCATCATTGTGCGGCCAAGCTCGACCAGCTTCTTCTGCCCGCCCGAAAGGTTGCCGGCAAGCTCGTTTTCCAGGTGGCCGAGCTGCAGGAAGTCGATCACCTCGCGGGCGCGCTCGAGCACCTTGGCCTCGTTGTCGCGCACGCGCTTGTAGTTGAACCATGCATGCCAGAGCTGCTCGCCCGGCTGCTCGCCGGGCACCACCATGAGGTTCTCCAGCACGGTGAGCGTGGCGAACTCGTGCGCGATCTGGAAGGTGCGCAGCAGGCCGCGGTGGAACAGCTCGTGCGGGGGCAGGCCGCTAACGTCCTCGCCGTCCAGCAGTACGCGGCCCGACGTTGGTGCGAAGACGCCCGCCATGATGTTGAACAGCGTGGTCTTGCCGGCGCCGTTGGGGCCGATCAGTCCGGTGATCGACCCCTTTGCGATGTTCAGCGACGCGCCGTCGACGGCGTGGATGCCGCCGAAATACTTCGACACGTTCTCGACCGAAATCATGGCTTCGTTCGGCAAGCAAGAGACGGCCAGGACATGTCCCGGCCGTCTCTCTCAACCAACCGGAATCAGCCGGCTCAGTGGTACTTCACGGTCGTGAACTTGCCGCCCTTGACCTCCGACTCGCGGAAGCTGCCGGCCGACTCGCCCGGGCCGATCAGCTCCACCGCGGAGCCGCCGACGTAGTCGATGTCGCCGCCCTCGGCCAGGATCTTCAGCGCCTTGGCCAGCTCGCCCGGGAAGATCTTCTCGCCCGGCGCGTTCGCCACCTTCAACACGTGGTCCTTGTAGACCGCGCTGTCGGTCGAGCCGGCCGATTGCATCGCCAGCAGCAGCAGAGCCGAGGCGTCGTAGCACTCAGGCACGTACGGGTCGTCGCCCTTGAATCCCTTGCCCTCGGTCATTTTGGCCATCATCGAGGCGCCCGGGCTGTCGGTGCCGGGGTTGGTGCCGATCGATCCGTCCAGGTCACTGCCGAAATTGTCGGTCAGCGACTCGCCGACCATGCCGTCGGGCAACATGAACGAGTCGAAGGCGCCGGTGTCGAGCGCAGCCTGGATGATGCCCTTGCCGCCCTGGTCGAGATAGCCGGCGACGATCAGGATGTCGCCCCCGGCCGCGGCCAGCGTGGCGACTTCGGCCGAGTAGTCGGCCTTGCCGTCCTCGTGTCCGGCCACCGCGGTGATCTTGCCGCCCTTGTTCTCGAAGGCGGCCTGGATCGCGTCGGCCAGACCCTTGCCGTAGTCGTTGTTGGTATAGGTCAGCGCGGCCGACTTGATACCCTTGCCGGTCAGGATTTCGGCGATGATCTCGCCCTGGCGCGCGTCGGACGGCGCGGTGCGGAAGAACAGGCCGTCATCCTCGATGGTGGACAGCGCCGGCGACGTCGCCGACGGCGAGATCATCACGATGCCGTTCGGCCGCACCACGTTGTTCAACACCGCGGTGGTCGCGCCGGAGCAGGTGGCGCCGACGATGCCGACCACGCCCTCCGAGGTGATCAGGCGCTCGGCTGCGGCGGTTGCGGCGCCCGCATCGACGCAGGTGCTGTCGCCGCGCACCGAGACGACCTTCTTGCCGCCGAGGAACAGGCCGCTGTCGGATATCTCCTTGATCGCCATCTCGCCGCCCAGCGCCATCGGCGCCACCAGCGATTCCGTCGGGCCGGTGAAGCCCTGCAGCATGCCCACCTTGACGTCCTGCGCGACCGCCGGTGAGCTCGCTACCGCCGTTATGAACAACGCGGATAGGAATCGTTTCATCGTCATACCTCCCTGGAATTCGTTAACCGTTCGGCGCAAGTCATTCGCCGGACAACTGCATGGCGGTGACAAGGCTTGCTGCACCCTAGGAAATCCTGACGCGGAAATCGAGGCCCCGGACGTCCGGAATGCTCCCGGAAGCCGACATCACCCTCGACGCCGATTTCAGCCGAGTCTGGCCGAGAACGGCCCATCATCGTTCTCTGCTGTTCTTCGTCGATGGCGCCGGACGGGTTGCCCCTCGGCTGCTTCGCGCTCGAAACTCGGTCGGCTTGAGGGACGGTACCGAACCCGGTCGTGATGCGGGGTAGGTCCACATCGCCGAATGGATACATTCGACCCCGATCATTTTCTCGGTTCTTGCGCAAGGAGTGTGTATTCGTGCCAAAGGGATATTGGATCGGACACATCACAGTGAAGGATCCCGACGCTTATGAACGCTACAAGTCAGCGAACTCAGTCCCTTTCGAGAAATATGGTGGGCGGTTCCTGGTCAGGGGCGGCCAGTTTCAATGCTTGGCTGGCCAGGCCCGAGAACGCCACGTCGTGATCGAATTCGACAGTCTTGAGACTGCCCTCGCTTGCTACAATTCGCCAGAGTACCGTGAGGCGCAAAAGTATCAGACAGGCTCCAGCGAGAACGATATCATCGTCATCGAGGGCATCTGACGCATCGCTGCTTGAGGGCGTCACCTTAAGACAAATTCAACGCTGTGGTCGGGTCGAAGTAGTGCATCTTCTCGCATTGCAGTTCGAAGCTGACGGCCTCGCCGATCGCGACTCGAGCCGTTCCCGGTAGAGTCGCATTCAGCAGGTGGTCGTTGACCTTCAGGGTTACGATCTGCTCGACGCCGTGATTCTCGACGTGGTGTACCTGCCCGCGAACCGGAAGATCCTGGCCAATCCGGACATTCTCGGAACGGATACCCAGCTTGAGCTTCGCACCATTCGCAACGCGTGACTTGATCGTATCGTCTAGCGCTGCGCCATAGGCGCCAGACAACGCGCGCACCTGACCGCCGGCGATCTCGCCATCGAAGACGTTCATCGCCGGAGAACCGATGAACGTCGCGACGAATATGTCGCGCGGGTGGTTGTAGATTTCCTGCGGTGTTGCCACCTGGGCAATGCGCCCTTCATTCATCACCGCGACCCGGTCGCCCATCGACATCGCCTCGACCTGATCGTGCGTGACGAACAAGAAGGTCGACCGAAGCTGCATCTGCAGGTCCTTCAGCTCCGCGCGCAGGAGCTCGCGCAGCTTCGCATCGAGGTTGGACAGCGGTTCGTCCATCAGGAAGGCACGTGGCTCGCGGACGATGGCCCGGCCAATCGAGACACGTTGCATTTCGCCGCCAGACAGTTTGTCGGTCTTGCGGTCAAGCAGGTGCTCGATACGTAGTATTGATGCTGCCCGGGCGACCCGCTCTTCGATCTCGCCCTGGCTCTGCTTGCGAATCTTGGACTTGAGCGGAAACGCCAGGTTCTCGCGCACGGTGTAGCGCGGATAGAGCGAGTAGTACTGGAAGACCAGGGCAATGTCGCGCTCGGCAGGGCTCCAGTCAGCCACGTCTGCGCCGTCGATGTCGATGCGACCGGCGTCGGGCCGCTCCAGCCCGACGATGAGGCGCAATGTCGTTGTCTTCCCCGCGCCTGTCGGCCCGAGCAGCACAAAGAACTCGCCATCGCCAACCGTCAACGACAGCTCTGACACGGCGCGGTTCGCCCCGTAGGCCTTGGTAACGCCCTCCAGCTTGATCTCAGCCATGGCCGCCGTCCTGTTCGATGCGCAACGCCCGTTCCGTCTCGACGTCGAAAAAGTGCGTGCTGGTTTCGTCGAGGCGGGCCCAAACCGTGCTGCCAGCGGTCACGTAGCCGCTACTGGTGCGGGCTCGCATCAGCTTGTCGCCGAACTTCAGGTCGACAATATCGTAGGCGCCGAGCGGCTCGATGATATGCGCCTCGACCGGAACGCTGTCCGGAGCCTCGTGATGTTCGACCAGGATGTTCTCGGGCCGGATACCAACCAGCACATCGGCTCGGTCGCAGCCTTCAGCAGCCAACTTGCGGCGCAAATCGGCCGCGAAGGGCAAGGGTGCCGCGCCGCCCTCGAAGGTCACCATCGTGCGGTCGTCCTCGGTCGACAGCGTCGCCGACGCCACGTTCATGACCGGGCTGCCGATGAACTGCGCGACGAACAGGTTGGCCGGGCGGTGGTAGACCTCGACCGGCGTGCCAACCTGCTGCAGCACGCCTTCGTGCATCACCGCGATGCGGTCGGCCAGCGAGGTGGCCTCGACCTGATCGTGCGTCACATAGATGCTGGTGCTCTCGTTCTCCATGTGCAGACGCTTCAGCTCGACGCGCATTTCGGCTCGAAGCTTGGCGTCGAGGGCGCCAATCGGCTCGTCCATCAGCAGCGCCTTCGGTCGACGCACCAGCGCGCGGCCGATGGCGACGCGCTGCATGTCGCCGCCCGACAGCGCTGATGGCCGCCTGTCGAGCAGGTGCTCGATCTGCAATGCGGAAGCCACTTCTTGTACCCGTCGCCGGACCTCAGCGCCGCTCTCACGGGTCGCGCGTAGCGGAAAGGCGATGTTCTGGTAGGCCGTGAGATGTGGGTAGAGCGCGAACAGCTGGAACACGAAGGCGATATCACGTTCACCCGGCCGCCTGTCCTGTACCGGTACGTCGTCGACCCGAATCTCGCCAGCGTCAATCTCCTCAAGCCCGGCAATGGCGCGTAGCGTTGTGGTCTTGCCACAACCCGACTGTCCGAGCAGGACGACGAACTCCTTGTGCCTGATCTCGAGGTTCAACTTGCGAATGACATGGTTGTCGCCGAAGAACTTGTCGATGTCGCGAAGCACGATGTCAGCCATGGCCGATCAATCCTCTGGACCCGGCTTGATGTGCGAGAACACGATGAAGCCGACCAGGCCGAGCAACGTGATGGTGACGCCGTAGCGATGCAGCAGCTCGACCCAGGGCTGCACCAGCGCGACGATGCCGAAGACCATCACCCACTGCGACGTCGGTTCCAGATAGCGCGCGCTGATCTGCTTGAAGCTCATCGCCGCCTCGCTACTTGCGGATCGCGCCAAATGTGACGCCGCGCAGCAGATGCTTGCGCAGGGCGAAAGTGAAGATCGCCACCGGCAACAGGAACAGCACCGTGCCAGCTGCGATGGTCGTCCAGTCGGTGAGGCCTGAGCCGACCTGCGCCGGTATGAACGGCGGTGCCGTTTGCGCCCGGCGATTGGTCATGATCAGCGCAAAGGCGTACTCATTCCAGGCAATGATGAAGCTGAAGACGGCGGTCGCGGCGATGCCCGTGGTCGCCTCGGGCAGGACGATCTTGAAGAACGCCTGCATGCGCGTGTAGCCGTCGACCAGCGCCGCTTCCTCGTACTCCTTCGGGATCTCGTCGATGAATCCCTTCATCAGCCAAACCGCGAAGGACAGGTTGAACGCGGTATAGAGGATGATCAGGCCGATGTGCGAGTCGGTCATACCGAAGAAGCGGTACATCAGGAACATGGGAATCGCGACCACCACCGGCGGCAGCATGCGGGTCGAAAGGATGAAGAACATCCAGTCGTTCTCGCCCGGCACCCGAAATCGCGAGAAGCCGTAGGCGGTAAGCGTGCCCATGCCGACCGCCAGGATGGTGCTGGTGATGGCGATGATCAGGCTATTCATGAAGCGGTCGGGGTAGGCCGAAAGCAGCAGGTCGCCCTTTACCCGCAACACCCGTTCGCCGCCGTCGTAAATCCGTTGTTCCCACCATGGCGCGGCATCGTAAACCTCATCGCTTGGTGGTTTGCGCAACTGGACCCGCTTGGTGAACAGCTTGACGAAGGCGGTCAGCTCCGGCTCGAAGAATACCGTCGGCGGCACTGAGGTCGCCTGCGAGCGTGGCTTGAAGGCGGTCGACGATATCCAGTAGATCGGCGACAGGAAGATGATCGTCACGACGATGACGACGGCGATCGCCACCTTGTTGAGAACTCGCTGGCGCGGCGACTTGACGGCAGCCATGTCAGCGCTCCTTCACCTTGTTCAGGTATTTCACGTAGATGTTGGTGATCGCGACGACGACGATCAGCACGATGTAGGCGAGCGCGCTGGAGCGACCTGTCTGCCATTCCTGGAATGCCATCTTGTACAGCCGTATCGAGATCATCTCGGTGGTCGGCTGTCCGCTCATGATGAATGCGATGTCGAAGGTCTTGAACGCCTCCATGGTGCGGAAGATGATCGCGATCAGCAAGATCGGCGCCATCAGCGGCAGTGTGATACGGGTAAAGGTGTACCAGCTGCTCGCCCGATCGATTGCCGCCGCTTCGTATAGGTGCTGCGGTACCGCCGACAGACCGGCGAGCGACAGCAGCATCACGAACGGCGCCCACATCCAGATGTCGGTGATCGCCACGGCGTAGAGCGCGACGTCGGGGTCGGAAAGCCATTCAAATCGACCGATCCCGAGGACGTGGTTGATCGGCCCCCACGACGGGTCGTAGAGCAACTTCCAGAACAGCCCCACGACGGCCATCGACATCATCATCGGCAGCAACAACAGCGTGGTCAGCAACCCCTTGAGATAGAACTCGCGGTTCAGCAGCAACGCCATGCCGAAGCCGACGATGACTTGGCCGCCGACCGACACGACGACGTAGTGCGCGGTGACGGTCAGGTTCCGCCAAATATTCGGATCGGCCAGCAGATCGCGGTAGTTCTGCAGCCCGACCCAGTTCACCGGATCGTTGACCGAAGCGCGGAAGTCGGTGAACGAGTAACCAAGCGAATAGATCAACGGAAAGATGTTGAAGATGATCAGAAATGCGATCGTCGGAATAATGAACAGGTTGCGAATGGCGATGTCGCTCAGCCCACTCGCCGCCGCCCGTGATTTCGGGTCCAGTCGCGCGATCATCGCTTTGCTTGCCTCCCCCTGGGCCCGGCGCTGACCGGACTCTCTCGACCGCACACACCGGAGAGGCGCGATGCCTCTCCGGTGCATGGCTACCGGCGCTATTCGTCAGTAGCGCTTGTACTTCTCGAAGATTGCCGTCCAGTCTGCGGCCAGGCCATCAAGCGCAGCTTTGGCCGTTCCCTCGCCACCGACGACATAGGGGTAGATCCGGTTGTTGATCTGAGTCAGCAGCTCGGCATATTCCGGCACCGCCCAGAAGTCCTTGACCATGAACATCGACTGGTAGAACGCCTCGTTGTACGGCGTGGCGTTACGGAACTCCGCCGACTCCAGGACCTTGGCGTGACAGGTATAGCCGCCCAGTTCGCCCCAGCGCTTCTGCACGTCCTCGCGGATGAACCACTCGAGGAACTTGAACGCTTCCTCCTGGTTCTTCGAGTAGGACACGATCGAGACGCCCTGCCCCCCAAGCGCGGCATGTTGCACGCCGCCGGGGCCCGCCGGATTGGCGAAGTAGCCGGTCACGGCATGATGCGGGTTGACCGCAGGGTTATTCAGGGCGGGGAAGAACGCGAAGTAGTTCATGCTCATCGCGACCAGCCCCTCGGTGATCGCCTGGTTGTTCTCCAGGAAGAACACCTTGCCCCAGTTCGGTGGTGTGAACTTGTACAGTTCGCGATACATCTCCAATGCTGCCACGGCTTCCGGCGAGTTCACGATGCCGTCGACCTTGAAGGTCTTGTAGTCGCCGAGGTCACCGCCGTAGCTGAACAGGGCGTTCTCGTAGCCCATGACCAGCGCGTCGTAGGAGTTGTCGGTGTAGATGGCGATGCCGTATCGGTTCTGGTCCGGACGATGGAAGAACTCGGCGATGTCGCGCATCTCCTTCCAGGTCTTCGGAACCGCCAGCTCGTAGCCGTACTTGGCCTTGAACGCCGCCTTCTCCTTCGGATCCTCGAACCAGTCCTTGCGGTAGGCCCAGCCGGTGGCGTCGCCCTCGACCGGGATGGCCCAGAACTTGCCGTCATATTCGGCGTAGGCCTTGACCGTCGCCGGCGCCATGATGTCGGCGACGCCGTGCTTCTTGAAGAAATCGGTCAGGTCGACATAGTGGCCGCCGGTCGAGCCAGCCCCGAGCCACTGCGAGTCGCCGACAACCATGTCATAGGCATCGCCACGGGCGTTGAACTCGGTGAACGCCTTGGTCTGGAAATCCGGCCACGGCGTGGTTTCGACCGTAACCACAACGCCGGTCTCGGCGGTGTACTCGTTGACCAGTTCCTGCAGGTAGTTCGCCGGATCCCATTCGGCCCAGAAGATCGTAAGCTCCTGCGCGCTTGCTGGTATGGCACCAGCGAGCGTCATGCCCGCCGCTGCCAGCATAGTGGTGACCTTCTTGTACTGCATTACATCCTCCCTGAGATGACGTTCACATTCCCGCCGGGGACGGACGCCGCCCTCCCGCGGCACCTGTTCGCACTAGGTGTTGGCCTCCAATCGTCCGATGCAGCCGCATTGCTCTCGGCTCCATCGTCAAATGCCTCTCCTTTCCTCCCTCCTGGCTACCAACCGCCAGCTCACCGTCAGCGGCGAGCGCGCTTGGCCTTCGTGCCGTTCGTGCGGCGGGCGTCGCGCAACAGGGCCGCCGCGGTTCGTATCATCACCGCTTGCGCGGCCTCGTCCTCCAGGCCGCAGATGTCCTTGAGAATGACGAATGACTCGATGCCGAACACCAGCGACAGCCCGTGCACCAGGTCGGCATAGCGTTCCTTTGGCAACTCATCGCGCAATGGCGCCAACGCCTTGTTGAGCATGGCAACGCGATGACCGCGGCGCAGCGGCGTCTCGTCGCCGAGTGTGCCGGCCTGCTCGCGGCCCCAATGCTGCAAAGCGAGTTCGAGCGCGGCGCGGAACGTCGCCTCGAACTCGGCGATACGCGGCAAGGACGTTTCCAGCAGGCTATCCAGCCGCGCTGCAGAGTCGGCCTTGTTGGTCGACCATTTCAGGATTGGCCCGAGTGCCTCGTCGACGACTGCCTGCACGAGCGCAGCCTGGCTCGGGAAATAACGATAGGCGGTGGCTCGCGACACTTCGGCCGCCTCCGCCACATCGCTCACCGAGGGAGTCGCGCCACCTTGCATCAACTCAATCGCCGTCGCCAGCATCAGACGTCGTGTCCGCGCCCGTGGTCCGCGCTGAACCGTTTCTGGACTGTCATGTTGACTTGAGACGATCATCTCATTGCGATACATCCATCCTACAACCAAGGCAACAGTTGGATTGCAGCAGCAGAAGCTGGAACGACGCAAGGCTCCGCACGATCTCGGAGCGCAGCATCGAGGGCCACATGGCATCGCTCTACCTGGTTGGTACGGCCGACACCAAGGCGGAGGAGTTGGCCTACATCGAACAGGAGCTCGTGTCGGCCGGGCACTCGGTCGTCCTGGTCGATGTCGGCACCCGCGAGCCGGCCTGCCGCGTCACCGTTCCCGGAATTGATGTCGCGGCATACCATCCCGAGGGTGCGCCGGCCGTACGCGGCACCGAAGACCGCGGTACCGCCGTTGCGGCCATGGGCAAGGCCTTCGCCGCATTTCTAGGCAGCCGCGACGATATCGCCGGGATCATTGGCATTGGTGGCGGTGGTGGCACGTCGATCATCACCGCTGGGATGCGAACGCTGCCGATCGGGATACCAAAACTGATGGTTTCGACCCTGGCTAGCGGCGACGTCGCCCCGTATGTCGACGTCAGCGACATCGTGATGATGAACGCGGTCACCGACTTGGCCGGTCTGAATGGAATCAGCCGCACGCTGTTGAAGCAGGCGGCGTTCGCGCTGGCTGGCATGGTCGATGCCGGCACCGCGCCATCGGCGGACAAACCGGGCATCGGCCTGACCATGTTCGGCGTGACCACGCCATGCGTGACCCAGGTCGTCGAGCGACTGCGGACGGATTTCGACTGCCAGGTGTTCCATGCCACCGGCACCGGCGGTCGTACTATGGAGAAACTCGTCGACAGCGGTCTCCTGACCGGCGTCGTCGATGTCACCACAACTGAGGTCTGCGACCATCTGCTTGGTGGTGTCCTGTCGGCCGGTGCCGACCGGCTCGGTGCTATCGCGCGGTCAGGCGTGCCCTACGTCGGATCGGTCGGCGCCGTCGACATGGTCAACTTCGGCGCCTTCGAGACGGTGCCGGCGCGCTTTGCCGAGCGCAACCTGTACCGCCACAATCCACAGGTCACGTTGATGCGCACTACGGCGCCGGAGTGCGCACAGATCGGCCGCTGGATCGCCGAGAAGCTCAACCGGTGCAACGGACCGGTGCGGCTGCTGATCCCGGAAAAAGGTGTCTCGGCGCTGGATGCGCCGGGCCAGCCGTACCACGATCCGCATGCGAACGCCGCGCTGTTCGAAGCGCTTGAGGACACGTTGAGCGTGACCGACAACCGGCGCATCCAACGCCTGCCTTTCCACATCAACGATGCCGAATTCGCCGGCGCCCTGGCCGACGAGTTCCGGGCACTCATCGCGTGACCACGAGGAGGCCCGAATGGCCCTGATTCCCCGACGCGAGATCATGGAGCGATTTCACGACATGGTGCGTCGGCGCATACCGATCGTCGGCGGTGGCGCCGGCACCGGCCTTTCCGCCAAGTGCGAGGAAGCCGGCGGTATCGACTTGATCATCATCTACAACTCCGGTCGTTACCGCATGGCCGGACGCGGCTCGGCGGCCGGCCTGCTCGCCTATGGCAACGCCAACGAAATCGTCAAGGACATGGCCCGCGAAGTCCTGCCCGTCGTCAAGTCGACGCCCGTGCTGGCTGGCGTCAACGGCACCGATCCATTTGTGCTGATGCCCCAATTTCTCGCCGAGTTGAAGGCAATGGGGTTCTCGGGCGTACAGAATTTCCCGACCATCGGGCTGTTCGACGGTGTGATGCGGATCAGCTTCGAGGAAACCGGGATGGGCTACGGCCTCGAGGTCGACATGATCCGGCAGGCGCACGAGCAGGATCTGTTGACCACGCCCTATGTGTTCAATCCCGACGAAGCCGTGGCGATGACCGAGGCCGGTGCCGACGTGATCGTCGCCCACTGCGGCGTCACCGTCGGCGGCTCGGTCGGGGCGTCATCGGCAAAGAGTCTGGACCAGTGCGTTGCCGAAATCGACGCCGTCGCGACGGCGGCGTTGAGGGTGCGCGACGACATCATCGTGCTGTGCCACGGCGGGCCGATCGCGCATCCAGCGGATGCCGAATATGTGCTGCAAAACTGCGCCGTCTGCCACGGTTTCTACGGCGCCAGCAGCATGGAGCGTCTGCCGGTCGAAACCGCCCTCGTTGAACAAACCCGCAACTTCAAGAAAATGGCCTTCTAGGCCTCAGGGAGAGAGCCATGGCAAAGATCTTTGTGAGCGACGTCATCAACCTGCCGGTGGACAAGGTCTGGGCGACCGCACGTGACTTCAATGGTCACCATGCCTGGCACCCGCGCATTGCCGAGAGCCACATTGAAGACGGCAAGCCTAGCGATCAGGTCGGCTGCGTCCGCAACTTCAAGCTCACTGACGGTAGCCAGTTGCGCGAGACGCTACTGTCGCTCAGCGACCGCGACCGGACGGTTGTCTACGACATCATCGTCTCGCCGATGCCGATCGAGAACTACATCGCCACCTTGCGGTGCACCCCGATCACCGAGGGCAACCGAACTTTCGTGGAGTGGCAGGCGGAGTTCGACGTCGGCCCGCAGGACGAAGCCGAAATCCGCCAGGTGGTCGGCCGCGACACGTTCGCCGCCGGTATTCGCGCATTGGCCGAGAAGCTGGGCGAACCCGCATAAGGTTCACCCCGCCGCCCAGGGCAATAGGCCGACCAGCTACTCCGCCGCGACCTGGGCTGCCTGCAGGGTGTCGGCCGGATCCTTGTGGAAGCGCCCGTCCTGCATCACCGCCAGCAGGTTGTCGGCATCCTGCAGAATCGATACGTCGGTCAGCGGATTGCCCTGCACCAGCAGCATGTCCGCCAGATAGCCTTCCTTCACCTGGCCGAGCTCGTTGCCCATCATCATGATCTCGCCGCCGAGTTTCGTCGCGGCGACGATTGCCTCCATCGGTGTGAAGCCGAGCAGCTTGACGAAATGTTCAAGATCGCGGGCGTTGTTGCCGATCGGGTTCCAGGCGAAGCCGTAGTCGCCGCCCGGAAGAATTCGTACACCGCGCTTCTTCAGGTCCTTCATGTTCTCGACTGCGACTTCCAGTTCGCGGCGCAGGCCGAGATCAGTGGCGACTTCCTCGGTGATGCCCCAGTCACTGGCCTCGAACAGCGTCGAGTAGGTGATGCCCAACGTCGGCGACACGAAGATACGGTCCTTCGCCGCCTCCAGCATGTCACGGGCCTCTTCGTCGCACAGCGTCGCATGATAGATGATCTCACAGCCGTGCTTCAGGCTCAGTTTGACCGACTCCGCGCTGCGCGCATGGGTCGCGATGCGCTTGCCGCGCGACTTGCCCACCTCGCACACGGCGGCGATCTCGGCCTCGTTCATCACCGTCTGATGAGCGCGGGCCACGGGTACAAATTCATCGCCCGACGGGTTGATCTTCAGCGTGTCGACGCCCTCGCGCACCATCTGGCGGCTGACTTTGCGAAACTCCTCCGGGCCATCGCAGACGATGGCGAAGGTGTCGCGCTTCATGTGCCACATGTTGACGTCGCCAAGGCCGCCAGAGACGGTCATTTCTGGCGTGGCCGCGAGCATGCGCGGCCCGGGGATATCGCCGGCATTGATGGCGTTACGGATCACAACATCCATCCGCGGCTTAGCTGCGGCCGCGCTGCAGCCGGCCGTAAAACCTTGGTCGAGGAACTTGCGGGCATTCTGCATGGTCCGCAGCGTGTGCTCCTCCGCCGGCACGTCGCCCAGGGCCTCCAGGCTGTCGGTGTCGAGGAAGCTGCAATGCATGTGCGATTCGACGAGCCCCGGCATCAACGTGTGGCCGCCACCGTCGATCACCCGGGCGCCCTCGCGCGCCACCTTTTTTCCGTCCTTGGCAATCTGCTTGATGCGGTTTGCGTCGACGAGAACCTCGCCGGGATACGGCGCGTCGCCACTGCCGTCTAGAATCTGTACGTTCGTGAAGGCGATACTGCTCATGACGGGCCTCTCCATTCCGTTGCCGGGTTGTACCCCCGGCGTGTAGACGACCATGCTATGCTTGGCGTGACATTGCTTCAATCGTCGATCTTCGCGGGCGAAAGCGCACTCAGCCGGCCGCGCAACGAGTCCGGCAGCATTGCTGCATCGAACTCGTCGGCCGCCATCACGCCAATCCGTGCGGCGGCGACGAACAAGTCGTCAAGATGTTCCGGCGTCAGGCGCGAGAAGCGCAACCTGGGCTTGCCATCGTCCTCGACAACGGCGTTGCAGGGATTCTTGCAGCCGGCCAGGCAGTTCACGGCGCGGACGACTGGGTCGGTCTGCGCCGCGGCGCGTCGTTTGGCCAGTGCCGCCAGCTCGGCGCCCAGTGTTGGCGCTGCGGAAAGCCCGCGCGGCTCGTATCTCGGACAGGTGCGGCAGATCAGGAGACGTACCATGCAGCCTCGCGGCTTGATGCGAACAGCGCTTCTTGAACCAGGCGCTCAGGGTCATCCCTGGCCCGTGGACAGCCAAGCATGACTAATCGTCAGGAGGCTACACCAGCGTCAGACGCCCTCGCGACGGCACCGCGTGCCCATCGGTATCCGTTCGCCTGATTCCCGCTCGGACGTCCCGGTGCCGCAACGGCTGCACGCGGCATCGCCTTCGATGGAGAGCGGCGACAGAACCTACTCGTCTCAAAGAAGGCGGCCATCTTCAAAGAAGATTCTTGGCATCTGACGAGAAAGTCGGAAACGCGAACATCGTACTCTTGAGCGCTTCAGCGGTGATGCCATGTTTCATCGCCAGGGCGAAGATGTGGATGAGCTCTTCGCTCCGGTGGCCAACGATGTGAGCTCCGACGATCCGGTCATTGGCCCGATCCACCAGGACCTTGGACCACGCGACGGTTTCGGCGTAGCTCCTGCCGGAGAACCATCCGGTCATGTCGTTGGTGGTCACGTTCACGTCGAGCCCGCTCTCGCAGGCCTCGTCTTCGGTGAGGCCGACGCTCGCGAGGGCCGGCACCGCGTAGACGCAGCTCGGTATCGCGGTGTAGTTGGGCTTGTTGATCGCGCCATCGACGATGTTCCCGCCGACGATGCGGCCTTCGTAGGTGGCGAGTGGCGACAGTTGGGCCGGACCGACGAGCGCGTCGCCACAGACCCAGACCCTCGGGTTGGACGTGGAGCGCAGGAACTCATCGACCTCGACCCGTATGCCGTCGTGAGCGACGTTTCCGGCCGAGAGGTCGAGCTGGTCGACATTGGCGATACGACCGGTGCCGTTGACAATCCTGTCGGCTTCAAGGCTCAGCGCCCGACCATCGTGAACGAAATCGATCCTGAGCTTCTCGCCAACGCGCTCGATCGCAGAGACCTGAACGCCGGTTCGGACGATCACGCCGATCCGCTCGGTCTCGCCGTGCAGTGCGTCGACGGCGTCGACATCCATGCGTGGCAGCAGGCGTGGCAGCGCCTCGAGGATCGTCACCTTCGCACCGGCGCGTGCATAGACATGGGCGAATTCGAGTGCGATCACGCCACCGCCGATGAACACCACTTCGGCGGGCAACGTCCGCTCGGACAGCACCTCGTCCGACGTGATCAGATGCTCGGCACCGGGTATCGCCAGCGGTCGCGGCTTGGAACCGGTGGCAACGACGATGTTGTCGCCTTCGATCGTCCGCCCGTTGACCTCGATCGCATCGGGCGCAACGAACCTGGCCGCGCCCTTGAACGTCGCGCCGCGCTTGCTGGCGGCCCTTTCCATGGCATCGGGAATGGCGCTAATCATGTCGTTCTTGCGGTCGATCAGGGCCGACCAGTCGAGATGGGGCTTAGCCACTTTGATACCGTGAGCGCTGGCACGCTCAATTTCGTGCAGTGCGTGCGCCGCCGCGACCAGCACCTTCTTCGGCGTGCAGCCCCGGTTCGGACATGTGCCGCCGAAATCGCGCTCTTCGACGAAGGCGATCGACTTGCATGCCTCGCTGGCCACGGCTGAGGCGCCAAAGCCCGCATTGCCACCGCCCAGAATGATTACATCGAACCTGTCAGTCATTGCGTTGTCCTTCTCAGCTGCCTCGGCGGCACCTACCAACGATCCTCGATTCCCCGCGGTGTCACCGGGTGCAGAGAAGCTGGCGGCGACTCCGGTCGTTGATGCTCGCGATACTGCGCCGCATGGCTCGCCGATGTTCCGGCTGCAAGCCTGTCGCGCGGGAGACGCCCTGATCAGGCCGGATCCCCGGACGGCAATGGTGTGCCGTGCCAGTTGTCGCCTACTGCGAAAACGCAGCTGCGCCCACTTGGATCCGAGATCAGTACAGTCCAGGAGCCGGAGTTGGAGACGAACAGTTCGAACATCGCATCGCCGCCCGGCGTTAGACCTCGCCCAACGGCCTGCTCCTCGAACTTATTCTCGAGTTGCTGCGCGATCTCCGCAGTCGGCGCGCAAACACGTTGTGCGTGTGCGGCCTGTGTCGAGAGAGGCACCATTGTGGCCGCGATTACAGTCGTCAAGGTGAGTGATTTCATCGTTCATTCCCCAGCAAGAGAGGGTCGGATCAGAGACATCCGCTCGGGAACGTCGTCGGAGGGCAGGGCCGCCGCCGGCGGCTCCTGCCGGCCGATCAGACGGTGAGCGCCCGAATGCGCTTCTCCGCATCGTCGGCGCTCCAAACCGCGTTTGCGATCATGCGGAAGTTGATCAGGGCCGCGAGGTACCCGTCGCCTTCGGGCACCTTCGCGCCGGCCGTCGCATCGCGAACCACCGCGACTTCGAAGCCCTGCTCGAGGAACTCGCGCATATGGCTTTCGACGCACAGGTTGGCGGACATGCCGGCAAGGATGACCTGGTCCACCTTGAGCTTCCGCAGCTGCAGGCCAGCGTCGTTCTGTTCCGGGCCGTAGACCTTGTGCGGCGAGGCGATGATCGTCTTGCCGTCGAAGATGTGGGCCTTGTATTCGGGCATGAAGTCCGCACCCGAGCCTTCGAGGTCGGTCGTGTCGAGCGGGCCCGGACGATCGAACATGCCGATGCCGTGCATGACTTTCTCGAGAGCGCCCTCGAATACCCAGCGGTGGTCGTGGGGGTAGTAGTAGTGTGGCGAGATAACGACCGGCATGTTGACGGCCTTGGCGGCGCGAAACAGCCGACTGATATTCGCTACCACGTTGTGCTCCGTGACGCTCTCGCCGACCACATCCCAGGTCACGCCCTTCGGACTCAGGAAGTCGATCTGCGGATCGACCACGAGGAGCGCAGCGCGACCCTTCACCAGTTCCATGGTCGATGGCGGCAACGCCGGATTTGCCGGATCGGCGTAGGCATCGTTGCGCTTCGCATTGGCGTTCGAGGCGACCGTGGCGGCGGTGACGCCCGCGACCGTCGCCGCACCGGTCGTCAGGAAGGTACGACGGTCGAGTGCATCGACCCGGTCATCGTCCCGACTGTCATGGTTGCGGTTGTTCATGGTGTCTCTCCTTGCGCGTTGGATTTGTCTCGAGTTGTCCTGTCTGGCTGCCGGTCCGTCCCGATCGGTTGGCGGACGCTTAAGACGCGGTGGTCTCACAAGCCGTGTTCGGAAAGGCCTGGGTGACCTGTACCGGTGCTCCGCTTCGCGGCCTCAGTGCCCAGGTCGATTGGAAGACGAGGCGTTGACGACGGCGAGCGCGCCTGGCGTGGCGACGGCGGTCGCCGGAATGCAACCGCGCAGAAAGTCGTTCTCGCGCTCGAGATCGACGATGCGCTGTTGAAGCCGGAGCAACGCCAGCGCCGCGTCTGCTGCGGGGACCAATAGCTGATCCTGACGGCCGCCTTGCGGCGAGGGACCACGGGCGGGCACGGGTGGCTGCATGGTTTCGTCCTTTCGTCTCGCGTGGCCGGCATTAGTACCGGCGCTCATGCAGGGCGAGATGTAGGCGCTCGGCACAGAACGCGTAATTCGGAGATGTGCGTAGGTAGTCGCCCTTATGCGCCGTGTCCGCTAAGTTTCACGTCACTCGGCACGCGAACAGGCGAGAAGGAGCACTGGTGATGGACGATGCAAGCCAGGCTCTTACCCAGCGCTACCGCGATCTCATTCTCGAAGCGTCGGGCGATGGCGTTTACGGCGTGGACGATCAGGGCCGTACGATCTTTGCCAACCCGGCGGCCGTGCGCTTATGCGGCTACACGTTCGAGGATCTGATCGGGCGGAGCCCGCACGAGCTCACCCACCACACGCGCCCAGACGGTCGCCATTATCCGGCGTCCGAGTGCCCGATCTACGCAGCGTTCTGCGACGGCGAAGTGCATCGCGTCGAGGACGAGGTGTTCTGGCGGAAGGACGGAACCTGCTTCCCGGTCGAGTACATCAGCACTCCGATCATTGAAGACGGCCGGATCATTGGCGCGGTCGTTTCTTTTCGTGACATCACGAAGCGCAAGGCTGCCGAGGCCGCGCTCGAAGCCAGCCGCGAACGTACTCGCACGCTCGAGGCCGACCTGCACCATGTGTCACGGCTAAGTGCGATGGGTGAGATGGCGTCCGGCTTGGCTCACGAGCTCAACCAGCCGCTGACGGCGATCGTGAGCTACGTCCGCGCGGCCAAGAGATTTCTGCAGGGTGACATGCCGGACGGCGAGGCGCGTGCCATTGAGTATGTCGACCGGGCTGCGGACCAGGCGCTCAGGGCCGGCGAGATCATCTGGCGGCTGCGACAGTTCGTCCTCAAAGGGGACGGCACCCGAACCTTCGAGGACATAGGAACCGTGGTGGGCGAGGCAGTAAGTTTGGCTGCATCCGCGGTTCGTGCGCCGTCCATCGCGATCAGCTTTCACGAGGGGCCAGGATCGAACCTGATACTTATGGACAAGGTCCGGATACAGCAGGTCGTGGTGAACCTCGTGCGCAATGCCGTCGAGGCGATTGGCGACGTCAATGATGGTCGAGTCGATATCGTTTCGAAAGTCGACGATGCCGATGGCGCAGAGGTCGTCGTTCGCGACAACGGCCCCGGACTCGCGGAGGAGGTGCGGGACCAGCTCTTTCAGTCATTCGTGACGTCGAAGGCATCGGGGATGGGCGTCGGTCTTTCGATCTGCCGCTCGATCGTGGAGGAGCATGGTGGCAGGCTGACAGGGGAAGAGAACGCGTCCGGCGGCATGACCTTTCGCTTCACTCTGCCTGCTTCGCCGGACAATGCTGCGACATGAGCGTGACACAGACAGTCTTCGTGCTCGACGACGACGAAGCGGTCCGTGACTCCCTTGGAGCGCTCCTCGAGTCCTGTGGGCTTCACTTCAGGTCCTATGCATCGGGTGAAACCTTCCTGGCGGAACTGGACGCCGGCTTCGCGGGGTGCGTTGTTCTGGACGTGCGCATGCCGGGTCTGAGCGGGCTCGAACTGCTGGAGCAGTTGGCGGCCATGAAGACGCCATTGCCGGTGATCATCGTCACCGGGCACGGGGACCTGCCGATGGCGGTGAAGGCAATGAAGGCTGGTGCGGTGGACTTCATCGAGAAGCCCTTCGATGACGAGTCGATTCTGGAGAGCATCCACGTGGCGCTCGCTCGCGGCGCGAAGCTGCAAGCGGAGACGGCGTCGGCACAGGTCGTTGAGGCGAACGTCAAGCGGCTGACGGCACGTGAGCGCCAGGTCCTCGAGCAGGTCGTGCAGGGTCATCCGAACAAGGTCATTGCCTACAACCTGAGCATCAGTCCGAGGACGGTCGAAATCCATCGCGCCCGCGTCATCGAGAAGCTGCAAGCGCGGAACCTCTCCCATCTCGTCCGCATGGCGATAACTGCCGGCATCATCGGCGCCGGGAACGAGACGCTGTAGCTAGCGGCCCCGACGGCGGCTCTTGGGCCTGCACCGACCTACGTAGCACTACGTATTCGGGATGGCAGCGGAGTTAGCCAAGTTGAATGGCATGCCCTGGTAGGCCGGGCGACGTCGCTTCGTCGCCAACTGCAACATGGATCCCCGCGCCCCATGCCGAAGACGATTGCCATAGTCGATGATGACGAGGCTGTTCGCGACTCGCTGGCCGCGCTACTTACTTCAGCGGGATATGAAGTGGATACTTACGGCACGAGTTCGGCCTTTCTGCGGGCGGTTCAACGGAACCGCCCCGACGGCGTGATCCTCGACCATCAGATGATCGGCACGACGGGCGTCGAGGCTGCCGAACAACTTGGGCGTGGCAAGTCGCAGATGGCAATCGTCATGATCTCAGGCAACCTGACTGACGCCGTGCAAAGACGAGCCAAGTACGCCGGCGTTGCGGCGATCCTCGAGAAACCCTTCTCCGACGAAACGCTCATTGAGATTCTCGAGGGACTATTTGGGTCCAAGGGCTCCGGCTAGCTCGCGGTAGGTCGCTTCGGATTCGGCGCACTTGTCCGAAACGCGTCAGAGGCGGATATGAGCTTCACCTGCATGGATGGCCGCTTCGCCCTCCATGACGGACAGATCGACGACCGCCTTGTCCGTGCCATGGTGCTGCCGCGATCGTAGATGGGCACATCTTCGATCCACGATATGAACGAAGCGGACCGGGCAATGCCGGGATCGCGGGAGTATCGTGTCTTGAGGACACCGTGACCGATATGCCTGAAATTTGGACAAGGCGGAATGCGAAACAGGGAGACATGAATGTCTTTGAACGAGAAGGTGGTGATCATCACCGGCGCGGCGATGGGCATCGGGCGCGCCATCGCCCAGGGTTTTCACGACGCGGGCGCCTTCGTTGTCGTGGCTGACCGCGCCGGCGCCGAAGACGCCGCATCGGCGCTGTCGAGCACCAACCGCAAGGCATTGGCCGTGGCCTGTGACGTCTCGAAGCAAGCGGACACCGAGGCTCTGGCGCAAGCGGTGCTGGAGGCGTTTGGGCGGATTGACGTGCTGGTGAACAACGCCGGGATCTATTCCTCTCTCGAACCAAAACCTTTCGAGGATCTCGACGTCGAAGAGTGGCGCTCCTTGCTGGACGTCAACGTGATCGGCCAGTTCCTGGCCTGCAAGGCCGTTGTCCCGGCGATGAAGTCCCAAGGCGGCGGCCGGATCATCAACATCTCGTCAGGGACACCGTTCAAGGGCGTGCCGTTCATGCTGCACTACGTTGCCAGCAAGGGCGCCATCAACGCGATGACCAAAGCCCTGGCCAAGGAACTCGGGGGATCCGGCATTCTGGTCAACGGCGTTGCCCCAGGCTTCACGCTCTCCGATGGCGTCCGCGGCAATCCAATGCAGTTGGAGAAACTCCAGGAAATCTCCCTGCAGGCCCGCGTACTGGCCCGCGACCAGCATCCGCAGGACATCGTCGGCGCAGTCACCTTCCTCGCGTCGGATGCCGCGGCATTCATCACCGGTCAAACGATCGTCGTGGATGGCGGTGCCTACTTCCACTGAAGCTTGGCCGCTTCGGAAGACGGCAGGCGGAGGCGGCGATGAACGGCGACGGATGGCACGCCGGTTCGCCCTCGATGGGGGATATGAGCCGCCGAAGGTCTGGGTTGCTCTCGGCAGCCGCCATCGGCCCAGGGCGCCCATCGCGGCCGTTGCCGGCCAGGAACGGCCTGTCGGCGTCTCGCATTCGGGGGTTGACGGACCACGCGACATCAACCTCAATTGGTCGAACCATTAGATCAAGGACACACGAGGTGAGGGATGCCGATAACGCGGCGTGAGTACGCCATGGGCGAGATGCTGGCGGTTCTGCTGGCGCGCGATCTGGGCGATGGCGAGAAGGCCATCGTTGGCACCAACTCCGACATCCAGGTCGCGGCCTGCAACCTGGCCCGCAAGCGCCAGGCCCCGGGGCTATGGTGGGTGTCGGGCCCGGGCGGCATGACCAATACCGACGAGGGCGTGATCCGGCCGGCGGCCGACGCGGAGAATGTCGGCGTCTGCGAGGCGCAGATGGACCTGCCGGCGATGATCGACTTCATCGACTGGCAGGTGCATTTCTTCGACTTCGCCATCCTCGGCGCGTTGCAGGCCGACCGCTTCGGCAACATCAACACCGTCTGCGTCGGAGACCACGCGGCGCCCCGGTTGCGGGGCCCCGGCACTGTCGGGATCAGCGCGCTGTGCGGGCTTTCGAAGCGCTTCTACATCATGATGACGCGGCACGACCGCGGCGCCTTCGTTGAGAAGGTCGACTTCGTCAGCGGCGCCGGCCATATGTCGGGCGGCGACAGCCGCACCGAGGCGGGCCTGCCGCCCGGCGGTCCGTCGATGGTGGTCACCCCGCTGGGCGTGTTCGACTTCGCCACGCCGGACAAGTCGATGCGGCTGGCCTCGCTGCACCCCGGCGTCACGGTGGAGCAAGTGCGCGACAACACGAGCTTCGATCTCGCGATCCCCGACGACGTGCCGACCACGCCGGAGCCGACCGATGAGGAGCTGTTCCAGCTTCGCCGCATGGTCGACAACACCGGCGTGCTGGCGCGCAAGTTCCCGTGGCCGACTTCCATCGAACGGGGGGCAGCGTGATGCACAACTACCATTTCCAGGAACACCATCTGATGTTCCGCGATCAGGTCCGCCGCATGGCCGAGCGTCACGTGGCGCCGATCGCCGCCGAGATCGACGAGAATGACCGCTTCCCGGAGGAGCTGGTCGAGGTGTTCGGCGACATGGGCCTGCTGCAGCTCTGGGTACCGGAGGCATATGGCGGCCCGGGCGCCGACCTCACCTCGGTGTGCATCGCCAAGGAGGAGGTCGCGAAGCACTCCGAGTCGGCCGCGCTGATGGTGGCCAACAACTCGTTCGGGCTGATCCTGCCGATCCTGAACTTCGGCAGCGAGGAACAGAAGCGCCACTATCTCGGCATCGCCGCCAAGGGCCGCACGCTGACCGCCGTGGCGATCACCGAGCCCGGCACCGGTTCCGACGTGTCGTCGATGCAGACCCGCGCCGTGCGCGACGGCGACAGCTGGGTGCTGAACGGCCAGAAGATGTACATCACCTTCGGGCCGGTGGCGCACTACATCCTGGTGTTCGCGCGCACCGCCGAAGGCAAGGGCGCCAACGGCATCTCCGCCTTCCTGCTCGATACCTCGACCAAGGGATTCTCGGTCGGCAAGCTCGACCGCAAGATGGGCATCCGCGGTGTGCCCAACGCGCCGATCTTCTTCGAGGACGTGCGCATTCCGGCAGAGAACCTGATCGGCGAGGAAGGCCAGGCATTCAAGAGCTGTATGCGCATCCTCGACCTGAACCGGCCAACCATCGGCGCGATCTCGGTCGGCCTGGCGCAAGGCGCGATCGACTGCGCCGCCGACTATGCCCGCGAGCGGGTGCAGTTCGGCCGCCCGATCGCCGACCTGCAGGCGATCCAGTTCATGCTTGCCGACATGGCGATGCAGACCGAGGCGGCGCGCTGCCTGCTGTACGACTGCGCGCGCATGGCCGACGCGGAGGACTGGGACGGCTTCTCGGCCAAGGTCTCGATGGTGAAGTGTTTCGCGTCGGACGTGGCGATGAAGGTGACAACCGACGCAGTGCAGGTGCTGGGCGGCGCCGGCTACATGCGCGACTTCCCGGTCGAGCGGATGATGCGCGACGCCAAGATCAATCAGATATTCGAGGGCACCAACCAGATTCAGCGTCTGGTCATTGCCCGTCACATGCTGAAGGGGTAGGGCGATGAGCAAGGTGGTGAGCCTGGGGTCGGCGCTCGATCATGTCTCCGACGGCATGCAGGTAGGCCTCGGCGGCTGGATCTTCCTGGGGCAGCCGATGGCGCTGGTACGCGGGCTGGTGCGCAAGGCCGTCAAGAACCTGCGGCTTGTGCCGTCGCCAGGGTCGATCGCGCCGGACATGCTGATCGGCGCCGGGTGCGCGGCGGAGACCGCGTGTGTCTTCATCAGCTTCGAGCATCTCGGTCTGGCGCCGAACTTCCGCCGCATCGCCCAGGCCGGCGGCATCAAGGTGCTGGAGATGGACGGCCCGGGCCTGGCGGGCGGACTGCGCGCCGGCGCCTGCGACCTGCCCTATGGCCTGATCCCCGATCTCGGCACCGACCTGCCGAAGGTGAACCCAGAAGGCTACCGCAAGGCGCGGGTGCAGGAGGGCGACCGGCCGCTGCTGGAGGTGCCGGCGATCAAGCCGGACGTGGTTCTGCTCCACGGCATGCAGGCCGACGAACTGGGCAACGTGCAGTATGCCGGCGCCGGATTCTTCGACCTGTTGCTGGCGCAGGCGGCGAGGAAGGTGATCGTCTCGGTCGACCGGCTGGTCACCAACGCCCAGGTGCGCGCCCACCCGCATCTGACCAAGGTGCCGGCGGCCTTTGTCGACGCGGTGGTGGTGGCGCCGTTCGGGGCACACCCCGCGTCCAGCCCCGGCGTCTACCCGGCCGACGAGGCGCACCTGCGGCAGTATGTGAAGGCCAGCCGCGACACGGCCGCGTTCGACACCTATCTGACCGAACATGTCCGGCTCGAAGGCGGTGAGGCGGGCTATCGCGACAGAATCGGCGCCGCCGCCCTGGCCAGCCTGTCGTCGGGGCGGGCTGCGTGATGGAAGGCGGGTTTCAGCCGATCCGCAAGCGCCGGCTCTCGGACGAGGTCACGCTGCAGATCCGGGCCCGTGTCGCCGCCGGCGAGTTGCGGCCTGGCGACAAGCTGCCGGCGGAACGCGATATGGCGGACATGTTCGGGGTCAGTCGCGGCGCGGTGCGCGAGGGGCTGCGCGCGCTGGAGCATGCCGGCCTGGTCGAGTTGCTCCAGGGCACCAAGGGCGGGGCTTTCATTTCCGATGGCGGCAATTCCGCCATCGGCGAGCATTTCCGCGACAAGTACTATCTTGGCGGCATCTCGCTTGTGGAGTTGACCGAGGCGCGGTTGTGGCTGGAGGCGCTGGTCGTCCGCGTTGCCACCGAGCGAGCCAGCGAGGCCGACTTCGACGCGCTGGAAGCCAATGTCGACGAAGCGGAACGGTTGCTGAAGGCCAAGCGCTACGTCGACAAGATCGACGTCCACATCGCCTTCCACATCCTGCTGGCCGAGGCCACGGGCAATGCCGTCCTGATGACGCTGATGTCGGCGCTGATGGAGGTAATGCACGACTTCGCCCATGCGGCCGGCGGCGAGCGCCACGACCTGACCATCCGCGCGCGGCGCAAATTGCTGCAGGCGATGCGACGCCGCGACGCCGACGCGGCCGTCGACGCCATGACCAAGCACCTGATCGAGTTGCAGCACCGGTATCGGGACGTCGTGCGGAAAGGTATCCCCAACGACGCCACATCGGCGCGGTGAGGCGACCGTCCTACTCGGTACGGTGCAGATCGCCGAGACAGGCGTCAGCAACCATGTCGGCATAGGCGCGCGGGCCGACAGGGCCTGTCGGGTCGTACCAGAGATACGTGTAGTTGATCATGCCGACGACCATCATCGTGTAGGCCTTTAGCGCCCGGCCGCGGGTACGGCCGACGTCGTCGTTGTCACGGATCAGGCGGCGCAGGACCGCCAGGATGGCGCGCTGCTTGGCGACGATCTCGTCGCGCTGCGCCGCCTGCAGGTTCTGCAGGTCGTGCAGCAGGACGATCTGCAGGTCTTTCGACCCCGCGTTGACGGCGACCATGGCGCGAACCACGTTGCGGAACCGGCTCTCGGCGCTGTTGCCGATCTTCGCGGCAGCCTCGACCTCGGCCAGCATGTGGTCGAGATGCGTGTCCAGCATCTCGTGGAGCATGGCTTCCTTCGACCCGAAGTAATGGTAGAGCAGGCCGCGCGAGATGCCATTGGCCTCGGCGAGGTCGGCAATGGTGGTGTTGGGATAGCCCTTGCGCGCGAACTGGACTGCCGCCTTGCGCAGGATCTCCCGCCGGATCTCCGGGTAGTTCTCCGACTGCGTGCGCGCCATGCCGTCTCGCTTCAGTTACGCACCAGCACGCGTTGCGCCTTGGCTTCGTAGCGCGGCAGCGTGCCTTCGGGATGGCATTCGACCGGCACCTTCAGGCCAAGCCGGCTGCTCAGGCTGCGGCCCACGGTGTCGGCCAGATCGTTCGGGTTGCCGTTGTGGGCGCGTTCCATCTCGATCGCAACCGTCATCTGCTTCGGTGCCTGGGTCAGGCTGTCGACGTAGATCTGCCAGGCCTCCTTCACCGTACCCTTGGTCGCGGCGACGACGTCCTCGATCTGCGACGGATAGACGATGACGCCGCGCACCAGAACCGGCTGGCTGAATTGACATCGGTGGTCAGCATCGGGATTGGATAGCGCTCGCGCAGCATCGTCTTGTCGAGGAACGGCGGCACGCTCGCCAGCGCCTGCGGGTCGGCGAGGTCGCGCGGGTGCACGCCGCCGGTCTTGAAATGCGTAATCCATTCCGGCGATTGCGCCAGACGCTCGCCCAGCGCCGACAGCTTGCGATGCTGCATCGCTCGCATGTCGCCGGCATCGAGCTGCTCGATTTCGCGATGCAGCAAGGACGCGGTCGCTGAGGTCATCTCCGTCTCCCCGTCTTGAATCATCCGGCACGTCCGGGATCGTTTGCCCCTTGCGCTCGGATAGGGGAGTTATTAAAAACCGGACGCTCAGTCAATTAAATTGACGGACGTGACCGTCAGCGCTGGAGGTTGCAGATCATGAGCCGGTTATCCTCGGACTCTGGCATCGGAGACCGTATCCGCGGCGAGTGGGTGCACGGCTCGCTCTACAGCGACGCCGACATCTTCGCTGAGGAGTTGGAGAAGATCTGGTACCGCACCTGGGTCTATGTCGGACACGAGAGCGAAGTGCCGCGGGCGGACGACTTCGTGATGAAGTCGATCGGACCGCAGCCGGTGATCATGACCCGCGACCGTGAGGGGCGGCTGCATCTGCTGCAGAACCGCTGTCCGCATCGCGGCAACCAGGTCTGCACCCAGGCGCGCGGCAACGCCCGCACCTTCACCTGCCCGTTCCACAAGTGGACCTTCGCCAACGACGGTAAGCTGACCGCCGTCGCCTTCGCCGATGGCTACGACGGTCAGGACATGTCGGGGCTGGGCCTGGCGCCGGTGCCGCGCATTGCCAGCTATCGCGGCTTCGTGTTCGGTTCGTTCGCGGTGGACGGACCGCCCCTGGCCGAGCATCTGGGCGGTGCGGCGGAAACGCTGGATCGGCTTTGCCTGGCGTCGCCGGAAGGCGAGATCGAGGTGACCGCCGGCTTCCTGCAGCACCGCGTCAAGGCGAACTGGAAGTTCGTGCTGGAGAACGAGACCGACGGCTATCATCCGGCCTTCGTGCACGCGTCGATCTTCTCCGTCGCCGAGAGCGGCATCGGCGGCCTCTATGCCAGCAAGTCGGCGGCCGTCGGCCGCGACTATGGCAACGGCCACACGGAGATGGACCTGCGACCGGAGTTCCGCCGCCTGGACCAGCCGATGCGCTGGTTCGGCACCACGAGCGACAAGCTGCCGGACTACCTTGCCAAGATGCAGGCCGCCTACGGCGTGGAGAGGGCGCGCGAGATCATGGTCGACGGCACCCCGCACGTGATGATCTTTCCGAACCTGTTCATCGCCGAGATCCAGATGTTCGTGCTGCAGGCGCGCGCCGTGGACGACACGGTGCAGCACGTCACGGCGCTTCAGTTCAAGGGCGCGCCTGACCTGAACCGGCGCATGCGGCAGCAGACCATGGGCTCGGTCGGCCCGGCCGGCTTCCTGCTGGCGGACGACTCCGCGATGTACGAGCGAACCCAGCGCGGGGTGCAGTCACGCGACCCGGAGTGGCTATTCCTTGGCCGTGGCGAGAAGCGCGAGCGGCTTGACGAAGATGGATACCGGATCGGCCACGTGACCGACGAGGTGCCGTCGCGTGGCATCTGGCAACACTACAAGGCGTTGATGGAGGCGGTGTGATGCTGGCGACCCGCAACGACGATACCCTGCTGCGCCGGGTCGAGGCATTCATCTATCGCGAGGCGCGGCTACAGGACGAGCATCGTTATGCCGACTGGGAAGCGCTATGGACCGACGACGCGATCTACTGGATACCGGCCAATGGCGACGACATCGACCCTGAGAACGAGATGTCGATCGTCTACGACAACCGCAGCCGTATCGGCCTGCGCGTCCGCCAACTGCTGACCGGAAAGCGCTTCACCCAGGAGCCGAAGTCGTCAATCCGACACTTCGTCACCAACGTCGAGATATTCGGCCACGACACCGACGAGGTTGCGGCCGGCTGCAACGTCATGGTGTTCGAGAGCAGCTTGCGCGGCGAGACGCTGTGGGCGGCGCGCACCGACTATCTGCTGCGCGCGGATGGCGACGACCTGAAGATGGCGCGCAAGAAGGTGGCGTTGGTCAACAACGACAAGCCGCTCTACACGCTTTCATTCCTGATCTGACCGGAGGCTTCCATGGCTCGCGATCTCATCTCCGACGGTCCGGTGCTGCTCAGCCTGGATGGCGGCGTCGCGCACATGACATTGAACCGCCCCGAGGCAGCCAACGGCATGTCCGTGGAGCTGCTGAAGGCGCTCTACGAGGCGGTCATGGCCTGCCATGGCGAGCCGGACGTGCGCGTCCTGCTGCTGACCGGGGCCGGCAAGAACTTCTGCGCCGGCGGCGACGTGCAGGCCTTCGCCTCGAAAGGTGAGGCGCTGCCCGATTACATTCGGCCGGCGACGGCGTACCTGCAGGATTCAGTGCTCTCCCTGTCGCGGCTGCAGGCGCCCGTCATCGTCGCCGTGCAGGGTTTCGCGGCGGGCGGTGGCGGCTTCGGCTTGGTCTGCGCCGCCGACCTGGTGATCGCGGCCGAGACGGCGAAGTTCCTGGCCGGCGCGACCCGGGTGGCTATGGCGCCGGATGGCGGCACCTCGGCGAACCTGCCGCGCCTGGTCGGCATGCGCAAGGCGATGGAGATCCTGCTCACCAACCCGACGATCGATGCCGCCGAAGCGCTGCGACTCGGTCTGGTCAACCGGGTGGTGCCGGACGCCGAACTGCACGATGCGGCGCTGACGCTGGCGCGCGAGCTGGCCGCGGGCGCGCCGAAGGCCCTGGCGGCGACCAAGCGGTTGCTGCGCTCGGGCGCGGCACTGACCATGGAGTCCTGCCTGAGCGAGGAGGCGCGCACCGTCTCCGAGCTTGCCGGCATGGCCGACGCGCGCGAAGGCTTGGCGGCGGTGATCGAACGGCGCAAACCCGTCTTCACTGGCAGGTAGGCGCGGGCGTCAAGATGGATATTCCAGGTTGGACAAGCACCGAGATCTGTCGGACAGCGGCGTCGATCTGTTTCGCGAACACATAGACCTGTATCTGACCGATCCAGCGCGCGCCCATGTCGGCGGTGGCGGAATGGCGCGCCGCACATCGCGACACCACGTGCCCGTCTCGCCGTAATTCGGTTGACCGCCACCCTGCGGCGGGCTGAGCTTGGAGTAGCCAATCTGGGAGGGACCGATGCCCGATACCGCCACGCCTGAACGCCCCGCCGCCGCCTTGCGGCCGGCAACGCAGCCGGAACGGCTGCACCACCTGGCGTTCATGACCTTCGATACCGGCGCCACCGCGAAGTTCTATTCGGAGGTGCTCGGCATGCCGCTGGTAAACGCGGTGGTCGACCACGAGGTGCCGTCGACCAAGGCGCCCTATCCCTACTTCCACAGCTTCTTCCGCATGGCGAGCGGCGAGACGCTGGCTTTCTTCGAATGCCCCGGTATCCCCAGGCCCGGCCCGAAGCCGCACCCGGCCTACGACGACTTCGAGCACCTGGCGATGGGCGTGTCGACCAAGGCGGACGTGCTGGCCTGGCGCCAATGGCTGGAAAGCCAGGGCCTGGACGTGATCGACGCCGACCACGGCATCATCTACTCGATCTACTTCCGCGATCCGGTCAACGACATCCGGCTGGAGATCACCTGCACGATGAAGGACGACTGGAACGACCAGGGCGCCTCGGCGCAGGCGGCGCTGGCGGCATGGGAGGCGGAGAAGAAGCGCGCCACCGAGGCCGGCGAGGACGTGGTCGAGGCGATGCGCAACCTGGCCAAGGCGCGTTCCGACCACGCCAATCTGCTGCTCAAGGATGGCTGAGTTCACGCCGGAGTGGGTGCACGTCGCCTACGCCGAGACGTCGCCAGCCACTACTACCAGGGCCAACCGGAGCTACTGCAGCAGGCGGTCGATGGCCTGCTCGGGTGGCTGGAGGCGCGCGGGCTGCGCGACTGATCGCTGCGGCGCGCCTTCGATGGCCATGGTTCGTGTCAGGCCAGCCACGCCAGCCTTCGCCGCCTTGTGCATCGCTCCGCGTGCGGTCGTCAGATCATGGCCATGCCGCCGCTGACGCCGACGTGCTGGCCGGTACAGAAGGCCGCTTCCGGCGCACCGAAGAAGGCGACGGCGGCGGCCACCTCGGTCGGGTGCGCCATGCGGCCGATCGTGGTGATGCCGCGCCCGGCGCCGATCTTGCCGAGTTCCTGCATGACCTCCGGCGGGGTCCAGCCGGCCGGTCGGAACTGTTCCGGCGCCGGCCCGTCGTCGGCCGCTGTCTCGATGCCGCCCGGCGAGACGCAGTTGACGGTGACGCCGTCCTGAACCGTCTCGGCCGCCAAGGTCACGGTCAGGCCAACCATCGAGCCCTTGCCGACGCCGGCCAGCAGCGTGTGATAGGGGATCGACGCCCGCCACGCTTCGCCGCCGATGTTCACGATGCGCCCGTACCTGGCCTCCAGCATCGCCGGCAGCACCGCCTTGCAGCAGCGCAGCGTGGTCCAGACATTGCCGTCGACAGCCTTCTGCGCCAACTCCTCGGTGACGTCGACCAGCTTCAGGCGGATCAGCGCGGCGGCATTGTTGACCAGCGTGTCGACCTGGCCGAATGCGGCCAGCGTCCGCTCGACCATGGCGTCGGCCACGCCTGGCTGGCTCAGGTCGCCGCCGCATGAGATGACCTGGCGGCCGGTCTCCTCGGCCAGGAGCCCCGCGACCTGGGCGACGCGCTCTTCCTGGAGGTCCGTGACCATGACCGAGGCGCCCTCTTCGGCGAGGCGCCGCGCGATCACCAGCCCCAAGCCCTGTGCCGCGCCGGTGACGATGGCGACGCGGCCCTCGTAGCGACGGCATTCGGTCTTCACCCGATATGGCGTTGTCTGCAGCGCCATGGCTCTTCCTCCCGGTCTTTATGCGGCTTCAGCGGGCGCCATTGACCATGCCGGCGGACCCACTCATGATTGGTCTAACCAAATCAATAATCGCACAGAACCGAACCTGGGGTAGCCACAAGCGCATGAGCCCGACGAAGGCGACAGCCTTTATCCGCGATGGTCGCGAGAACGGTGCGTTCCGGGTCAACCGGCTCGTGTTCAGCGCTTCAAGAAACGCCGCACCGTCCTGGACCTCGAAACGCTGCGACCGCACGGCAGGCTCAGATTCATCCTCTAGGCAAGGCGGGGGACCGCGACATGATCCGATACGGCAGGCTTGGCTACGTCGAGCTCAACGTCACCGACCTGGAGCGCTCGGCCGAGTTCTACCAGGCCATGGTCGGGCTTGAACCGGCCGGGTGCGGCCCGACGGGAGAAGCGCGGTTTCGTTGCACCGACGACCCCTATGCGGTGGTCCTGCACGGTTCCGACGCGCCTGGATTGAAGCGGGTCGGTTGGATGCTGGAGAGCGAGGCCGAGTTCGACAATGCCTATCGTGTCTTCAAGCAGCACGACATCGGACACGAGGATCTCTCGGCCGACGAATGCGCCGGTCGAGATATCGGCCGCGCGGTCCGCTTCGTGGAGCCTCATGCCGGTTCGACGGTGGAATTCTACATCCCGCCGGCGGGCCAGGAATTGCGGCCGTTCGAGCCGACCCTGACGCGGATCCAGCGTCTCGGCCATGTCGTGCTGGCGACGCCGAACTATCACGAGGCGGTCGGCTTCTTCCGCGACGTTCTGAACTTCGCCGAATCGGACAGCATCGGCGAGGGGGTCACCTTCATGCGCGCCTGGCCGAACCCCTATCACCACGGACTCGGTATCGGCCGCGCCGAGGCGCCGACATTCCACCACCTGAACTTCATGGTGACCGAGATCGACGACGTCGGCCGGGCGTTCAATCGCGCCCGCAAGGCCGACGTGCCGATCGTGTTCGGGCCCGGCCGCCACATCGCCTCGAACAGCGTCTTTCTCTACTTCCTTGATCCCGACGGCATGACCCTGGAGTACAGCTTCGGCATGGAGGAGTTCCCCGAGGTCGGCGCCCGGCCACCGCGCAACCTGCCGCCGAAGCCGGAGTCGATCGACAGCTGGGGCGCGATCCGCGATCCGCGGATGTCTGCCATCGGCGAGATCGAGCGCTACCGCGTCGCTCAGGCGAGTTTGTAACGGGCGTCCCCTCGCGGTTGGTCTAGTCGCGCATCAGCCCCGGCAGCCAGAGCGTGATGTCCGGCCAGAACAGGAACAGCATCAGGATCGCGACCTGGGCGGCGACGAACGGCCATACGCCGACGAAGATGTCGCGCAGCTCGACCGCTGGCACCACGCCCTTGATGACGTAGACGATCATCCCGACCGGCGGCGTGATCAGCCCCATCTCCATCACCATCACGATCATCACGCCGAACCAGATCGGGTCGTACCCCATCGCCTGGATCGCCGGCAGCAGGATCGGCACGGTCAGCACGATCATCGCCAGCGTGTCGAGAAAGCAGCCGAGGACGACGTAGCCCGCGAAGATCACCAGCAGGATCATGATCGGGCTGATCTCCAGCGCGATCACGAAGTCGGTGATCGACGTCGGCAGCCGGCTCAGTGCCAGGAACACGTTAAAGACGTGCGCGCCGATCAGGATCATGAAGATCATCGCCGTGATCGCCGTGGTCTCGCGCAGCGACTCGCTGATCTCCGGCAGGCTCCAGCCCTTGCGTAGCACCAGCAACAGCAGCGATCCGGCGGCGCCGATCGCGGCGGCCTCGGTCGGAGTCATGAAGCCGCCGTAGATGCCGCCCATCACCAGGCCGAACAGCACCAGGATGCCCCACACGCCGCCCAGCGAGCGGAACCGCTCGCCCCAGGTCGCGGCCGCCTGCCGGGTCGCCATGGCCGGGCTCAGCGTCGCCCAGATCATCGCCACCACCATGAACGAGCCGGCCAGGATGATGCCCGGCAGGATGCCCGCAATCAGCAGCGTGCCGATCGACTCCTCGGCGATCAGGCCGTAGATGATGAAGCCGAGGCTGGGCGGGATCATGATGCCCAGCGTGCCGCCGGCGGCGACCACGCCGGTGGCCAGGCGCGGGTCGATCTTGTGTCGCAGCATCTCCGGCACCGCGATCGCGCCCATCGAGGCGGCGGCGGCGAGGCTGGAACCGGACACGGCGGAGAACATGGCGCAGGCGCCGACGGTGGCGACCGCCAGGCCGCCGGGCAGGTGGCGCATCCAGGTCGAAGCGGTCGCGTAGAGGTCGGCGCTGATGCCGGAGTGATAGGCAAAACGCCCCATCAAGGTGAACAGCGGCACGGCGATCAGCAGGAAAGTCGCGACGCTGGAATAGGGCACCGTGCCCAGGCTGTGGAAGGCGATGTACCAGTCGCCGGTGATGATGTAGATGCCGACGAAGCCGACCACCGCCATGGTGAAACCGATGTGCATCCGCAGCGCCATCAGCACCAGCATGACGATGACGCCGAGCAGGCCGATCGCGATGGTACTCATCGTGGCGGCCCTGACCCGTCACGGGCGCCCACGAGCAAGCCGAGCCAGCGGCGCAGCATCGCCAGCGTTAGCAGGATCAGGCCGACCCCTGCCGCCAGCTTGAAGTAGCCGACCGGGAGTTGCAGCGTGAACGAGATCTCGCCCTCCTCGATCGTCTCCAGGCCGGAGAGCATCGTAGCGATCGACATCAGAACCATGATGCCAAGCGAGATCGTCAGGGTGACGAATTCGATGACGGTTTTCACCGGCGCCGGTGCGCGCTGAATGAAGAAGTCGACGGTGATGTGCCGGCCGGCGGTGAAAGCTTCGGCCTGGGCGAAGAAGGCCATCAGCACGAGGGCGAAAACGGCCAGCTCGATGGCGCCGTAGATCGCCGTGTTGAAGGTCGCGCGCAGTATCACGTCGATGGTGAGGACAGCCATCATCGCGAAGCAAAGCGCTGCGCCGACGAGCGTGCCGAACTTGCTCGCCTTGTCCAGCGCGCGGATCAACCAGTTGGTGAAGCGCATGATGGGCTCGCGGGATACTCTTGCGAATACGGGAGGGCGCGAGCGGCGCCCTCCCTTCGAGGCAGCGACGTTGTCGTCGCCGCTACGGCGATGCTCGTTAGTTGCTTGCCTGCTTCATCGCCGCATGTTTCGCGATCGCGGCCTTGAAGTCAGCCATGAAGGCCTTGGCCTGGATGCCTTCGTCTTCCAGCTTCTCGACCCACTTGTCCCACAGCGGAACGACCATGTCGGCGAATTTCTTCTTCTCGTCGGCGGAGAACTCCAGCATCGTGAAATTGTCCTTGCGCATCACCTCGTAGGCTTCCCTGCGCTTTTCGGCGTAGATCGGACCGACCCGCGTGGCTGCGGTCGCTGACGCCTCCATGACGATTTTCTGCTGCTCCGGCGTCAGCTTCTCCCAGCTGCGCGTGTTCATGCCGACCGCTGCGACCACGGACGAAAAGGACAAGTTGGTGAAGTGGTCGGCCGGCTCGTACAGCTTGTAGGCGACGGCGGTGACCGGATCCATGATCGACCCGTTGACCACGCCGCGCTCCAGCGCCGTATAGAGTTCCGGCAGCGGCACGGTCAGCACGTTGGAGCCGACCAGCTTCAGCACGTCGTTGGCGACCGCGCCGGCGCTGCGCATCTTCAGGTCCTTCAGGTCCGCGATCTTCTCGATCGCGACGCCCTTGGTGAGGAAGGCGGCTGGTACCGGGGTCCACAGGAGCAGCAACTTGACGCCCTTGTGCTCGGCGCCGAGCCACTTCTGAGTCACCGCGTTGAGCGACATCGTGCCCTGGTCGGAGGTTTCGAAGGCGAAGGGCAGCGAGCCGGCCTCGGTCAGCGGAAAGCGGCCGCGCGAGTAGGACGGGATGTAGGTGGAGATATCGGCCAGGCCGCTCTTCACCAGGTCATATTGCTCCGGCATCTTGCCGAGCGCGCTGCCGGGATACGCCTCGAACTTGATCTCGCCGTTCGACTTCGCCTCGATCTCGCGCATCATCGGGATGTAAACGTTCTTGTAGACGAAGTTCTGCGCCGGCGTGTAGGTCGAAAACTTCAGTACCGTCTCGGCCTGAACCGACGCCGTCAATGACGCCAGCATCAGGGCCGCGCCGCCGCCGAGGGCAAGCGCCCGAACCGTATGTTTCATGATGTGACCTCCACTATTCTCGTACATGCGGTCGCCCTGCCGGCGGACCGCGACTTGCTGCCTTGTGATCGCCAATGGCGGGTCAAGGCGAATGGTTAGACCATAGTAACTATCGTGACAAAAGCCCCTGGCGTCAACGTGGACGCTGCCGTTGGGGACGCGGGGCGCCAGCTCAGAGGATGATGCTGAGCTTGCCCTGCGCGCGCAGGTCGTCGGAATCGAGCACCGCGCGCTTCTTGCGGATGCGCATGGCGTCGGCGCTGGCGATCATCTCGTAGTGGCTGTGCCCGGAGAAGATGTCGGACTGCTTCATGCGGTTGCGGAACACGGCGAAATTGCAGGTCACCGCGAAATCGGCGGCGTCGCTCCGCTCGACCATGACATTGCCGATAATGCGGCGCAGGCGCGAGTGCGGGAACTCCGCGTGCGCGGTTTTCTTCATCAGCCGTTTGGCCCGCTCGGTCAGCCGGTGATGGTCGTCGTAGATCAGGAACAGCGACGAGTTCGGCTCGCCGTCGGGCATGTCGGTCGCCGGCACCAGGTATTCGCCGTCTTCGGTGAACAGGGCGACCCAGTCCATCAGTTGCCAGTTGTCGAGCATCGCGGTTTCGCGGAACAGGAAATCCTCGACCTCGCCGCGCGATGGCAGTGGCGCCCCCATTTGGCTGCTCCCCGGTCTTTCGCGGTTGCCGTGCGCTTCACGGCACCCTAATTGGGCTAAAGGTCATGCCAAATTGCCGAATGCTGATTGCGCTGTCAATTGGCGTATCCGGCTGGCAGATCGTGAGGCTGCAACGGGCAGAAGCGGTAGTCGTGTGACGGCATGCCATCTGATTGCCAGCGGTGGGCGGCTTTGCTAAGCAATGGGCTGACCAATGGGCCGCGAAGTGTTTGCCCTAGCGGTAGCGAGCCGGATGCGATGACAGTGAGCGACGACGGGACGACGACGCGGGCGGGCGAAGAGCGGTGGATCGCAGCCTGTGCGGCCGCTGACGTCGAGGATGACTTTGGCACACGTGTCGAGGTCGACGGCGGGCAGGCCATCGCCGTGTTCCGCGTCGACGGCGCCTACCACGCGACCGATGATCGTTGCACCCATGGCGAGGCATCGCTGTGCGAGGGCCTGGTGGACGGCAATGTCGTGGAATGCCCGTTTCATGCCGGTACCTTCGATATCGTCACCGGCAAGGCGCTGACCTTCCCCTGCGTGGTCAACCTCGCGACCTACCCGGTCCGTGTCGAGGACGGCACGATCATGGTCCGGGTCGACGCACCGACCACCATCCCGACCCTGTTGGACCGGTCGGAACCGGCATGAGCCGACGCGTGATCGTGGTCGGCGGCGGCCCGGCGGGTGTCGCGGCAGCCATCGCCGCACGTCGCACGGCGGCCGATGCCGAGGTCGTGCTGCTGTCGGCTGAGGCCTTGAAGCCATACGAGAAGCCGCCGCTGTCGAAAGCGGTGCTGACCGAGAACCTCGATCCGTCGGCGACGCCGATCGTGCCCGACGACCTGCTGGCGGGGATCGACTTGCGTCTCGGCGTGCGCGTCGCGGGCATCGACCGGGCCGGCCGGCGGGTCGATTGCGGCGCCGGCGGGTGGCTGACCTACGATGCGCTGGTGCTGGCGACCGGCGCGGGCGCGCGCACGCTGCCCGGCTTGCCGGCAACGCTGCCGGGCGTGCACTACCTGCGCGACGCGGCCGATGCCTTGCGGTTGCGCGACGCACTCGGCCAGGCCCGATCCGTCGCGGTCGTCGGCGCCGGCCTGATCGGCCTGGAGGTCGCCGCCGCGGCGGCTGTCGGTGGTGCTGCGGTCACCGTGCTGGAGGCCGCCGCGACGGCGATGGCGCGGGTCTGCGCCCCGTCGTTGGCGCAGCGGATCGTCGAGCGGCACGTTCGGGCCGGCGTGATGTTCCGGTGGGGTGCTGCCGTGCGGGGCGTTAAAGCGGTCGCGGACAAGCTGGCGCTGAGCCTCGGGGACGGCGAGACGCTGTCCGCAGACCTCGTCGTCGTCGGCATCGGCATCCAGCCGGATACTGCGCTGGCCGAGGCGACCGGCCTGGCGGTTGCACGCGGGATCGTGGTCGACGCGACGTGTCGCAGCGCCGATTCGGCGATCTTCGCGGCCGGCGACGTGGCGCGATTCCGGACGTTGTGGTGCGACGGGCCGGTGGCTCTGGAGAACTGGCGCCACGCGCTGGACCAGGGCGAGGCGGCCGGTATCAATGCCGCCGGTGGCGACGCCACTTACGCTGCCGTGCCCTCGTTCTGGTCGGACCAGTACGAGGTTAGGCTGCAGGGCGTCGGCTGGGCCGATGGCCTCGAAACACCGGCGGTCCGCCGGGCACTGGCCAAGGATGGGGCGATCGAGTTCCACCTGCGTGACGGCCAGGTGCGCTATGCCGTTGGAATTGGCGCGAGCCGGGAGATCGCGATCGCCAAGCGGTTGATCGAGCGCCGGATAGCGGTCCAAGCCGAGGCGCTTGCCGATCCCGGCGTCGCGTTGGCAGGTCTGTTGCGCGCGTCGGCCTAGTGGTTGATCAGTTCGGGCATCGTTGCGGCGCGCAACGTGGCTCGGCGCTGCGCCTGATCCAGATGGTCGTGCAGCTTGTTCAGGTGGGCCGTCATCTCCCGCACCGCGCCATCGGCGTCGCGCGCGCGCAGACATCGCATGAAAGCTCGCCTCGTCTGCACCAAGTCGAGAGACTCGTCGGGACCGATATGCTGGATCATCCGCCGCAGTATCTGGGTCAGCGAGTCGATCAGGATGATGATCACCTGGTTCTTGGTAATCTCGGCGAGCACTTTGTAGAAGTTGATGTTGTAGTCGACCTTCTCCAGCAGCCGCCCTTGGCGGGTTAGCTCCTCGACCTTGTCGATATCGCGTTCGAGGGCCTGGAAATCCTCCTCTGTCGCGCGCTCGCACACCAGTCGGACGATCACCTCCTGAATCAGCACCCGCGCCTCGGTCAGGTCGGCCAGCGAGATGCGTCCCAGGCTGACCATATCTTGCAGCGAACGGGTGAAGGTCGGCTTGCCTTCCAGGATGAAGGCGCCACCCTTGGCGCCCTTCTGCAACTCGACGAGACCGGCATTCTCCAGACTACGCAGGGCCTCGCGCACCGCTGTCCGGCTGACCTTGAACTGTTCCGCGAGATCGCGCTCTGCGGGCAGCTTGTCGCCCGGCCGCAATGAGCCGGCAGCGATCTGGCCGCGGATGCGCTCACAAATCTCCTCGAATATCCGCTTGGGTCGTATCGGGCCGAATTCTGGTTCTCTGTCTGCCGGCATGTCTTTCCTATCACGGCGTCCGGGCGCGAGGACTCGCGCGACGGCCGGCCGAATTGGCCTGAGCATTGGCCATTAGGACGCCCCGATCAACGAAATCTTGCATTGGACAGACCATTGGTCCCAAACTGCGATGTCACGTCCGGGAGACCGCCATGCCGCATGCACCTTCGCTTCGCCAATCCGACTTGCATGATCTACTTCGCGCCGCGGTTCTGGAAGACCGGAGTGCCGGCGCCTTCAAGGTGCACCGACGCGTCTTCACCGATGACGATGTACTGGAGATCGAGCGCCGGGTGATCTTCGATCATTGCTGGCTCTACACCGGGCACGAGTCGGAAGTGGCCAAGCCCAGTTCGTTCGTGCGCCGGGAGGTCGGCGGCCGGCCGCTCATCTTCAACCGCGACCGCAACGGCAAGTTACGCGTGTTCTTCAACACCTGCTCGCATCGCGGCGCGCTCGTGTGTTGGGAGCGCCAGGGCCGGCGCCGCTCGTTCCAGTGCCCGTACCACGGCTGGGTCTATTCCGACGAAGGCAAGATCATCGACGTGCCGGACAAGGCCTCGATGGCGCCGGGCCTGGTCGAGAGCGGCCAGCTCAACCTCGCCGAGGTGGCGAATGTCGCCTCCTATCGCGGCTTCGTGTTCATCAACTTCGATGCCGACGCGATGCCGCTGGAGGACTACCTCGCCGATGCCAAGGCGCTGCTCGACGTGGTCTCCGACCAGGGCGCCGACGGCATGGAGATCGTCGGCGGCACACAGGAATACTCGGTCAACGCGAACTGGAAGCTGCTGCAGGAGAACAGCGCCGACGGCTATCACGCCGCCACCACGCACGCGACCTATCTCGACTACATCCTGACGCGCGACGGCGCCTCGGAGAACGCGCTGCGCATGGCCAGCGCCGGCGGCGGCGGCGGTCCGAACCGCAAGAACCAGCTGCCCGAGGGCGACGACAACGGCCACGACAACGACTTCAACCGGGTCCGCGACCTCGGCAACGGCCACGCGGTGATCTCGTCGATCGGCTCGGCACCCTGGGGCCGGCCCTACGCCCGCTGGGTTCCGGGCTGGGGCGAGGAGGCGAAGGAAGAGGTTGCCAAGCTCAAGCAGGACATCATCGACCGGCTCGGCACCCGGCGCGGCGAACTGGTGGCCAACGGCGACCGCAACACGCTGATCTTCCCGAACCTGGTGATCAACGACATCATGGCGATCACCATCCGCACCTTCTATCCGGAGCGGCCGGACCGGATGGACGTCAACGCCTGGGCGCTGGCCCCGGTCGGCGAGAGCGAGGCGTCGCGCGACCGGCGGCTGCGCAACTTCCTGGAGTTCCTCGGCCCGGCCGGCTTCGCCTCGCCCGATGATGTGGAGATGCTGGAGATGTGCCAGAGCGGCTACCTCAACCAGATCGGCATGGAGTGGAACGACATCTCCAAGGGCATGCTGAAGAACGAACCGACAAACACCGACGAAGAGCAGATGCGGGTATTCTGGCGCCGCTGGCGCGACCTGATGACCGACCACGTCGGCGAGTGACGGAGGCAGCGATGAGCATGCAGGTTTCATCCTATGACCTGATCCACGAAGACCGACAAAAAGGCATCTTCCGGGTCAACCGCCAGGCGTTGACCAGTGACGATGTGCTGGCGTTGGAGCGCGAGCGCATCTTCAAGCGCTGCTGGCTTTACCTCGGCCATGCCTCGGAGGTGCGCAAGCCCGGCGATTTCGTGACGCGCAAGGTGATGCGCCGGCCGATCATCTTCAACCGCGACAAGCACGGCGAGCTGCGGGCCTTCTACAACACCTGCCCGCATCGCGGCGCCCAGGTCTGCCGCGAACGCGCCGGCAGCGCCAAGTCATTCCAGTGCGCCTATCACGGCTGGACCTTCGACAATGACGGCGGCCTGCGCGGCGTGCCGGGCAGAGAGTCCTATCCGAAGGACTTCAACGCCAACGGCATGTACGACCTGCCCGAGGTGCAGCGCATGGAGTCGTACTGCGACTTCGTCTTCGTGAACTTCGATGCCGGGGCAGAGTCGCTAGAGGACTATCTCGGCGGCGCGAAAGACTACCTGCAACTGATCGCGCTGCAGAGCAAGGTTGGCATGGAGGTGATCTCCGGCACGCAGGAATACCACGCCCGCGCCAACTGGAAGCTGCTGCTGGAGAACTCCGCGGACGGCTACCACGCGCTGACCACGCACGCGACCTACTTCGACTACCTGAAGGAGCGCGACGGCAAGGCAGCGGTGGAGAACAACAAGGGCAAGTCGGTGTTCAACAAGCCGTTCGGCCAGGTTATCGACCTCGGTAACGGCCACACGGTTTCCGAATCCGACGGCGCGATCCCGTGGGGCCGGCCGATCGCCCGCTTCCGTCCCGGCATGGGCGAGGCGGCCCGCGAGGCGATCGAGGAGGTTCGCCGTCAGCTCGTCGATCGGCTGGGCGAGGAGCGCGCCCGGATCGTCGCCGAGAAGGACTTCAACATGCTGGTGTTCCCCAACCTGGCAGTGCTCAACATCATGGCGGTGACGGTGAGGACCTTCTATCCACTGGCGCCCGACAAGATGGATGTCCGTGCCTGGGCGTTGGGTCCACAGGACGAAGCGGCGACGCTGCGCGATCTGCGCATGCGTAACTTCGTGGAGTTCCTCGGGCCGGCCGGCTTTGCCACGCCGGACGATGTAGAGATGTTGGAACTGTGCCAGGAGGGCTACCAGTGCCAGCCCGGCGCCGACTGGAACGACCTGTCGCGCGGCATGCTCACCGAGCACGAGCACGCCGCCAAGCAGGACGAAATGCAGATGCGCAACTTCTGGCGCCGCTGGCGCCAGATGCTTGCCTCCGACGACCGCGTGTCGTTCAAGATCGCGAGCTGAGCGGCGATGCTGCGCCTGGAGGTCGAGGATTTCCTGTACCGCGAGGCGGCGTTGCTCGACCGCTGGCAGCTCATGGAATGGACCGATCTGTTCACCGAGGATGGCGAGTATCAGGTGCCCTCGACCGACCTGCCTCCTGGCGCCGAGCCGTCGAGCAGCCTGTTCTTGATCTACGACGACCGCTTCCGCCTCGAACAGCGCGCCAAGCGGCTGACCAAGCGTACCGCGCACGCCGAGTTCCCACCGTCGAAAACCCGGCACACGATCTTCAACGTGCGCGTGCTGGAAGAGAATGGCGATGACATCACCGTCGAGTGCGCCTTCGTCGTGTACCGCGCCAAGCGCGAGTATCTCGACATCTATCCAGGCATGACCGAGTACCGGCTGGTGCGTGGCGAGGACGGGTTTCGCATCCGGCGCAAGCGTGCCGTGCTCGACCTCGATGCGCTGCGACCGCAAGGCAAGGTGAGTATCATCCTGTGAGCGGGGCATCGCCTAAGTGATCGTCCAGATTCTGACCTATGCCGGCGCGCCGGCGACCGTCCAGGGACTGCACGTCCTGCGCGATGCATTGATCGAGCGGGGCGATCGGTCGGGTGGCAAGGCAGCCGCGACCGCGCCTGTCGAGGATTGAGGCACCGCCGACGAGGCATTCCAAGGGGGGCCGTCATGGCCGAAATTCTGACGCTGGGCATTTCGCACTATCCGCCGCTGGCCGGTCACGACGAACGTATGGCCTACATCCTCAAGCGGATGCTGCAGAACCCGGAGCTGCCGGAAGACCTGCGGGACCCCGCCGGTTGGCCGGCACCGATGCAGGCGGAGTGGGGCGACGATGAGGGCACGTCGTCGGCCGCGCGACATCGCGAGGAGCTGGTCGGCTGGATGCGCCATGTCCGGGCCGCGCTCGACGACTTCAAACCGGATTTCGTGCTGATCTGGGGCGACGACCAGTACGAGAACTTCAAGGAAGACGTCGTCCCGCCGTACTGCATCAGTGCGTATGACAGCTTCCGCTTCTCGCCAAAGCCCGACAACGTGTGGGGCGAAACGGACAAGGTCTACGAATTGAGCGGCAATCGGCAGGCGGCGAAGTTGCTGGCTTCGCGGCTGATCGAAGAAGGTTTCGATACCGCCTACGCCTACCAGCCGTTGCACCATCCCCTCGGCCACGCCTTCGCCAACGCGATCTTCTATCTCGACTACGACCGCGAGGGCTTCGACTACCCGATCGTGCCATTCTCGGTGAATTGCTACGGGCGCAAGGTGATCGCGCAGAAGGGCGGCTTGCCGGTGTTCGACCGGACCGTGAGCGAGGATGATTTCGACCCGCCGGCGCCGACGCCGCGACGGCTGTTCGACCTCGGAGCGGCTACGGCGCGCATATTGAAGGAGTCGCCCTATCGCGTCGCCCTGCTGGCCTCGTCGGGGTGGTCGCATGCCTTCCTTGTTGGCAAGAACCACTTCCTGTGGCCGGACACGCCAGCCGACCGGCGGCTCTACGACCAGCTCTGTTCCGGGAACTATCAGGCGTGGCGCGACTACTCCGGCCACGCCGTCGAGGATAGCGGCCAACAGGAGATACTGAACTGGTCCTGCCTGGTCGGCGCGCTCAGCGAGCTCGGCAGCAAGCCGACGACGACCGTCTTCGTCGACACCTGGATATTCAACTCGTCCAAGGTGTTCCTGATCGCGCCGCCGGCATGAGGAGAGCGCCGCCATGAAGCTGAAAGATCGTGTCGCGCTGGTCACCGGCACCAGCCCCAATATCGGCGGCGGCATCGCCGAGGCGCTGGCTGCCGAAGGCGCGGCGCTGGTCGCAGTCGACGCCGTGGCCGAGAACGCGCGCGACTGCGCCGCCTACGTCGAAAGCATCGGCGGCCGCGCGATCCCTGTGACCTGCGACGTCACCGACGAGGCCCAGGTGAAGACGGCCGTCGCCGCCGCCGTGGCGGCCTTCGGCAAGGTCGATGTGCTGGTCAACAACGCGGTGTTCTTCAACAAGCAGGGCGTGCTCGACATGTCCTACGAGCGCTGGCTGGCGCAGACCGGCGTGATCCTGGGCGGCGCCTTCCTGTTCACCAAACATGTCGCCCAGTCGATGATCGACAAGCAAACCGGCGGCGCCATCATCAACATCATCTCCACCGCCGGGCACCAGGGCGAGCCGGGCAACGTCGCCTACAGCACCGCCAAGTGCGGCCTGATCAACTTCACCCGCTCCACCGCGATGGAACTGGTCGGCCACAACATCCGGGTCAACAGCCTGACGCCGACCGCGACCGACCGCGCCGAGTCCTTCGAACGCGCCGAGCGCTGGGGCCGCAAGGTGGAGCGCCCGGCCACCGACGTGATGACGCCATACCGCAAGCGTGTGCCGATGCAGAAGCTGCCGAGCCCGTCAGACTATGGCAGCGCGGCGGTGTTCCTGGCCTCCGACGACGCCAAGATGATCACCGGCACCGATCTGCGCATCGACGCCGGCGCCATCGCCAAATACTGGCCCTGGGAGCCCGGCGCCTGACCGAGGCGGTACGCCAGACGATGCAGGCTCACGACATCACCGTCGCCGCTGCGGTCCTGGCTTGCTGGCGAGCAACGAGGCAGACCGGCGGCCAGCCGGCCTGTACAACTGCGTCAGGTCGTGGCGGCTTGGCGCAAGGCGTTCCAGACCCGCTCCGGGGTCATCGGCAGGTCGAGCTGGGTGACGCCGCGCGACGACAGCGCGTCCAGGATCGCGTTCACCGCCGAGGGGATCGAGCCGGCCACGCCCGACTCGCCGGCGCCCTTCACGCCCAGTGGGTTGGTGGTGCACGGCGCGGCGTGGTGGCCGACACGCAGCATCGGTAGTTGGTCGGCGCGCGGCATCATGTAGTCCATGAACGAAGCTGTCAGCAGCTGGCCGTCGCTGTCATAGACCATGCGCTCGCCCAGCACCTGGCCTAGCCCCTGGGCGACGCCGCCGTGGATCTGGCCCTCCACGATGGTCTCGTGCAGCACGTTGCCGACGTCGTCGACGGCCGTGTAGCCAACGACGTCGACAGCGCCGGTGTCAGGATCGATCTCGACCTCGCAGACGTGGCAGCCGTTGGGGAAGCTCATTTGCGGCGTGGTGAAGGTTGAGACACTGTCCAAGCCGCCGGCCAGCGCCGCGGGCAGATCGGCCGCCGTGCGGACCCGGTCGGCCAGTTCCATGAGCCCGATGGCGCGGTCGGTGCCGCCCACCTTGAAGCGTCCGCCGGCATACTCGATGTCGACCGCGGCAGCCTCCAGAAAGTGGCCGGCCAGTTCCTTGCCCTTCTCGATGGCCTCCTCGCAGGCCAGCACGATGGCCCCGCCGGCCATCATGGTGGAGCGCGAGGCCACGGTAGGGAGGCCGGCCGGGACCTCGTCGCTGTCGCCCTGGATCACGCGTACGTCGTCCGGCGAGATGCCGAGCTGGGCGGCGACGAGGCGCGGCATCACCGTCATCTGGCCCTGGCCCATGGCCTGGGCGCCGGTACGCAAAACCGCCCTGCCGTCGGCCTCGAAGCGCAGGTCGGCGCTTTCCTGCAGCGGGCTGCCGCCGGCGACTTCTAGGAAGCTGCACAGACCGATGCCGCGCAGCCGGCCGGCGGCCTCGCTTGCCGCGCGGCGCGCGGCGAAGCCGTCCCAGTCGGCCAGAACCAGGGCCTTGTCGAGCACCGCCTCGAACGCGCCGCTGTCGTAGACCATGCCGTTCGGCGCGGCATAGGGCATGGCGTCGGGCGGGATCATGTTGCGCCGGCGCAGCTCGACGCGATCGACGCCGATTTCCCGCGCGGCCTCGTCGATCAGTCGCTCGATCAGGTAGATCGCCTCCGGCCGGCCGGCGCCACGATAGGGGCCGAGCGGCGCGGCGTTGGTCAGCACCATGCGCACGTCGCAACCGATCGTCGGAATGCGGTAGACCGAGGACAGGCAGTTCTTGGTGTTGTTGGTGGCGACGACGGCGGCGAAGGTGGAGCAATAGGCGCCGATGCCAACCGCGGTGCGCACCCGCAGCGCGAGGAACCTGCCATCGGCGTCGAGCGCCAATTCGCCCGCCAGATCGCCGTCGCGGCCGTGGGTGTCGGCCAGGAAGCTTTCCAGCCGCGATGCGGTCCAGCGCACCGGCCGGCCGACGCGGCGTGCGGCGACCAGCAGCGCGGCATATTCCGGATAGGCCTGCACCTTCATGCCGAAACCGCCGCCGACGTCGTGGGTCACCACGCGGATGGTCTCAGCCGGCACCTTGAACACGCTCTCGGCGAACAGCCGGCGTACCACAGCCACGCCCTGAGTCGACGCGGTCAGCGTGTAGCGTTGCGCGGCCTCGTCCCACTCGCCCACGGCGGCGCGCGGTTCCATCGCGACCGGGGCCACGCGGGTGTCGGCCAGTCGCACGCGGGTGACGTGCGCGGCCTTCTCGAATGCGGTGGCGACCGCGGCCATGTCGCCGTCGACCCAATCCAGCGCGACGTTGTTCGGCGCCTCGGCCCAGATCGCCGGCGCGCCGTCGGCCAGCGCCGCCGCCACCGAGGACGCGACCGGCAGCGGGGCGAGATCGACGACGACCGCCTCGGCAGCGTCGTTGGCCTGGGCCGCCGTTTCGGCCACCACGATCGCCATCGGCTCGCCGACGAAACGCACCCGCTGATGCGCCAGCACCGGCATCGCCGGGCCGAACATGGTCTCGCCGTCGCGGCCGGGTAGCAGTACCAACGGTGGGATTGCCCCTATCCCATCGGCCGCCAGCTCCGCCCCGGTCAGCACCGCCAGAACGCCCGGCATGGCTCTGGCGGCGTCGGCATCGATGCTGCGGATATCCGCATGGGCAACGGGGGCGCGCACGAAATGCCCGTAGCACTGGCCCGGCATCGCCACGTCGTCGGTGAACCGGCCGTGACCCGCCAGCAACGGCTCGTCTTCGGTACGCCTGGCGTCGTCGGCGCCAAACCGCTGCTGCTCAACCGCCATCGTTTCCTCCGTGCACGTCCGTTTCTTCGCTTTTCTTCGCCGCCTAGTCGGGCAGGTCGCCCTCGGCCAAGATGTGGTCGCCGGCGCTCATCAAGTCGCCTTCCAGCGCCGCGCGTGCGGCGGCGGCATCGTGATCGCGCAGCGCCTGAATCAGCGCCTCGTGCCAATCGCGCGCCGGACTCTGGGCGCGCTCCTTTGCCCGCGTCAGCATGCTCATGTAGAGCACAGGGCCGATCTGCAGCCAAAGCGACTCGATCATGGTCACGAGCTGCGGCATGCCCGCGGCCTCGTAGACCGTGAAATGGATTTCCTTGTTGGCGCGAAACGCCTCGGCATAGTCGGGCCTGCGGCGCTCCAGGCTGCGGCCGAAAACGGCATTCAGCTTGGCCATGCCCGGCAGCGCGGCAGCCGAAAAGGTCGCGGCCGCCGTCTCGACCGCCAGGCCCTCCAGCGCCAGACGTATGGTCCGCAGTTCGCGAAAGCGCGACTTTGTCATGACCGGCACGCGGATGGTGCGGTTCGGCAGCGCCTCCAAGGCCCCCTCGACCGCCAGCCGGTGCACCGCCTCGCGCACCGGCATCAGGCTGGTGCCGAGCGCACCGGCCAGTCCGCGCAGGGTGAGCTTCTGCCCCGGCTGCACCTGACCGGTCATCAGCATGTCGCGCATGCCGCGGTGCACGCGCATGGCCAAGGTGTCGTGCGATATCCGCTCCAGCGGCGGTAGCGTATCGCTCAGCGCATCAATTGCAGGGGCCTTGGTCACGTCGCGATCCGACATCCTGATCGGCATGGAATCAACGTCAATCATGCCTCGAAATGCCGATATCGGCGGTTCGCGGTGGCATCGAGGCGCGTTGACAAGGGCACGATGAGCCTACGTATAATGTAATCACATATCAAGGAATGGCCCCGTAGACGGGCCAACGAGGAACGCAATCAAGGAGCAGGGCCATGGCCTCGTACGCGCCAAGAATTCTTCGATCATTGCTGAGTGTCGCCGGGCTGGCGGCCGTCGCGCTGGCGCCGGGCGCGGCGACGGCCGCCGACATCAGGATCGGCTTGCTGGCGCCGGTCACCGGCCCCCTGGCCAAGCCGGGTGCGGAAATGGTCAACGGCTTCAACCTGTATTGGGACCAGGCCGGGCACATGGCCGGTGGTCGCAAGGTCGAGGTCATCGTCGCCGACACTACTTGCAACCCGGATCAGGCGCTGACCCAGGCGCGCCGGCTGGTGCAGCAGGAGAAGGTGCACCTGATGGTCGGCCCGCTGTGCGGCCACGAAGGCCCGGCGGCGCAACAGGTGAGCCAGGAGTCCGGCGTGCCGCTGGTCATGGATCCGTCCGGCGCCGACAACGTGACCAAGTGGAACCGTACGCCAACGGTGGTGCGCACGGCGGTCTCGTCGAGCCAGATCGGCCACCCGATGGGTGACTATCTCTACAACGAGCTGGGGCTGCGCAACGTCACCTTCATCGGCCAGGACTACACCTTCGGCCAGGAGGTCACGCTGGGCGCCGCCAAGGTGTTCACCGAACTCGGCGGCAAGGTCGACAAATTCATCTGGAACCCGATCGGCACCAAGGACTACGGCGCCACCATCTCCTCGATTCCGGCCGATACCGAGGCCGTCGTCGCAGTTGTGGTCGGCGCCGACCGGGTGCGGCTGTTCGAGGCCTGGTTCAACTTCGGGATGGACAAGCGCTCGAAGATCTACGGCGGCTACTGGCTGCACGCCGACGTGCTGCCGCAGATGGACGACCGCGCGCTCGGTCTGGTCGGCAACTCGCTGGTGTACGCCGCCGGTATCGACACGCCGGAGAACAAGGCCTTCGTCACCGAGTTCGCCAAGCGGCACAAGATCGTGCCGTCGTGGTTCGCCGAGAGCGCCTATACCGCGGCGTTGTGGGTGAAGACGGCGATCGACTCGATCGACGGCAAGGTCGAGGACCGCGACGCCTTCCTGCAGGCGATGCGCACGGTGTCGGTGAAGGCCCCGCGCGGGCCGCTGAAGCTCGACGACTACGACAACCCGATCCAGAACGTCTACATCACCGAGATCCAGAAAGTGAACCATCCGGTGCTCGGCGAGGTGCTGATGAACGTCCCGGTCAAGACCTACGAGGGCGTGTCGCAGTTCTGGACCTGGAAGCCGGAAGACTTCCTGGCGGCCGGTCCGTACAAGCGCTAACCGGTCCGGCGCGGGACGCCTGCCGATGACGTCCCGCGCCGCATCTCCCTTCCGTCGTTCCAGCGTGCCGCCGCCGGCGCGCCAAGCCCGTCCGCGACCATGACCCCGGCCATCCTGCAGGCGATCAACGGTATTTCCTTCGCCGCGCTGCTGTTCCTGCTGGCCAGCGGCTTCACGCTGTCCTTCGGCCTGATGCGCGTGGTCAACATGGCGCACGGGGCCTACTACCTGCTCGGCGGCTATATCGGGCTTACAGTGGCGCAGCAGACCGGCAGCTTCGAGTTCGCCCTTTTCGCAGGCGGCGCGGCAATGGTCGTGGTCGGCGTCGCCGTCGATCGCTACCTGATCCGCCGCGTCGGCGACAACCATCTGGCGCAGGTGCTGTTGACCGTCGGCCTCGCCTTCGTGATCGGCGACCTGTCGCTGGCGGTCTGGGGCGGCGACAACCTGATGGTGCCGGCGCCCGATTACCTGCGCGGCGCCGTGGTGCTGCCGTTCGACGTCTACTATCCGAAGTACCGCTTCGTGCTGATCGTCCTCGGCCTGGTTGTCGGCGTCGGGCTGTGGCTGCTGTATCGGAAGACCCAGATCGGCGCCGTGGTGCGCGCCGGCGTCGATGACCGCGAGCAGGTCAACGCCACCGGCATCGATATCGACCGGCTGTTCGTCATCGCCTCCGGTCTTGCCGCGTTCCTGGCCGGCATGGCCGGCGTCGCCGGCGGCGCCTTCCTGACGCTCTATCCCGGCGCGGAGTGGGAGATCCTGGTCTACGCGCTTGTCGTGGTCATCGTCGGCGGCCTGGGGAGCCTGGAGGGCGCGATGGTCGGCGCACTGATCGTCGGCCTGCTCGACTCCTACGGGCGCTGGCTGCTGCCGGAGTTCTCCTACTTCATTCTGTTCGGTCCGATCGCCGTGCTGATGCTGGTCCGGCCGCGCGGCCTGTTCGGGGCCGAGCATTGAGGCGATGAACACGACTCGCGCCCTGCTTTACCTGCTGCTGCTGGCGGCCGTCCTGGCGCTGCCCGCTGTCGCCGGGCCGTTCTGGACCGGACTCGCGACCCAGGTCTACGTATTCGGCCTGCTGGCGCTTTCCGTTGACCTGCTGCTGGCGCACACCGGCCTGTTCTCGCTGTGCCACGCGTCCTTTTTCGCGGTCTCGGCCTACACGGTGGCGATCCTGCAGACGCGGCACGGCCTGCCGACCATCGCCGCCGCGCCGGCCGGGCTCGCCGCCGGCACCATGCTGGCGATGATCTTCGGCATCGCGGTACGGACCCGTGGCGTCTACTTCATCCTGATCACCATTGCGCTCGGTTTCGTGGTCTGGGGCGTGGCCTACCGCTGGTCGTCCTTCACCGGCGGCGACAACGGCGTCACCAACGTGCCGTTCCCGGCGATCGGCCCGGCGGCGATCACCACGCATACGCAGTACTACTACCTGGTGGTGGCGGTGATCGTGGCCTGCGGTATCGGCTACACGGTGCTGGTGTCTTCTCCCTTCGGGCTCGGGCTGCGCGGTATCAAGGCCAGCGAGACGCGGATGCGCTCGCTCGGGTACCGCACCGGCTTGCACCTGTACTGGGCCTTCGTGATCTCCGGCCTGGTCGCCTCGCTGGCCGGCGTGCTCTACGTCTACTACAACCGCTTTGTGAATCCGGTGACCGGATCGTTCCAGATCTCGGTCGAGGCGGCGCTGATGGCCATTGTCGGCGGTACCGGCACGCTGCTTGGTCCGTTCCTCGGCTCCGCCGTGGTGCTTGGTCTGCGTAACTGGGTCAGCAGCTTCTTCGAATTGCATCTGATGGTGATGGGGCTGGTCTTCATCTGCACGGTGCTGTGGGCGCCGGAGGGTCTGGTCGGTCTGGTGCGGCGACTGGACATCTGGCGGCGGCTCAGGCGCGACGCGTCATGACCGAGGCCCCGGCAGTCCAGGTCGACGCGCTGAGCAAGGCGTTCGGCGGTCTGCGCGCCGTGGACGGCGTGTCTTTGACCGTGGCGCCGGGCGAACGCCGAGTGCTGATCGGTCCGAACGGCGCCGGCAAGACGACCTTGTTCCATTGCATCTTCGGCACGCTGCCGGCCAGTTCCGGCCGGGTGTTGCTGCATGGCCATGACGTGACCAGCTTGCCGGATCATCAGCGTGCCGCGCTCGGCATGGCCCGCACCTTCCAGATCTCGGATGTCTTCGCCGAGCTGACGCTGGCCGAGAACCTGACCCTGGCGATCATCGGCACCGACCGGCGCAAATGGTCGATGCTGCGCCGCGTGCCGCGCTTCCCGGCAGTGCGCGAGGCGGCGCTGGAAGGCCTGCGCAAGGTCGGCCTCGCGGCGCGGGCCGATGAACCGGTGCAGCGTATCTCCTATGGCGAGCGACGCCAGCTGGAGTTCGCACTGGCGCTGTGCACCGGCGCGCAAGTGATCCTGCTGGACGAGCCCTGCGCCGGCCTGTCGCAAAGCGAGCGGCAACGCATCTCGGCGATGGTCGCGGAACTGCCGCGCGACATCACAGTGCTGATGATCGAGCACGACATGGACGTGGCGCTGGCGTTGGCTGACCGGGTGACGGTACTGCACCGCGGCGCAGTGCTCTTGGAAGGCTCGCCGGCCGAGGTGCGCGCCGACCCGCAGGTGCACGAGGTCTATTTCGGCCATGCCTGAGCCGTTGCTCACCGTCCGCGACGTGCATACGTATTACGGCGACAGCTACGTGCTGCAAGGCGTCGATCTGACGCTCAATGCCGGACAAGTGGTCGCCATCCTCGGTCGCAACGGTATGGGCAAGACCACGTTGATCCGCTCCGTCGCCGGCCTGACCCCACCGCGCCAGGGCGACATCCTGCTGCGCGGCGAGAGCCTGCTCGGCCGCCCGCCCTACGCCGTCGCGCAGGCCGGCATCGCCATCGTGCCGCAGGGCCGGCGCATCTTCACGTCACTCACTGTGCGCGAGAACCTGCGCCTGCCGACCAGTCGCCTGGCCCGCGGCCGCCGCGACGGCCCATGGACACTTGAGACCGTGCTCGACGAATTTCCCTCGCTGGCCGAACGCATCAACCACTTCGGCGGCTCGCTCAGCGGCGGCGAGCAGCAGATGCTGGCGATCGGCCGCGCGCTGATGGCCAACCCGGACCTGATCCTGATGGACGAGCCATCAGAAGGCCTGGCGCCGCGCCTGGTGCAACATGTCGAGGAAATCCTGCGGCGCCTGAAGCAGCAGCAGCACTCGGTGTTGCTGGTCGAGCAGAATCTGGCGCTGGCACTCGCGATCGCCGACGAGATCTACGTCATGGCCTCCGGCCGCTTCGTGTTTCACGGCACATCCGCCGAGCTCGCCGCGGCGACGGACGTACTGGAACAGCACTTCAGCGGCGCCAAGATCGGCTGAGACGCCCCCGGCTAGCTTGCAGGCTCATTGTCGAAGGGTCGTGCCACGTCGCCCAAGCAATGGAAGTCCGCCACCGCACGGCGGCCAAAGCGAACGTCCAATGTCGGCGTCTGGCCGCAAGCTGAGGCCAAGCAACAAGCCGGTCAATCACGTCGCACCTGTTCGCGCAGGCGGCGGTAGTCGATCTTGTTGGTGCCGGCGAGCGGCAGTTCGTCGACGACATAGACCCGGCGCGGATGCTGGTAGGCCGGTGCCTCGTTCAGCGCGAACTGCTTGATCTCGTCCTCGGTGATCGTTTGGCCGCGCTTCGGCACCACGAAGGCATGCGGCAGTGTGCCCTTGATCTCGTCGTCGACGGCGACCACGGCGGCCTGGTGGACCGCCGGGTGCTGCAACAGCGTCTCTTCCACCGTCGCCGGGTAGAGGTTGTAGCCGCCGACCACGAACATGTCGTCGTCGCGGCCGACGAAGTAATAGAAACCTTCAGCGTCGCGGCGTACCACGTCGCCGGTATTGGCGAAACCGTCCGATGTCAGCCGTTCGGCGGTAACGTCGGGCAGTTTGTGGTAGCCGGCCATCAGCCGCGGGTTCTTCACGTAGAGCACGCCCTGGTTCGGGTTCGGCCCGCCGACCAGCTTGACCTCACAGTCGGGCAGCACATAGCCGATGGACAGCGGCGGCGGCGGCTTGCCGTCGGGGTGGTTGCCGAAGATCGCCACGCCGGCCTCGGTGAAGCCGTAGCCGTTGCGCACCATGCACCAGGGGAACGCCTCGGTGACCTGTGCCTGAAGCTTCTCCGACAGCGGCGCCGAGCCGATCAGGATGAAGCGCAGCGACGTAAGGTCGAGGCGGTCGAGCAGGTCGCGGCGCTGCATGATCAGCGCCATCATCGTCGGCACGGTCTGCAGGTTGGTGACCTTGTGATCCTGGATCGCGCGCAGGTAGCCCTCAACCTCGAAACGCTCGAACATCACCAGCGCACCGCCCTGCAGGAACACGCTCTTCGCCGCCAGCATGGCGTTCTTGTGATAGAGCGGATGGGCGATGATGATCCGCGTCGTCGGGTCCAGCGGCCGCTGTGGCGGGTGCATCGCGGCGATGCCGGACAGCACGCCGCCGTGCGACATCATGATCCCCTTCGGCACGCCCGTGGTGCCGGAGGTGTAGGGCTGGAAGGCGATCTCCGACGGATCGGGGCGGTGGCTCTCGAACGGGCCGGGATCGGCGAAGTCGGTGTAACCGTCGCCGTCGAGCACGATGGCCGGGGTGCCGGCGGGTACTTTGTCGCGGCGTTTGGCGTCGACGAAGGCGAGCTTGGCGTCGCCGCGCTCGACCACGGTGGCAAGCGTCGCGTCGGGCAGCTTGATGTTGACCTGCAAGGGAATGCAGCCGGCGCGCGCCGCGCCGAAGAAGGCTTCCACGAAGGCGACCGAGTTGGCGGACATCACTGCGACCCGGTCGCCGGGCTCGAGGCCGGCACGCCGCAGACCGCGCGCCACCGCGTCGCAGCCGGCGTTCAACTCGGCGTAGCTGACCTCGCGCGGTTGCGCGCCGGTCAGGTCGACAATGGCGGTGGCGCCGCTGTCGCGCCGGTTGGCGAACAGATCGCCGAAATTGCCGCTTTCGGGAAGCATGGCGTGGCCCTATTCGTGGAAGCTCAAGACGGTGCCGTGGCTCACCGGCGGTCCGACCCAGATACCGCCACTGGCCTCGTTGAACGCGACGCCGTTGGCCTGGAACACCTTGCGCGTCGCCTTCAGGTCGCGCACCCGGAAGGCGCAGCCCATCGACGACGGGCGCATCGGCGGGCGTATGCCGGGATAGGCGCGCGCGAAGGCCGAGTCGTCGTAGACGGAGAGCTGGCTGCGGGCGAGCTGGAAGCGGGCCAGCCCGGCCTCCGGCAGTTCCGGCGAAAGATCGAACAGCCGGGCGATCCGCGCCACCGCTTCGGAGAAGTCGCTGGGACAGAGATAGGCATCGTCGATCGCGACCACGCCGTTCGGGTGCGCCATCTGTTCCGGCCGCCACAGCAGGTCCGGCGTCTTGTGTTCGATGACGATGAAGCGCGCCTCCGGCATCGCCGCCCGCTCGGTGACGATGTTGTGGAATTCCAGCGTCTCGGTCTTGCCGTCGACCTCGATCTCGCGGCGCAGGATGCGCGGTGCCGGCAGGCCGGGCAGGCGGGAACTCAGCGCCGCATGGGTGGCGACCGCGTCGTAGTTGCGGCTGGCGATGATGTGCAGTCCCTCGTAGTGGGCCAGCATCTCGGCCGCGGTGCTCCACAAGTCCGGGTTCCAGATGCCCATGATCTCCAGATAGCCCTGCTCGAACATGGCGCAGTGGTTGGCCGACCCCATCGGCTGCACCGGGTCGCCGGCCTTCGGGCTGCCCTGGTGGTAGCTTCGCTCGGTGACCTGGAAGCCGAGTTTGGTGAAGGTCGCCTGCGCGGCATCGAGGTCGGCGACGACGATGCCGACGTGGTCCAGTTCCAGTTCCGGGTCCATGTGTCCTACTCCCCCTGAATTGATCTCATGCGGCGGCGCCGAAGCGCGGATAGTCGATGGTCCCGCCGGCGCCGACCTCGACCAGATGGCAGGCGACGGCGCGTCCGCCGGGCAGGTCGCGCAAGGCCGGTTCGGCGGCGCGGCATTGCTCGACGGCGAACGGGCAGCGGGTGTGGAAGCGGCAGCCGGCCGGCGGGTTCAGCGGGCTCGGCAGGTCGCCTTGCAGGCGCTGGCGCTGGCGGCGGCGCGCGATCTCCGGGTCGGGCACCGGTACCGCCGACATCAACGACTGCGTGTAGGGATGCAGCGGCGTCGACCACAGGCGGTCGCGCCCGGCGACCTCGACGATCTTGCCGAGATACATCACCGCGACCCGGTCGGAGATGTGTTCGACCACCGACAGGTCGTGCGAGATGAACAGGTAGGCGAGGCCGAATTCGGCCTGCAGGTCGGCCAGCAGGTTGATGATCTGGGCGCGGATCGATACGTCGAGCGCGGACACCGCTTCGTCGCAGATGATGATCTTCGGGTTCAGCGCCAGGGCGCGGGCGATGCCGATGCGCTGGCGCTGGCCGCCGGAGAACTCGTGCGGGTAGCGCGACGCGGCCTCCGGGCGCAGGCCGACGCGCTCCATCAACCAGGCCACGCGGTCCTTGCGCTCGGCCGGGATGCCGACGCGGTTGACGATCAATGGCTCTTCGATGATACGGCCGACGGTGGCGCGTGGATTCAGCGAGGCGTAGGGATCCTGGAAGATCATCTGCACCTGGCGCCGGTGCGGCAGCAGACGGCGGCGGCTGAGTCGGGTGATGTCGACACCGTCGAGCGTGATGGTGCCGGCGGTCGGCTCGACCAGGCGCATCACCGTCTTGCCGAGGGTCGACTTGCCGCAGCCGCTCTCGCCGACCAGCCCCAGGGTTTCGCCGGCCTGCAGGTCGAAGCTCACGCCGTCGACGGCGTGCACCAGCCCGGCGCGGGTCGGGAAGTGCGTTGTCAGGTCACGAACGGACAGCAGCGGCATGATCTGGCTCGTGCGCGGCGAAGCAGGCGACGTCGTGGTCGGCGGCGACCGGTTGCAGCGCCGGCCGCTGGGCGCAGGCCGGCATCGCTATCGGGCAGCGCGGGGCGAAGGCGCAGCCTGTCGGCATCTCGGCCAGCGACGGCACCATGCCGGCGATCTCCTGCAGGCGTTCGCGTCGGCCGGCGGCAGCGTCGGGGCGGGGCGTGGAGCCCAGCAGGCCGACGGTGTAGGGGTGGCGCGGCGCCTTGAACAGGGCGTCGACCGGCGCCTCCTCGACCTTGCGGCCGGCATACATCACCACCACGCGGTCGGCGACCTCGGCGACCACGCCCAGATCGTGGGTGATCAGGATGACGCCCATGTGGAAGCGCCGCTGCAGGTCGCGCAGCAGGTCCAGCACCTGGGCCTGGATGGTGACGTCGAGCGCCGTGGTCGGCTCGTCGGCGATCAGCACCTTGGGCTCGCACGCCAGCGCCATGGCGATCATCACGCGCTGGCGCATGCCGCCGGACAGGCGATGGGGGTAGTCGTTCACTCGGGCGCGCGGGTCCGGGATCTGCACCAGCTCCAGCAGCTCCACGGCGCGGTCGAGCGCCTCCCGGGGCGACATGTTTCGGTGGATGGTCAGCGCCTCGACAATCTGGTCGCCGACGGTGAATACCGGGTTCAGCGAAGTCATCGGTTCCTGGAAGATCATCGCGATGTCGTTGCCGCGCACGCCGCGCATCTCGCGCTCCGGCAGCGTCAGCAGGTCGCGGCCCTCGAACATCACCCGGCCGCCGACGATACGGGCCGGCGGGTCCGGCACCAGGCGCAGAATCGACAGCGCCGTCATCGACTTGCCGCAACCGCTCTCGCCGACCAGCGCCAGGGTCCGGTCCTGGATCACGTCGAGGTCGAGGTCCTGTACCGCCGGTAGGACACCCTCGTCCGTAAACAGGTGCGTGGTGAGGCCGCGAATGGAGAGCAGGGGCGCCATCACCGGTTCCGCAGCTTCGGGTTGAAGGCGTCGTTCAGGCCATCGCCGATCAGGTTCAGCGCCAGCACCGTGACCAGGATGGCGACGCCCGGGATGGCGCAGATGTACCACGAGGTCCGGATCAGCAGCCGGCCCTCGCCGATGAGCCGGCCCCAGCTGGCGATGTTCGGGTCGGACAGACCGAGGAACGAGAGCGCCGACTCGAACAGCACCGCGCCGGCGACGATCAGCGAGGCCAGCACGATCACCGGCGGAATCGCGTTCGGCAGTATTTGCGTCGCGATCAGGCGCAGGTCGCTCATCCCCATCGCGCGTCCGGCGAGCACGAATTCGCGGTCCCTCAGGCTCATGAACTCGGCGCGCACCAGCCTGGCGATCGAGGTCCAGGAGATGATGCCGATGCCGAGCACCACGTTCTCGATGGTCGGGCCCAGCACCGCGACCAGCGCGAGCAGGAAGATCAGGTTCGGGATGGTCTGGAAGATCTCGGTGAAGCGCATCAGCGCGTCGTCCCACCAGCCGCCGTAGTATCCCGCCAGCGCGCCGATGGTGACGCCGATGATCGTCGCGACCAGGCTGGCGACCAGGCCGATCAGCAGTGTCGTGCCGGCGCCGTAGAAGATGCCGGCGGCGACGTCGCGGCCCAGCGAGTCGGTGCCGAGCGGGAAGCGCGCGTCCTGCATCGGCCACAATTCCGACGGGCCGACGATGCGCAGCGGGTCGTGCGGAAATAGCCACGGCGCGCTGAACGCCATGATCACCACGACGACCACGATGGCGAGCCCGATCAGGGCGGCGCGGTTGCGGCGATAGCGTCGCCAGAATGCCGCGAGCACGCCCATGGCTCAGCGCAGCTCGATGCGCGGATCGAGGCGCATGTAGATCAGGTCGACCGCCAGGTTGGCGATCACCACCAGGATCGAGCCGAACAGCAGCACGCCCATCACCAGCGGGAAGTTGCGGGTCAGCACCGCCTCGAACACCAGGGTCCCGATGCCCGGCCAGGAGAACACGCTCTCGATCACGACCGAGCCTGCCAGCATGGTGCCGAGCTGCAACCCGAGCAGGGTCAGCACCGGCAGCAGCGCGTTGCGCAGCACGTGCTTGAAGGCGACACGGCTCTCGCTCAGGCCCTTGGCGCGCGCGGTGCGGATGAAGTCGAAGCCGTAGACTTCCAGCATCGAGGCGCGCATCACCCGGGCGTAGATCGCGGCGTAGAACAGGCCCAGCGCCAGGGCCGGCATGATCAGATGGCGCACGACGTCCCAGAGCACGCCGAAGACGCCGTAGTCGGTGCCGATCGTGGTCATGCCGGAGACCGGCAGCCAGCCGAGCTTGACCGAGAACAGCACGATCATCATCAGCCCGATCCAGAAGCTGGGCGCGGCGAAGAACACGATGGCGACAATGGAGATCAGGTTGTCGGCCAGGGTGTTGACCTTCCACGACGCCACCACGCCGGCCAGCACACCGATGATCAGGGCCAGTGCCATCGCGGTCAGCATCAGGATCAGCGTCGCCGGCAGGCGCTCGACGATCACGTCCCACACCGGCTGGCCGTGCCGGTAGGACCAGCCGAGGTCGAGCGTGACCACGTTCTTGACGTAGAGCGCGAGCTGCACGTGCAGCAGCTGGTCCAGGCCGTAGTCGGCGCGCAGCTTGGCCAGCACGTCGGGGTCGTTGATCTGCTCCTCGGCGGCCATCACGTCGACCAGGTCGCCAGGCGCCATGTTGAGCAGCAGGAAGTTGATGACAACGATCCCGAGCACGATCGGGATCGCCTGCCAGAGACGGCGGCGGACCGCCAGCAGGGTGCGGTTCATGCGCGCTGCCCGCGGTCCGCCGGTAGCCGCACTACTCGACCCAGAGATCCTTCCAGGAGTCGTACATCCACTGGCTCGTGAACGAGTAGTTGTGCACCTTCTTGCTCACCACGTTGGCCATGTTGATGTCGACCAGGTGCAGGATCGGCACCTCCTCCATGGCGATCTGCTGGAATTTCGCCAGCAACTCCTTGCGCTTGGCCGGGTCGGTCTCCACCGCCGCCGCGGCCACGACCTTGTCCAGCTCTGGGTTCGAATAACCCGAGGCATTGCGGAAGGCGGCGCCCTTGCGGATGCCGTCGGTGGTGTACCAGTGCGTGGTGCCGATCAGCGGGTCGGCCGACGCCACCGCGTTGGAGACGGTGATATCGAAGTCGTAGTTGAAGTAGATCTGCTTGATCGTCCCGGCGCGGTCTGGCGTCTCCAGGTCGATGCCGATGCCGACATCCTCCAGCGACTGCTTGATGTACTGCGCGGTCTTCGGGTTCTCGGCGAACCATGGCGAGGCCACCAGCTTGATGGTGAAGCGCTTGCCGCCGTCCTTGGCCGGGTAGCCGGCGTCGTCGAGTAGCTTCTTGGCGGCGGCCGGGTCGTAGGCATAGCTCGGCACGTCGGCGGTGTAGAAGCCGGTCTGTTCGGCCGGCACCGGTCCGGTTGCCGGGCTGGCGAAGCCGTAGAAGATGGTTTCGGCGATGAACTTCTTGTCGATCGCCGTCGCGATTGCCTGGCGCACCTTCTTGTTGGCCAGGATCGGATTGCGGTTGTTGATCTCCATGACCATCTGCCACTTGGCGGTCTCGTAGCCGCGCGAGTCGACGGCAAGGCTGTCGAGCTTGCCGAGCCGCTGGATCTCCGGCGGCGGGAACGGGTTGGAGACCGCCAGCGCCACTTCGCCGGCCTCGATCGCCGCGGCGCGCGCGCCGGGATCGCGGATGAAGCGGTAGATCAGCTTGGCGAGATACGGCTTGCCGGTATCCCAGTAGCTCTCGTTGCGGACCAATTCCACGTGGCTGCCGCGCGCCCATTCCTTGAACTTGAATGGGCCAGTGCCGACCGGGGCGTTGTTGGCGGGGTTCTTGGCGATGTCGGTGCCGTCATAGACGTGCTTGGGGATGATCGACGACTGCGAGGCACCGAAGCTGGCCAGCACCAGGTACTCCGGCGACGGCACCGCGAAGCTGACCACGGCGGTGTGGGCGTCGGGCGTCTCGACCTTTTCGATCTTCTTGAACACGGCGTTGGACGACAGCTTCTTCAGCACGTCTTCGAGCGTGTATTTCACGTCTGCGGCGGTAAACGGCTTGCCATCGTGCCAGGTGGTGTCAACCAGATTGAAGGTATAGGTCTTGAAGTCGTCGGAGACGGTCCACGATGTCGCCAGTTCGGGCAGGAATTCGCTGGCGCTCTTCTGTCGGACCAGCTTCTCCAGGATCTTGGTGTTGATCAGCAGCGGCGCGCTGCCGCCGCCACGGGCCGAGTAGAGGGTGTGCGGTTCGAGCTGCCACACGCCGACCAGCGTGCCGCCCTTCTTCGGTTCCATCGCGCCGGCCGTGCCTGCGGCCAGCATCAGGCCGGCGAGCGCCGCCAACCCGGTTCTGAACATGGTCATCCTTGGCCTCCTTGTTGTCGTTCCGTCGTCGTGAGACGCCGCCGTCGACCCCTACCAGCGCGCCAAGCCCTCGGTCATCGCCCGCATGATCGGCAATGAGGTGGTCAGCACCGCCTCGCGCCATGCCGCCGCTCGCGGGCAGAAAGCATCGAACAGGTCTTCCAGCAGGTCGGCGTTGGCCGGCGCCCACCGGTCGGTCTCGTAGTGCAGGAAGCGGTCGAGCCGCAGCGCGGTGTACATGCGCGGCCCGCCCCGCGTGCCGTACTCGATCACCGCGCCGGCCATGTCGGCCTTGGGCAGCCACTGCTGCACGCCGTAGAACACCAGGCCCTTGTAGGACGGCCGCTTGCGGCCGTCGCCGGCGAAGGCCGAGTCCGGCTGCACGTTGTCCATGCCCCACCAGTCGCCGGCGCGGGCCTGCAGCGGGCTGCCGTCCTCGTTGAAGCACAGGTACACCGCCTGGCCGTCGTCGCCGATGCCGGTGTGCCAGTCGATGAGGCCGACATGCTCGGCATGCCCGAGGTGGTCGGCGATGATCTTCTCCATCGTCCGGTTCGGCCACTCGCGCTGGCTGCCGCCGAAATTCATGCCGTCAGCGTGGCTGTACTGGCCGCGGATCAGCGCGTCCATCATCTTGTCGCGGCCGTGCTCGGCGGCGTAGGCGTCCATCTTCGCGCCCGCCTCGGCCAGCGCCGCTTCGGACCATTCCGACGGGCACACCACGCCGTGCAGTTCCGCGTAGCGCGGATTCTCGGGGTAGGGGGCGTCGTGGTCGACGAAGTTGCGGTTCAGGTCGACGTTGTTCTCCGTCGTGCGGCGCAGGTGGGCGAAGCCCCAGGGGTTGATCGCATGCACCACGACCACGCCGACGTCGTCGCCCAGTTGCTTGTGCGCGCCGTGGCGCAGCCAGTTCAGCACGATGGCCGAGCCGCAAAAACCTTCCAGCCCGTGCGTGCCAGTGACCACCAGACCCATGCGACTGGCCTTCGGATCGCCGAACACGGCAACGTCGGTCGCCAGCGTCTCGCCCTTCGGCCCTTTGACGTCGGTGTTTTCGTAGGCGGTGGTGGCGACGCCGGCCTCGGCGCAGGCGGCCAGGAACCGCTCGCGCGCTTGCGCGTAGTCGTCGGAGAAGCAGGCGGCGATGTCGTTCAAACGGTCGCCCTCCTCAGGCGGTGAATTCGATGATCAGGCCATTCGCCTGGGCCGCCGGCACCACGACCGCGCCGTTGGCGCCGGCGACATGAGTGACACCGTTGCCGTCCAGCACCTTGGCGGTGGCGCCGACGTCGGCGACCTTGAGCACGGCGGCGGCGCATGGCGGACCGGCGTCCGGCGCGTCATCGGCCAGCGCGCCATAGCGCTCGCGCAACGCCGCCGGCGTCATCAGCGCTAGCGGCGCACCGCCGGTGGTCACCGTGGCGGTGTCGCCGGCCACCTTGAAACTGCTGGCGCCGAAGACGCGTTCGTAGGCGCCCTGCAGCGCGGCCGGGTCGGGCGCCGTGATCACCAGTTCGGTGATGCCGCGCGCGCCGTTCGGGTGGTTCTGCCACTCCTTGACCCAGACCAGCTCGGGCGTGTGGTGCTGACAGAAGAACAGGCCGGCGTGCGGTGTGACGCCGGGCTCGGTACGAGCCAGCGTGAAGGACGCATCGCCGCCGCCGGCTGGGGTCTCGACGGGACGTTTGAACGAAAAAAGATCCTGCATCGGCAGCCCTGCAGCGGCCAGGCGGTCGTGCACCGCCGCGGCGTTGTCGGTGGCCAGAGCGATCATGTACAGGCCTTCGCGCGCGGCTGCCCACTGCGCGAACTGCGCGCTGCGCTCGGTCGGCTCCAGCACGCCGAGCAGCTCGATATAGTCCTGGTCCAGGATGATCAGGTGGTTGCCGGTGCCGAGCCCGCCATGCCGCCCCTGTTCGGTGCAGTGAAAGCCGAGACGCTCGTAGGCGGCGCGTGCCGCGTCGAGATCGCGCACCACAATCATCGTGTGGTCGATGCCGCGCAGATCCATGCCTGCCCTCCGTCCAACGGCGCCAAGTCTGTCGCCTGGCTTGAATCTCGGTCGCGTGGCGCTTCCCGTGCTTGTAAGCCTAGAAACCGGCAGGCTGACATGTCAAACTAAAAGCTGTGGACTTCGATTCTTCGAAGGGCCGTCGTCGCCAATCCGCCGATCGAGACTCGCATGACTACACGTTCCGTTACCCCGCTTCCAAATGCTGGCGACGGCCGCCGCGGTCGCGTCCCCGACGCCGCGAACGATCCCGGTACGGTCAGCGTCAGCCGGTTGAGCGATCAGGCCTACGAGCGGATCAAGGGCGATATCGTGAGCTGCGAGCTGGGGCCGGGCATGGAGGTCTCGGAGGCCAAGCTGGCGGCGATGTACGGCTTCGGCAAGGCGCCGATCCGCCAGGCGCTGTCGCGGCTGAGCCAGGAATGTTTCGTGACCGCGCTGCCGCGTCGCGGCTACGTCATCGCGCCGGTCACATTGCAATGCGTGAACGACATCTTCGATCTCCGCCTGCTGTTGGAGCCGGCGGCGGCGGAGCGGGCGGCCGGCAATGTCGACGGTGCGAAGTTGCGCGAACTGGATGCAATCTGCATCGCCGGCTATCAGCCCGGCGACCGCGACAGCGAGCGCAAGTTCCTGGGCGCCAACAAGGCCTTCCACGTCGCCGTGGCGCGCGCCTCGGGCAACGAGCGGCTGGCGCGGACACTGGCGCAACTGCTGGACGAGATGGAGCGGCTGTTCCACCTCGGGCTGGCCTTCCGCGACCGGTCGGAAGAAATGCAGCACGAGCACAAGGCGCTGATCGACGCGCTGGTCGCCGGCGACCGCGAGGCTGCGCGCGCGGCCACGGTCGAGCAGATCGAGAGCGCACGGAAGATGGTGGTCGACGCGATCATCTCCGGCTCCGGTCTGCGCCGCATCAACATCACCTGCGATTGAGCCCGCCGATGTCGGAGAATTTCGGCGACTTCCTGCAACGGGCGCCGGCCGATGCCCTGGCCTTCATCGACGTCGGCGCCAACCCGCCGGCCAGCGAACGGCAGGTCGACTTCGGCCAGCTCTGGGCCGCCGCGCGCGGTGCCGCCGCTTACCTTCGTTCCCGGGGTCTGAAACCAGGCGACGCGGTGGCGCTGCTCGGTGTCAACAGTCTGGAGTATTTCGCCGCGCACGTCGGCACCATGCTGGCGGGTATGGTCTCGGTACCGGTGAACTACCGCTTCCCGGCCGAGACCATCGACTTCGTGCTGCGCGACAGCGCGACCAGGCTGGTGCTGACCGACGCGGAGATGGCCGGCAACGTCGCCGACGATATTCCAAACGAGCCGCTGGAGGGCCGGTTCGAGGAATGGCGCGCGATGGACGACGGCGCGCCGGGCGTCGACGTGGCCGGCGAGGCGCCTTGCCTGGTGCTGTACACGTCGGGGTCGACCGGGCGGCCCAAGGGGGTTCCGCTGACCCATGCCAGCCAGAACTGGGTCGTCGGCTGCCGGCTTGGCGGCGGCGACGTGAGCGCTCACCGGCTGCTGGTCGCGGCGCCCTACTACCATATGAACGCGCTGGCGGTGTCGCACTTCGCGCTCTCGGCCGGAGCATCGATCGTGCTGCTGCCGCGCTTCACCGCGCCGGCCTATATCGGCGCGATCGGGCGGCATCGCTGCACCTGGCTGACCTCGGTGCCGACCATGCTCGCGATGATGTTGCGCGAGAAGGAATTGCTGGCGGCGACCGACCTGAGCTCGGTGAAATTCGTGCGCATGGGTTCCGCGCCGGTGACGCAGGCGCTGATGGATGCGCTGGCCGCGTTGTTCCCGGGCGCGGCGATGACCAATGGCTATGGCACCACCGAGGCCGGTCCGGTGGCGTTCGGACCGCACCCCGAAGGCAAGAAGGCGCCGGTGCTGTCGCTGGGCTACCCGCACCCACAGGTCGATGTGCGGCTCGTCGACGCGGATGGCAAAGAGTCCGATGAGGGCGTGCTGGAGATGCGCTGTCCGGCAGTGACGCCGGGCTATCTGAATCTACCGGCAAAGACCGCCGAGGCGATTTCGGCAGACGGCTTCTATCACACCGGCGACGTGATGCGCCGCGACGGCGACGGCTTCTACTACTTCGTCGGCCGGCGCGACGACATGTTCGTGTGCGGCGGCGAGAATATCTATCCCGGCGAGGTCGAGCTGATGCTGGAGAAGCATCCCGACATCGCCCAGGCCTGCGTCGTGCCGGTGCCCGACGACATCAAGGGCATGAAGCCGCTGGCCGCCATCGTCGCGCGGCCCGGCGCCGCGATCGAGGAAGAGGCGGTGAAGCAGTTCGCGCTGGCCCACGCGCCGGCCTACATGCACCCGCGCCGGGTCTTCGTCATGGACGAACTGCCGCTGGCCTCGACCAACAAGATCGATCGCAAGGCGGTGCTGGCGCTGATCGAGAACAACCAGGCCCCGCTCGCGGCGGCCGCTCAGACCGGAGACTAGACATGCGAGCCATGGTCCTACGCGAGCACGGCGGCGCCGACGCCGTGAAGCTGGAAGCCGACTTCCCGGACCCGGAACCGGGGCCGGGCGATGTGGTGCTGCGGGTGCGTGCCTGCTCGCTGAACTACCACGACGTGTTCACGCGGCGCGGCATGCCGGGAATCAAGATCCCGATGCCGGCGATCATGGGACTGGACGTAGCCGGCGAGATCGCCGCCATCGGCCCGGACGTGGAGGGCTGGAAGATCGGCGACCGGGTGCTGGTCGATCCGGTGAACCGGGTCGAAGGCGGCCTTATGGGCGAGACCGTGCATGGCGGGCTGGCCGAACTGTGCAAGGCGCGCGCGCATCAACTCGTGTCCATTCCCGATGAGGTCTCCTTCGCCGAGGCCGCCGCGTTGCCGGTCGCGTTCGGCACGGCGCTGCGGATGATGGTCACCAACGGCCACGTCGCCAAGGACGAGAAGGTGCTGATCCTGGGCGCCAGCGGTGGGGTCGGCGTGTGCTGCGTGATGCTGGCCAAGGCCGCCGGTGCCCACGTCATCGCCTGTGCGTCGAGCCAGGACAAGCTGGACCGCTTGCAGGAACTTGGCGCCGACGTCGGCCTGAACTACGTCGAGACCGACTTCATGCGCTGGGTCTGGGAGACCTACGGCAAGCCACATCGGCGTGGCTTCGACGGCGGCGTCGACGTGATCGTGAATTACACCGGCGGCGACACCTGGGTGCCCAGCCTGCGCTCGCTGAAGCGCGGCGGGCGGCTGCTGACCTGCGGCGCCACCGTCGCCTTCGACCCGAAGGAAGACATCCGCTTCATCTGGACCTTCGAACTGAAGATCCTCGGCTCCAATTCCTGGGCGCGCGAGGATATTCACAAGCTGCTCGACATGGTCGCCAAGAAGGAAATCAAGGTGCCGATCGACGGCGTCTATCCGCTCGACCAGGCGAACGAGGCGCTGGCCACGATCGAGGGCCGCAAGGTGCTCGGCAAGGTGATCGTCGAGCCTTAGGCCGAGACCTTCTCCTCGTGCTCCAGCTTTCCGGCGATGTCGCTGCGCAGCACGTGCTTTTGCACCTTGCCGGTCGCGGTCATCGGCAGCGTGTCGACGATCTCAAGCCGTTCCGGCATCTTCTGGATGGCGAACTTGTGCACGTCGCGCAGATGCGCCGTCAGTTCCTGAAGGCTCGGCCTGGCGCCTGCGACCGGCACGACATAGGCGCAGGCCTTCTCGCCGAGCCGCGTGTCCGGCATGGCGACGACCGCCACGGCCTGTACCGACGGGTGCGAGAGCATCAGGTTCTCCACCTCGGCGGCCGAGATGTTCATGCCGCCGCGGATGATGATGTCCTTCAGCCGTCCCGTGACCCGCAGGTAGCCGGCCGCATTGATGGTGCCAAGGTCGCCTGAGCGCGAGAATCCATCGGCGGTGAACATCTCCGCCGTCAGGTCCGGCTGGCGGTAGTACTCGATCATGTGGCCGGGGCCCCGATAGGCCAGGTCGCCTTCCTCGCCCGGCGCCACGTGGTTGCCGTTGTCGTCGATGGCGGCGATCTCGACGCCGGTTGGGGCGCAGCCGTCGGAGGTCAGCGACAGCTGCACGTCGTCGCCGGTGTTGCACATCGTGGTGACGAAATTCTCGCTGCGGCCGTACAGGCTCAGCACTTCCAGTTCGGGCAGCGCCTGGCGCGCGCGCTCGATCACGGCGCCCGGGATCGGCGAGCCGGCGCAGACCCACAGCCGCATGCTGGAGACGTCGTGCTTGGACGCGTCGTAGGCGTCGAGCAGCATCTGCAGGAAGGCGGTGGCGGTAACCGTCGTGGTGCACTTGTGCCGAGCCATGCGGTCCATCGCCTCGGCCGGATTCCAGGCCTCCATCAGGTGGCTCTTCGCGCCGGCGAGCAGCGGGATCAGGATGCTGGTCATGTAGCCGGTGCCGTGCGCCACCGGCGAGGGACCGAAGGCCACGTCGCGCTCGTTGTAGTTCAGATTCTCCGCCATCACCCGTGCGGTGAAGGAGACGGTGTTCCAGGTGTGGAAGCAGCCCTTCGGCCGCGAGGTGGTGCCGGAAGTGTAGATGATCAGATGGCCATCGTCCGCGCCGGGTCCGTCGCCCAGTTCGGCGACGACCTCGTCGAGAGATCCCTCGACCGACAGCGAGGCCAGCGGCTTGGCGTCGCCCAAGGGTTTATCGCTGCGGGCCAGGTAGACGGCCTCGACGGCCGGGCTGTCGGCGCGCAGGGCGGCGTACATGTCGGCGTAGTCGAAGCCGCCGAAGCTGGCACAGGTGATCACCGCGCGGGCGCCGGCGTGGCCCAGGATGTAGCCGACCTCGTCGTGCCGGTAGATCGGCATGATCGGCACCACGATGGCGCGGCAGCGCGACACCGCCGCGACCGCGACCACGAAGTCGGTCCAGTTCGGCAACTGCACGACGACGCGGTCGCCGGCGCCGATGCCCGAACGCTTCAGGCCGGCGGCGGTGCGAAACGCGCGCTCGCGCAGCTCGCCGAAAGTCAGCGCGGTGGTGCTGTCGGTGGCGAAGACCTCGTCCGGCGCCTTTTCAGCCCAGTATTCGACGAGATTGATCAGTGTCCGCTCGGTCCAGTAGCCGGCGGCGTAGAATGACTTGATCTCGTCAGCGCTGTACCGGTTGCCAACGCTCGGCAGTTCCATTCCCGTCATGGCATCCTCCCGTGAGAAGCGCTGCATTTCGGCGCCTTAGGAGGGAACCGTATAACTAGTACGCATGCTTATCAATTATCCGATTGCGACGGCCTCACCAGCCGCAGCAGCGGCGCGACGTCGTCGAGCCGGTCCGGCGTCCAGAGCTGCTCGATCAACGGTCCGGTGGCGACCTGCCGCGCGCCGAAGCCGGCCACCGCGACCCGCGCGCGTAGGCGTTGCACCGCCTGGTCGACCACGGCGGCGACATTTTCCCGGAAACTAGCGCTGCCCGATGGCTTGACGCAGGACGGTATCGAACTTTTCGGCAGCGTTGGTCGGTCCCCAGGCCTCGGCGGCGGCACGTGCTCGCGCGCCGGCTTCATGGCGCCGGTCAGTATCCGACAGCCACGCCCGGATGGTGGCGGCGAGGTCGCCCTCGACGACGCTGCCGGCGTCATGATCCTGGAGCAGGCGCGCCGCCTCGCTATCCGCCGGGCCGAGGAACAGGCAGGGCCGGCCGGCCGCCATCACGCCGTAGACCTTGCTTGGCACCACCAGGCCCGACAGGTGCGGTTCCATTGTCACCAGATGCAGGTCCGCCGCCGACAGGCTCTCGGCCAGCTTCGCCTCGGGCTGGAACGGGAGGAAGCTGATGTTGGCCAACGCGCGCGCCGCGACTTGTTCCTGCACCCAGGCGAGACGCGGTCCGTCGCCGACGAAGACGAAGCGCGCCTCGGGCAGAGCGGCCGCCGCGTCGAGGATCCGGTCGAACGGGTGGGCGAGACCGAGATACCTGACCGACGAGGAGGCGGCCTACATCGTCAACGATTCCGGCGCCAAGGCGCTGGTCACGTCGGCGGCGCTGGGCGACGTGGCGGCCGCGATGGCCGGGATGCTGGACGGATGCCCGGTGCGGCTGGCCGTGGACGGCCCGGTCGCCGGCTACGACGCCTACGAGGCGGCGATCGTGGCGCAGCCTTCGGAGCCTTTGCCGGACGAGCCGCTGGGTGACTTCATGAACTATTCGTCGGGTACCACGGGCCGGCCGAAAGGCATCAAGTGGCCACTGACCGGCCGGACCTTCGACGAGAATTCGAACCTGGACACGTTGATGGAGGCGCTCTACGGCATTGGCCCGGACACGGTCTACCTGTCGCCGGCGCCGCTCTATCACTCCGCGCCGCTGGCCTTCACCGCCGTCACGCACAGTCTGGGCGGCACCAACGTGATCATGGAGAAGTTCGACGCGGCGGAATCGCTGCGCCTGCTGGAGCATCAAAAGATCACCCACAGCCAGTGGGTGCCGACGATGTTCATCCGCATGCTGAAGCTAGACGCGGCCGAGCGAGCGCGGCACGACTTCTCGCACCACAAGGTCGCGATCCACGCTGCCGCACCGTGCCCGGCGGATGTGAAGCAGCAGATGATCGATTGGTGGGGACCGATCATCTACGAGTACTACGGCGGCACCGAGCTCAACGGCATGACCGTGTGCGACAGCGCGCAGTGGCTGGCGCATCCGGGCACCGTCGGCGCGCCGATCCTGGGCACCATCCATATCTGTGACGAGGCGGGCGCGGAAGTGCCGCCGCTCGAGCCCGGGGTGATCTATTTCGAGCGCGACGAGATGCCATTCCAGTACCACAACGATCCGGCCAAGACCGACAGCGCGCGCCATCCCCGGCACCCGCTTTGGACCAAGCTCGGCGACGTCGGCTATGTCGATGACGACGGCTTCCTGTACCTCACCGACCGGGAGTCGTTCATGATCATCGCCGGCGGGGTGAATATCTACCCGCAGGAGATCGAGGACGCCCTGGTGATGCATCCGAAGATCACCGACGTGGCGGTGTTCGGCGTACCCAATCCTGATCTCGGCGAGGAAGTGAAGGCGGTGGTGCAACTTGCCGACGGCCAGCGCGCGTCCGCCGACCTCGCCGCGGAGATCATCGCCCATGCGCGCGAGCACCTGGCGCACTACAAGGTGCCTCGCTCGGTCGACTTCGTCGACGAACTGCCCCGCCTGGAGACCGGCAAGCTGTATAAGCGGCTGCTGAAGGACCGCTACTGGGGCAACAGGACCAGCCGCATCGTTTGACGCGCGACGGCTACCAGGTGATCTGCTCGATGCCCTCGAAGTCGACCTGGCTGCCGTCCTCCAGCGTCACCGAGCCGGCGGCGTCGTCGCTCAAGGTGACCTGGTTGTCGCCAGCCTCGACCACGCTGCCCTCGGTCAGGTTCAGGGTCCAGCCCGAGCCAACGGCGGAACCGTCCGCGTTCTGCAGCGCCAGGACATCGGTCCAGCCGCCGCCGTCGCCGGCGAAGGCGGCGTCGGTACCGTCGCCCTCGCCGAACACGATGGTGTCGTTGCCGTCGCCGCCATACACCAGATCGGCGCCGTCGCCGCCATACATCAGGTCGTCGCCGCCGCCGCCATATATGTTGTCGTTGCCGCCTAAGCCGACCAGTTCGTCGGCGCCGGCATCGCCGTTCAGCGTGTCGTTAACCGCGGTGCCGGTCTGCAGTGTGGCGTCGACCGCGACATCGAAGCTGATCGTGGTCTCCGCCGTCTCGCCGGTGCGGACCTCCCCGGTGAAGGCAATTGATTTCACGAAGTAGTCGCTGGCGTCGCTGGTGGTGTTCTGTCCGTTGGAATACTCGTTGGCGGTGAACACGAGCTGGTCGAAGACGGCGTCCTCGCCCAGGTCGATGGTGAAGGTCACCGCGTGCCCGCTGGGCGGCGCGATGGCCCCGGATCCAACCTCGACGCCGTCGTGATAGGCGGTCCAGGTCCCGACCTCGTGGTGGCCGGTGCCGCCCTCGTTCTGGAACAGGCGGCGGCACTCAACCTCGGCGCCGCTGACGTCGTTGTCGAAGTCGACGATCAGCTGCTCCGATACGCCCTTGGATGCGTCGTAGCCGAGCTGGTTGGCGCTGCCGCCAGTGGCGCCGGCGACGCCGATGCCGTCGCCGGCGGTGGTCAGGTTGTCAACCGACGCCTCGGACAGCGTGCCGTCGGGGTTGATGGTGCGGCCGGTGACGGTGAAGCCTGACGACGTGTCCGCGAAATTCGCCGTGCTGATCGTGCCGCTGTTGTCGAAGGCCTCGTAGGCCTCGGCGGTGACCGAGAGGCTGAAGTCGCTCTGGCTGCCGTCGGGCGGCGTCAGGGTCAGACCGGCGAGCTGATCGGGCGTCAGTGTCCAGGTGCCGTCGCCGTTGTCGGTGCCGGCCGACAGCATGGCGCCGTCAGGCACGCCGGCAATGGTCACGGCGAGATACTGGTCGGCGCCGGCATCTTGCAGGGAAGTGGCGATGTCGAGCGCGATCGGCGTGCCTGCCTCGCCAACGACGTCGTTGGCCGCCAGCACCGGGATGTCGACGATCTCGTCGGCGACCGCGATGGTGAAGACCTGTTGTGTCGAGGCGCCTCCGGAATCGGTCGAAGTCACGGTGACGGCGACCGCTGCCTCGGTCTCGGCGTCGAGATTCTGCCCGTCCTTCAGCTTGAGCTTGCCGTCGACGACCTCGAAGCGATTGTCGTCAACGTCGTAGGTAAAGCTGTCGCCGGCGTCGGGGTCGGTGGTCGACAGGGTGCCGACGATGCCCCCAGCGGCGTTCTCGCTGATCGAGGCGTTGTCGAGGTCGATCGACGTCGGCCCCTCGTTCAGGTCGGCGACCGAGATGGTGAAGGTCTGCTGCGTCGATGTGCCGCCTGAGTCGGTCGAGGTCACGGTGATGTCGATAGTGGACTCGGTCTCGGCGTCCAGGCTCTGGCCGTCCCTCAGCGCGAGTTGGCCATCGACAACTTCGAAACGGGGATCGTCGACGGTGTAGGCGAAGCTGTCGCCGGCGTCGGGGTCGGTGGTCGACAGGGTGCCGACGATACCGCCGTCGACATTCTCATCGATGGTGGCGTTGTCCAGGGCGATCGCGGTCGGGCCTTCGTTCAGGTCGGCGACCGAGATGGTGAAGGTCTGCTGCGTCGAGGCGCCGCCTGAGTCGGTCGAGGTCACGGTGATGTCGACGCTGGCAGCGGTCTCGGCATCGAGGGACTCGCCGTCGCGCAGCCTGAGCACGTCGTCGACAATTTCGAAACGGTCGTCGCTAACGGTGTAGGTGAAGCCGCCGGCGTCGTCCGGGTCGGTGGTCGACAAGGTGCCGATCACCGCGCCGTCGTCATTCTCATTGACGGCCGTGCCGTCGAGCGCGATGGCGGTCGGCGCGTTGTTGGCGACCATGTTATCCGTTGGCGCGGCCGAATCTGCGTCAGGTGCGTTCGCCTGCGGTTCCGGGGCATCGCCGTCATCGTCGCCGGCTGTTGCGTCCGGAAGGGGCGGGGTCTGCGTTTCGCGGGGCTGGGGTGCATCATCGCCGTCGCTGGCGTCAGGGGTGGGCGCGGCGGCGACGTTGGTGGGGTTGTCGCCACCGTCATCGGCCGCCGGGAGACCGCCGTCTTCGGGATCGCGTCCGTCATCGCCACCACCTGATCGCGTCGTGGCGTCCGGGCTCGGATCGGCGTTGCCGGCCACGCTCGGCGTGCTGGCGCCGGGTGTCTGGGGCGTCACGCCGGGCTCGCCCGCAGCCGGTCGCGGCGCGTCTCCGTCAACAGGCGCTGGCGCGTCGGCTCTATTGTCGGGCAGTTCTCCACCGACAGCTGGGTTGCCGGCGGGCTGGTTGCCGGTGGGACTTGCACCGGTCGCCCCCGACCCACGCTGGTCAGCGCCAGCAGATCGGTCGACGGCGATGTCGGGCGGGCCATCCTGGCCTTGCGGCGCCTCGTCGCTCGCGCCGGGCGCGGTCCGCGACTGCGAACGAGCCTGGTCGGATCGCGCCACGGTCTCCGTGTCCCGGTTGGATAGCTGGCTGTCGTTGTCGAACTCGGTGCCATCGACGTTGGTTTGAGGCGCGACGCCATCCATCTCGTCGGATCGTGCCGCCAACTCGTCGCCGGGCGAGCGGCCGGTCTGGTCATCGGCGGTTTGCCCGGTCACCTCGCCCTGGTCGGTGTCGTAGCCGACAACTTCGTTCTGCCGTGCACTGGCCTCTTGGTTCGCCTGTTCGCCGGATTGCTGCAGCGTGCGCGCGATCCGTTCGGCGACGGCGCCTTCGTCGGCGTTGTCGAGCGTTCGGTTTAGGTCGTCGGGCATCGTCCGTCCATCCCAGGCAGCCATTTCCGGTCTGCGATATCTAGCGCTTCGACCCTAAGACTCGATTGAAGGAACTGGTTAACGAGGCCGCACGACCGGCGCCGGTAACCCTTCGTTTACCCTGTCTGTGCAGATTTGCGCCGGTGTCCCAGGGGGCGGGCGAGCCGTGGCCGCGCAGCGCGAAGTGATTGAAAGTGAGCAGGTCTGAATGCCGCGGACGAGGATGAACGGTCGGTACGGCGCTGAGGTGCTGATGGCGAGCGCTGCGCTGAACATCCTGTCGCTGGGCGTGCCGATCGCGATTCTGCAGATCTACGACCGTGTGGTGCCGTACCAGGCGACGGCAACATTGGCGGTCTTCGTTATCGCGCTCGGCGTGGTGGCGGTCATGGACTTGCTGCTGAGCCTGGCGCGCGCCTATGTCAGCGGCTGGGGCGCGGCGCGCATGCACCACAAGCTGGCCTGCGGCATGCTGGGCCGCATGCTGAGCGCCGACCTGCGCGCGTTCACTGCCAACCCGCCGGGCGTGCACCTGAACCGCCTGCGCGGTGTCGACGCGATCAAGGGATTCTACGGCGGGCAGGGCATCCTTCTGCTCGTCGATCTGCCTTTCGCTTTCGTCTTCCTCGGCCTGATCTACATCATCGCCGGGCCGCTGATCCTGGCGCCGCTGTTGATCATCGTGCTGCTCGCCTCCGTGGCATCGGCCGTCGGCCAACGCTTGTCCGACTCGCTGAAGTATCGCGTCGAGGCCGACAATCGGCGCTACAACTTCATGATCGAGGTGCTGCAAGCGATCCACACCGTCAAGGCGCTGGGCATGGAAGCGCTGATGGTGCGTCGCTATGAGCGCCTGCAGACGACCTCGGCGGCGGCCAACTACCACGTCAGCGAGACCAGCGCGGCGACCCGAAATGTCGGCCTGACCTTCTCGCAGCTCACCACCATCGCCGTCGGGACTTACGGCAGCACGCTAGTGATGGATGGCATGCTCTCGATTGGTGGCCTGGCGGCCTGCACGTTGCTGGCTGGCCGGGTCGCGCAGCCGATGCTGCGCGCGCTCAGCATCTGGACCCAGTTCCAGAGCTTCAAGTTCGGGCGCGAGCAGATCAAGGCGATCGAAAGCCTGCCGCAGGAGCCGAAGGGCGACGTGCTGCCCGACGAGGACGCCGCGCCGGCGGTCGAACTCGCCGACGTACGCTTCAGCTACCGCGAGGACCTGCCGGAGTTGTTCGACGGCCTGTCGCTGAAGGTCGAGGCCGGTGAGACCATCGGCGTCGCCGGTGGCAACGGCAGCGGCAAGTCGACGCTGCTCGGCCTGATGATGGGGGCGCTGTCGCCGACGGCCGGCAGCCTGCGCATCGCCGGGCACGATATCGCCACGCTGGACCCGACGGCGTTCCGGCGCCAGGTCTGCTACCTGCCGCAGAAGTCGGTGATGTTCGAGGGCACGATCCTCGACAACCTCACCCTGTTCCGCGGCAACCGCTATGCCGCCAAGGCTATGCATTTCGCCGACCGGCTGGCGCTGCACGAGGTCATTGGGCAGATGCCGCAGGGCTACAGCACGGTGATCGAGAATGGGCGCAGCAGCCGCATCCCCAGCGGCGTGCGCCAGCGCATCGCGCTGGTCCGTGCGTTGACGCTCGCTGACGACATTCGGCTGCTGCTGTTCGACGAGGCGTACTCCAATCTGGACCGCGAGAGCGACGACGCGCTGCTGTCGCTGATCGACGAGCTGCGCGCCGGCGCGACCACGGTCATCGTGAGCCACCGGCCGTCCTACCTCGGCCTGGCCGACCGCACCTTCATGCTGCAGAACCAACTGCTGGTGCCTGGCGGCGGTGGCGCGCGGCAGCAGATCGCCAGGCTAAAGCAGGAGATGGCGTCGTGACGGTGGCGGCGGGCGAACTCGGGCGCGGCATGGCCGTCCTCGGACCCTACCGCAGCGACGGCGAGGGCGCGTTGTCGGCGGCGGCGGCTTGCATGCTCAAGCTGCTCGAAGCGATCGAGTGGGACGGCAAGCCACGCCATCTGGCCGAGGCGGTGCCGCACTTCATCGACAATCTCGACATGGCCGACGTCCGCGCGACGCTGGCCAACGTGCAGCTGCGGACCTTCGCGGTCGAATGTCCGGAGGGACGGTTGCCGGACGGTGCCTTGCCGTGCCTCTACGAACCGACCGGCGGCGCGCCGTTGGTGGTCTTCGGGCGCGAGGATGGCGCCCTGCGGGTCTTTGACGGCGCCACGCAGGAGGTCGCGTCGCGACATTCGAGGTTGCCGCCCGGCACTGCCTTTGTGGTGAAGCCGACCGAGCAGGCTGCCGGAGGCCGGCCGTCGCGAAGCTGGGGCAGCCGCATCACGGCCCGCTTCCGCACTGCGCTGCTCTACCTGCTGCTGCTCACCTTCGTCTTCAACCTGCTCAGCCTGGCGACGCCGCTGTTCATGAAGGCGCTCTACGACACAGTGATCCCGTCGCAGTCGACGTTGCAGCTCGCCTACCTGGTGGCCGGCGTGGCGATCGCGCTGACCATGGAGACGGTGTTCCGGCGCTTGCGCAGCCTGGTGCTCGACAGTCTTGCCGGGCGGGTCGACTACCTGGTCGGTCGCGCCGCCTTCGAGCGGGTGATGATGTTGCCGCTGACCCGCCTGGAGAACGAACCGCTCGGCCGTCAGGTCTCGCAGTTGCAGAGCTTCGAGGCGATCCGCGAAGTCTTCGCCGGTGCGCTCGGCGAGGCCTTGCTCGACTTGCCCTTCCTGGTCCTGTTCCTGGCCGCGATTGCGATTCTCGGCGGCTGGCTGGTGCTGGTGCCGGTGGTGGCAGCACTGGTCTTCGTTGCCGCGATCACGGTGGTGCTGAGTGGCAGCCGTGAGGGCGACGGTGCGGAGAAGTCGCGTCAGTCGCGGTTCCTGGTCGAGACGCTATCGGGCATGCACGCGATCAAGTTCGCCGGCGCCGAGACGGTCTGGAACGAGCGCTACCGCGACCTTGCCGCGGCCACCGCGATGAGAGACTTCCGTAACGCCATGGCGCAGAACGCGAATTTGGTCTTCAGCCGCCTGGTCAGCACCTGCGCGGCGGTCGCGATGATGGGGTTCGGCGCGCTGGCGGTGATCGATCAGACCATGACGGTCGGCGCGCTGATCGCCTGCACGGCGTTGCTGTGGCGCGCGTTGACGCCAATGCAGTCGGCCTACATGGCGGGCAATCGCATCCCGCAGGTGCTCGGCAGCCTGCGCCAGCTCGGCATGCTGATGCGACTGCCGGCAGAGCGCGAGCCGGGCCAGGTGCCAGCCTCGCGGGTGCTGAAGGGCAAGATCGCACTCAAGGGCGTGGCGCATCGATTCTCGGCGGATACCGACGCGGCGCTGAGCGGCGTGTCGCTCGCGGTCGAGCCGGGCGAGATCGTCGCCATCACCGGGCCGAATGGCGCCGGCAAATCGACGTTGCTAAACTTGGTCGCGGGCCTGTACAGGCCGAGCCTGGGCGCGATCTTGATCGACGGCGTCGACATCCGCCAGCTCGACACCATTGATCTCAGGCAGTCGATCGCGGTGATGCCGCAGACGCTGGAGCTGATGTACGGCACCGTGGCGCAGAACATGCGCCTGGCTGATCCGACGGCGTCGGACGCCGATATCGAGGCGTCGGCGCGAATGGCGCACATCCACGATGACATCGTGGCGTTGCCGTCCGGCTACGACACGCGCCTGACCGAGAGCGTGCTCAGCGAGCTCACCGAGGGCTTCAAGCAGCGGCTGGCGCTGGCCCGGGCCTACCTGCGCAAGGCGCCGATCGTGCTGCTCGACGAACCGGGACATGCACTCGACGACATCGGCGACAAGGCGTTGATCGCGGCGCTGCAACAGCTGCGCAAGCGGGCAACCATCCTGATCGTCACGCACCGGCCGAGCCATATCCAGATCGCCGATCGCGTGCTGATGCTGGATCGCGGCCGGCCCGCCTATGTCGGCGATGCCGCCGGGTTCTTCGAACACATCAACGGGAAGGCCGCATGACAAAGAAACCCGTTGAGCCGCGCAATGGCGATGCGCCGGCCTGGGCGCAACGCCATCAGCTCAGCTACCTGTCGCAGTCGGAGATCCTGGAGGAGCTTGGCCCGGCCGGGTTGCCGCGCGCGATCATGCTGCTGCTTGGCACCATCGCCTTCTGCGCCGTCGCCTGGGCGACGCTGGCGACGATCCAGCAGACAGCCAAGGCCAGCGGTCAGGTAGTGCCGCAGGGACCGATCCACCTGGTCGAGCACGTCGAGGGCGGCAACGTCGTGCAGGTGATGGTCCGCGAGGGCGAGCTGGTGGAGAAGGGTGACGTGCTGGTGCGGCTGGCGCCGACCATGTCCGGCGCCGACTTCCAGGCCGCCGAAGCACGGCGCATCGGCCTGGCCCTGCGCGTTGAGCGCCTGCGCGCCTTCACGGACGAGCGCGAGCCGGACTTCGGCTTCGCGCCGACGCCCTTCGACGGCATGATCGCCGACCAGCGCGCGATCCTGTCTGAGCAGCGCCTTGCCGGAGCGCAGGCGCGCAACGTGCTGGAACACGAGATCGAGCAGTCGCGAGCCGAGATCAAGGCGTTGTCGAGCCAGGCGCAACGCCTGCGCGCGGAGCTGCCGCTGATCGGAGAACGCCGCGACCGGCAGCGCCGGTTGCTGGAAGAATCGCTGATCACGCGTCTGGAGTACTTGGAGACCGAGCAGCAGCTCACCGCCAAGCGCGGCGACCTGCGGGTGGTCGAGGCGCAGATGGAGAAGGCGCGGGGCGCGGCGGAGTCGGCGCAAGCCAAGCTGGCCGAATACGCCGCGCGCAGCCGTGACGAGGCACTGGAGGAAATAGGCCGGGCGGCGGCCGAGCTGGCCGAGGTCGAGCAGAACGCGATCCGGCTGGGTGACCGGGTGCGGCGCCTGGACGTCGTGGCGCCGGTGCGCGGCCTGGTGCAGGCGCTGGAAGCCAACGCCGTCGGCCGGGTGGTGACGCCCGGCAGCCTGATCGCCGAGATCGTGCCGGTCGACGACGAGCTGGTGGTCGAGGCCAAGCTGGATCCCGCCGATGTCGGCCAGGTGCGGATCGGCGATCGCGCGATGGTGAAATTCTCGACTTACGACTACTCGCGCTTGGGCGCGGTCGACGGCGTCGTCGACCGGGTCTCGCCGACCACGTTCGAGGACCAGGACGGTGCCATCTACTACAAGGCGATGATCCGGTTGATGCGCAACTATGTTGGGCCGGCAACCGGGCAGAACCCGATCATGCCGGGCCTGGTCGCCGACATCGAAGTCGAGGGCAAGACGCGCACCATCCTGCAGTACCTGCTGCACCCGGTGTTCCGTTCGCTCGATGTCGCCATGTCGGAGAAGTAGCGTTGCAACGGTTCATCGCCCCGGCCGGCGTGTTGGCCCTGCTGTTCGGCTGTTCGGTGACGCCGGAGCCGCTGACTTCGGCGCAACAGTCGGCGCAGGCCGAGTCCGACCGGCAGGCGATCCACGCCACGACCTACCTGCCCGACGGTCCGGTCGGCCTGCACCAGGCAATGGCGCGTGCCGTGGCCTACAACCTCAACAACCGGGTCAGCGAGCTGGAAAGCGAAATCGCCGACGCCGAGCTGGAGCAGTCGCAGTACGACCTGCTGCCGGCGTTCGACGCGCGAAGCGGGCGCGACTACCAAAACCAGGTGACCTCGCGCACCGACGACACCAACACCCGTACCGCCAGCGCCGGCTTCGCCTGGAACGCCCTTGATCTGGGTGTCAGCTATGCCCGCGCGCAGCAACAGGCGAACCAGGTTCTGGTCGCCCGCGAACGTCAGCGCAAGGCGGTGAACGACATCCTGCGCGACGTGCGTGTGGCCTATTACCGTGCCGCCAGCGCCGATCACCTGCTGCGCCGCTCGGCGGAACTGTCGAGCCAGATTCAACAGGCGCTTGCGCGTTCCGAACGACTGCAGCGTAGCGGCGACCGGAGCGCGCGCGAGACCGTAGCCTACCGTCGGGCGCTGCTGGAAAGCATGCGAAGCGCCATCGCCTTCCGCGCTGAGGCCAGCGTCGCCAAGGCGCGGCTGGGCGAACTGCTGAACATTCCGCCGGGCCGCGACTTCGCGCTGGCCCAGCCGGTGTCGATGAATCGGATGCCGGCGGTGCCGCATGACGTGGAGACGCTGGAGCGTATGGCGCTGTTCCGGCGCGCTGAAGTGCGCATCGAGCAGTACGAGGCACGTACTGACTACTGGCGTTCGCGCGAACTGCTCTATTCGCTGCTGCCCGGCGTCGACCTCGACATCGCCGCGAACTACTCCAGCGATCAGTTCCTGGTGACCAACAACTGGGCCAGCACCGGCGCGCGGCTGGGTATGAACCTGTTCAAGCTGTTCGCGATTCCCGGTCGCCTGGAAGCGGAGGAGAAGACCAAGCAGCTCGGCGAGCGCCGCCGTCTGGCCTTGTCGGCCGCGATCCTGGCACAGATGCACATCGCCTATCGCGACTACGGCGAGGCGATGCTCCGCTACGCGATCAGCCGGCGGCTGGGTGATACCGACCGCGAGATGACGCGGCTCGCCAACGTGGAAAGCGACATCATCGACGGTGGCTATCTGGAGACCATCGCGGCGGCCGCCCGCGAGCTGCAATCCGGCTTGGAGGAACATCGCGCGTTCATCGACGTGGTGCGGGCGCATACCGAATTGCTGCACGCGACCGGATCGGGCGACACGGTGGCCGACGCCGCCGACGAGGGGCTGGAGCGCATCACGGCGCGCATCCGCGTCGCCTATGCCGACTGGGAGCAGCCGCTGGCCGCAGATGATTCGATCGCCGAGGCGCCGATCCAGCGCCTGATCGACGCGATATGGCGAGAGCGCGAGCCGGCCGAGAGCGAGCTGATCGTGGAGCGGCCGGCGCCGCCCATGGAACGGTCGCGCCGCGGCGCGGTCGCCACGAAAACGCCGCCGGTGCCGGCGGTCAAGCCGGTGACGGCGCCGGTTGCATTGCTGGCGCCGGTGCCACCACCCCCGGCGCACAAGCCGGCGCCGCGGCAGGCCGCGACAACGCTAGCGACGCCCGGCGTGATCGTCGACTATACGGCGTTGAGCGCGCGGCCGGATGGCGCGATGCTGTCGCTGCGTACTGCCGACCCGCACCTGCTCCTCGGCGCGTCCGACTAGCTCTTCGCGTCGCGGATCGCGCGCCAGACGCGTTCGGGCGACGCCGGCATGTCCAGCTCACGGACGCCGAGTGGCGCCAGTGCGTCCATCACCGCCAGCATCACTGACGGCAGCGCGCCGACGCAGCCGGCCTCGCCGGCGCCCTTGGCGCCGATCGGATTGTTGCTCGTCGGCACCGGGTTGGAGATCACGTCGACGTTGCACATGTTGTCGGCGCGCGGCATCACGTAGTCCATGAAGCTCGCGTTCAGGAGCTGGCCGGTGCCGGGCTCGTAGACCACTTGCTCGCCCAGGATCTGGCCGACGCCCTGGGCGATGCCGCCGTGGATCTGGCCCTTCAGGGTCAGCGGGTTGATCACCGTGCCGACGTCGTCGACCACGTGATAGCTCATCAACTGCACCACGCCGGTGTCGGGGTCGATCTCGACCTCGCAGAGGTGGCAGCTGTTCGGGAAGGTGGCGCGTTCCGGTGCGTAGGTGGCGTTCTCGTAGAAGCCGGGCTCGAACCCTTTGGGCAGCTTTGCGGGCAGGAAGGCGGCGCGCGCGACTTCTTGCAAGGTCACGGCCCTGTCGGTGCCGGCGACGGTGAACTTGCCTTCCGCGAAAGTCATGTCCTCGCTCGACGCCTCCAGCATGTGCGCGGCCAGGACCTTGCCGCGCTCGACCAGCTTCTGCGAGGCCAGCATGATCGCCGAGCCGCCGACCGCCATCGAGCGCGAGCCGTTCGAGCCCATGCCGAAAGCGACCCGGTCGGTGTCGCCGTCGATGAACTGCACCTCGTTGGGATCGATGCCGATCTGCTCGTGCAGGATCTGCTTGAACACCGTCTCGTGGCCCTGGCCGTGGGTCTTGGTGCCCATCAGCAGCAGTGCCGTGCCGGACGGGTTGAAGCGGATTTCGGCATACTCCGGCACCGGGCCGGCGGCGGCCTCGATGGCGTTGGCGACGCCGAGCCCGCGCAACTTGCCGCGCGCCTTGGCCTCCTCGCGGCGGCGCTCGAAGCCGGCGACGTCGGCGGTGTCCAGTCCCATGTCCAGATTCTTGATGAACTCGCCGCAGTCGTAGTAGGAGCCGAGCTGGGTCTGGTAGGGCATCTGCTCGGGCTTGATCATGTTGCGCCGGCGCAGCTCGACGCGGTCGATGCCAAGCTCCACGGCGGCATCGTCCAGCGCACGTTCGATCAGGTAGGTGGCCTCCGGCCGGCCGGCGCCGCGATAGGGCGCGGTCGGCGGGGTGTTCGACAAGATCGCGTCGATGCCGACATAGGCGGCGGGGATGTCGTAGACGCCGACCACGGTGCCGATCATGCCAAACGGCGTCAGGAGTTGGCGGTCGGAGGCGACGTAGGCGCCCAGGTTGGCGATCATCTCCAGCCGCAGGCCGAGAATCTTGCCGGCATCGTCGAAGGCGAGCTCGATCTCGCCGACATTGTCGCGCCCGGCCTCGTCGGCCAGCAGCACCTCGGAGCGCTCGCAGGTCCAGCGCACCGGCCGGCCGAGCCGGCGCGCCGCCCACAGCGTCAGGCGGTGCTCGACATACTGCCAGCCCTTGGCGCCGAAGCCGCCGCCGACGTCGCGCACCATGATCCGCACGTCGCTCTCCGGCACCTCGAACACCATCGAGGCCAGCATGTTGCGGACGCGGTGCGGGTAGTTCACATCGGCGTAGAGCGTGAAACGGCCGTCGCCGGCGTCGTACGAACCGAGCGCGCCGCGCGGCTCCATGTACTGCGCGTGCACGCGGGTGATGACGTAGCGCCGCTTCACGGTGCGCGCGGCCTTCGCGAAGGCAGCGTCGGCCTTGTCCTTGTCGCCACGCTCGAAGCGATGCGAGATGTTGTCGGGGTTCTCGTCCCACACGCGCGGCGCCGTCGCGGCGTGGGCTTCCGCCGTGTCGGTGACGGCCGGCAGTGGCTCGTAGTCGACCTCGACCAGCTCGGCCGCGTCCTTCGCCTGCGCCAGGGTCTCCGCGACCACCATCGCCACCGGATCGCCGACATAACGGGCGCGGTCGGCGACCAGCGCCGGGCGTTGCGGCGCGAACATCGGCGACCCGTCGGCCCTCTTGCGCGGCATCCGTGCCTTCGGCATGGCGATGCCGTCGGCGGCATAGTCGGCGCCGGTCAGGATCGCGACCACGCCCGGCAGCTTCGCCGCCTCGGCGGTATCGACGCCGTTGATCTTCGCGTGGGCGTAAGGCGAACGCACGAACACGCAATAGGCCTGGCCGGCCAGGTTCATGTCGTCCTGGTAGTGGCCGCCGCCGGTCAGCAGACGGCGATCCTCAAGGCGGGTGACAGGCTGGCCGACGCCGAACTTCATCATATTCGTCTCTTAGGCTGGTGCGGATGCTGGCGAAACGGTGCCAGCATATCGCACTTCCGGACAACCGCGTTCGATGTCGCGTCCGTCGCCCAAGGATGGCAGGCTAGTTTGGGGAGGCAACAACCATGGCAGCACGCACCGGCGCGCAGTTCCTGTCGAAGCTGAATGACGGGCGCGAGATCTGGGTCGACGGCGAGAAGGTCGAGAATGTGCCCGAGCATCCCGCCTTCGCCGGCGCCGCGCGGGCGTTGGGCGAGGTCTACGACCTGCAGCACGAACACGCCGACGACTGCCTGATGGCGGACCCGGAGACCGGCGAGCCGATCGCGGTCAGCCACATGCTGCCGAAGTCCCGCGAGGACCTGTTGCGCCGGCATCGTGGCCTGCAACGGGTGGCGGAATACTCAGTCGGCCTGATGGGACGCACGCCGGACTACATGAACGTCACCTATGCCGGTTTCGCCGCGCGCAGCGACGAGTGGGCGGTGAACGGCAACGAGCGGGGTGCGGCCAACCTGGTCGAGTACCAGACGGAGATGCGTCGCAACGATCTGGGCCTGACGCACACCATCGTCCACACCACCTTCAACCTCGCGGCCGGCACGGTGCCGGTCGGCCTGGAAGACCGGCAGCTGCACAAGGTGGAGGATACCGAGCACGGCATCCTGGTCAGCGGCAGCCGCATACTGGCCACGCTGGCACCGTTTGCCGACGACCTGGCGGTCTATCCCGGCTCGCCGATGCCGGACGCGGCCGATAAGCACGCGGTCTGCTTCAACATCCCGATGAACACGCCGGGCCTGAAATTCCTGTGCCGCGACAGCACCTCGCGGGCCTGGAACCTGTTCGACTACCCAATCTCCAGCCGCTTCGACGAGCAGGACGCGTTCGTCATCTTCGATCGGGTCGAGGTGCCGCGCGACCGGCTGTTCGTCGACGCCAACCTGGCGGTCTACAACGCGGTGATGCAGACGAGCTGGTGGCCCAACATCATGCAGCAGACCATGATCCGGGCGCAGACCAAGCTGGAATTCGCCTGGGGCATCGCGTGCCGCATGGCGGAGACCATCAACACCGCCAACAAACCGGAGACGCAGCACCTGCTGGCCGAGATCTGGACCTACGCGGAGCTGGCGCGCGCCGCGATTTGCGCGGCGGAGCAGAACGCCAAGGAGTATGGCAACGGTGCCTGGTTCCCGGAGCACGAGCCGCTGCTGGCGCTACGCGCGTCGATGCCGGTGTGGATGCCGCGGGTGAATGAGATCATCCGCCAGCTCGGCTCACACAACATCTTCACCACGCCGAGCCAGTCGCAGTTCGAGGACAATGAATTGCGACCGCTGCTCGATCACTATCTCGCCGGCGTCGAGGTCGACGCCGAGCGCCGGGCGAGGGTATTCCGGCTGGGCTGGGATTTCGCCGGCACCGCGCTGGCCAGCCGGAACGAGCAATACGAGCGCTTCTATCTCGGCTCGCGGGGTCGTAACCTGATGCAAGCGGAGATGCGGGCCGACCGGACGCGCGCCGACCGCCTGGTCGACCGCTTTCTCGACGAGCCGCTGGACTAGACGTCGAAGGAACTTCAGGAAGGCCGATGAGCAGCAAAGCAGGCATCAAGCCGCCATTCCGCGCCGACCACGTCGGCAGCCTGCTGCGGCCGGCCGAGCTGGCGACGGGGCGGCAGCGCTGGAAGGCCGGCGAGATCGACGATGCGGCGCTGGCCGAGATCGAGGACAGTGCGGTCCGCGACGTCGTGGCGCTGCAGGAAAGCGTTGGCCTGAAGGGCGTCACCGACGGCGAATACCGGCGCGACTACTGGCACCTCGACTTCATGTGGGGCTTCGACGGGGTGCGGCCGACCGACACCGACTACGCCGCCAACTTCTCTGACGGCAAGGACTTCGTGGCGCCGGCGGCACAGGTCTATGACAAGGTACGCTATCCGGCCGACGGCATCATGCGCCGGCATTTCGAGTTTCTGAAAGAGACCACCAGGCAGACGCCGAAGATGACGATCCCGGCGCCGACCATGTTCCGCCATCGCGCCGGCCGACACGTGATCCTGGAAGACGCCTACCCGGAGATGGATGAGTTCTGGATCGATCTCGGCAAGGCCTACAACGACGCCATACAGGATTTCTATTCGCTGGGCTGCCGCTACCTGCAACTCGACGACGTGAACTCGACCAACCTGTGCGACCCAAACATGCAGGCGCGGATGCGCGAGCAGGGCACCGATCCGGACCAGCTCCTGGACAGCTTCATCGAGGTGAACAACGCCGCCATCGCCGGCCGGCCCGACGACATGGTGGTGACCACCCACATGTGCCGCGGCAACTTCCGCTCAAGCTGGATCTCGTCGGGCGGCTACGAGGCGGTGGCGGAGAAGTTCCTGTCGCAGATGCAGATCGACGCCTTCTTCATGGAGTACGACAGCGAGCGGGCCGGCGATTTCCAGCCGCTGCGATTCCTGCCGAAGGACAAGATGGTGGTGCTCGGCATCGTCACCTCGAAGACGCCGGACCTGGAGCCGAAGGACGAGCTGAAGCGGCGCATCGACGAGGCGGCGCGGTTCGTCGATGTCGACCGGCTGTGCCTCAGCCCGCAATGCGGCTTCTCCAGCACGCATCACGGCAACGAGCTGACCGCCGACGAGCAGCGCCGCAAGCTTGAGCATATTGTCGCGGTCGCCGAAGAGGTCTGGGGCGGCGTATGATCCGATATTGCGTTTAGTGCAGGCAGCCGCGCGGGCAACGGCGCAGGCGCAACTGGGAAGGAAATTTCGAGATGTCGAAGACCAGCAAGCCGGTCACCCCGGTGGGCATCAATCACCTGGTGCTGAACGTGCGCGATATCGAAGAGTCGCACAAGTTCTGGACCGAGATCGTCGGCTTCCAGCAGGTCGGCGAGCTGAAGGCCACCGAGCAGCGCCCGAACCCGCCGAAGATGCGCTTCTACAGCGGCCAGCGCGACGAGGGACTGCATCACCACGACGTCGCCCTGGTGGAGAACAAGGACCTGCCGGCGCCGCCGAAGGAATGGGCCATGTTCGGCATGCCGACGGCGGTGAACCACATCGCCATCACCTTCGCCGATCGCGAAGCCTGGCTGGCGCAGCTCGCCTACGTCCAGGAGCAGGGCATTAAGTTCGACCGGCGTGTCGAGCACGGGATGACGCATTCGGTCTACATCCACGATCCGAACGGCTACGGCGTGGAGCTTCTGTACGAGCTGCCGCGCGAGGTCTGGTCGGGCGACATCGACGGCGCTCTCAACTACGCCGTCAGCCTGCCGACCGAGGGCAAGGAAGCGCTGCAGGACGCAACCGAGGACCTGCCGGTCTTCGAGAAGGCGTGAGCATGGCTAAGCGGCAAAGCATCAACTGGCCGGGCTTCAAGCACGCCAATCCGATCCCGAATGCCAGCCGGATCGGCAACATGGTGATGTCGAGCGTGATCGGTGGCCGCGACCCGGACAGCGGCGACCTGCCCGAGGACATGGCGGCCCAGGTCACCAACATCTTCAAGCACATCCGCGCCGGGATCGAGGCCGCTGGCGGCACGCCCGACGACATCATCAAGGTCACGTTCTGGGTCAAGGATCCGGCGACCGGCCGCGCGGCGCTGAACGACGAGTGGACGAAGATGTTCCCGGACGAGAACTCGCGGCCCGCCCGGCATACGCAGCAGCTTGGCTCCGGCAGCCCGGGCCAGGTGAGCGCCACCTTCGAGGCGGTGCTACTGGGCTAGAGCGTTTCATGTTTTGACTGAAGCGTAACCGGCATTGACGAGATAGTTTGCGCATTCGTCCGGCTTGAAGCCGCTGACGAGCGTGCCGATGCGGTGCGAGATGTCGTCGATGTTCCGGTGCTGGGCCAGACGGAG
>JAVKFY010000055.1:0-80361 GCA_040223615.1 Alphaproteobacteria bacterium
GACAACGTCTGGGGACGCGAGACCTTCCAGGTCTACGGCACCCAGACGAACAACTGGCAGGGCAACCCCGACCTCTACACCGGCGCCGGCAACTGGCAGTCGTTCGAGATCGACGCCGGCGACCTGTTCGGCCTCGGCGACATCCACTTCATCGCCTTCGTCAACGACCACGACGGCGGCGCCCGGAACGCCGAGAGCGCCTACCGCAACGTCACCCTCTACGAGGCCGACGTGGCGCCTTCCGACATCATGATCGGCTGACGCGCGCCGCTGTCGCTGGCGTTTGGGCTTGCCTGCCGGCGGATTCTTGCCCACCATGCCGCACAGCAAAGTGGTTTCGCGGCGGGCAAGTACACAAAGTTCCACCCGCCCCGCACACCCAGGCCCACGCCAATCGCAGGCGTCACGTGGGCCGTGCGCGGATGCAATGGCGCCGGTCATTGCTGCGAAAACCTGCAGGGAGCGAAAGGCAAGCGTCTGATGATGCTAGCACTCATAGTTGCGCTGCCGGCCCCGCACGCGGGGCCGATCATCGAGGCGTCATCGTCTTGAGGGTTCGTCGCCAGCTATCGACGCACGCAAGGGCCGTCCGCCCGTGAGCGCCGCGCCACAGTCGGCCATTCCCAACGTCCTCAGCGTCAACGGTGTGGTCAAATCGTTTGGTGGCGTGCGCGCCGTGACCGATGTCAGCCTTGACGTGCCCGAGGGCCAGATCTTCGCCATCATCGGCCCCAACGGCGCCGGCAAGACCTCGCTGCTCAACATGATCAGCGGTTTCTACAAGCCCGACGAGGGCGAGATCCGCTTCGACGGCCGCGAGATCACCCGCATGGGTCCGCCGCAGCGCGCCGCGCTCGGCATCGCCCGCACCTTCCAGAACATCGCGCTGTTTCGCGGTCTCACGGTGCTGGAGAACCTGATGCTCGGCCGCCATGTCCACATGCGCGCCGGCGTGCTGTCGTCGGTGGTGTTCTGGGGCCCGGCGCAGCGCGAGGAGATCGAACACCGCGAGAAGGTCGAGGAGATCATCGACTTCCTGAAGCTCACCGACCTGCGCAAGCAGCCCGCCGGCGGCCTCGCCTATGGCCTGCAGAAGCGCGTCGAGCTCGGCCGGGCGCTGGCCGCGGAACCCAAGCTGCTGCTGCTCGACGAGCCGATGGCGGGGATGAACCAGGAGGAGAAGGAGGACATGGTGCGCTATGTCCTCGACGCCAACGAGGAGCTCGGCACCACCATCGTGCTGATCGAGCACGACATGGGCGTGGTGATGGAGATTTCCGACCAGGTCGCGGTGCTCGACCAGGGCGCCAAGATCGCCGAGGGCACCCCCGATCACGTGCGCGCCGACGACAAGGTGATCGAAGCCTACCTTGGCTCCAGCCATTGACAGCGCCCGGACCACGGACACCATGAGCGACCCGCAAACCATTCCGCAGTATCTGGTCCGCGCCGCCGAGACCATGGGCACGGCGCCGGCGATCCGGGAGAAGAATCTCGGCATCTGGCAGACCCACGACTGGAACGACTACAGCGATCAGGTGCGCCGCTTCGCGGCCGGCTTGTCGGCGCTGGGTTTCGGGCGCGACGACAAGCTTTCGGTGATCGGCAACAACCGGCCGCGGCTCTACTGGGCGCAGGTCGCGGCGATGTGCGTCGGCGGCCAGGCGGTGCCGGTCTACCAGGACGCCATCGCCAACGAACTGGCCTTCGTGCTGCAGCATGCCGAGGTCAAGGTGATCGTCGCGGAGAACCAGGAGCAGGTCGACAAGATCCTGTCGATCCGCGATCAGCTGCCGGCGCTGCAGTGGCTGATCTACGACTACGAACGCGGGCTGGCGCGCTACGACGAGTCGATCCTGATCTCCTTTCAGGCGGTGCAGGCGAAGGGCACCGACACCAGCGCCGTCGATCAGGCGATTGCCAGCGGCACCGCCGAGGACGTCGCGATCATCTGCTACACCTCCGGCACCACCGGCAATCCCAAGGGCGTGATGCTCAACCACGCCAACCTGGTGCAGACCGCGAAGATATTCCTGCAGCACGAGGACGTGCGTCGCGACGACGACCTGCTGTCCTACCTGCCGATGGCCTGGGTCGGCGATGCGCTCTACGGCCTGGTGGTCAGCCTGATGGTCGGCTGCGCCACCAACTGCCCGGAGGAACCGGAAACCGTGCTGCGCGACCTGCGCGAATTGGGGCCGACCGGTATCGTCGCCCCGCCGCGGGTTTGGGACGGCATGCTGACGTCATTGCAGGTGCGCGGCGGCGATTCCTCGCCCCTGAAGAAGGCCGTCTACAACTATTTCATCGACGTCGCGGTGCGGATCGAGAACCTGAAGTTCGAAGGCAAGCCGGTGTCGGGCGGCCTGAAGCTGATGCACGCGCTGGGCGAGTTCTTGGTCTACGCCCCGATCCGTGACCAGCTCGGGCTGCGCCGCGCGCGCTGGTGCTACACCGGCGGCGCGCCGCTCGGCCCCGATACCTTCCGCTTCTTCCGCGGCCTCGGCGTCAACCTGAAGCAGGTCTATGGGTCCACAGAACTGACCGGACTGGCTTCGCTGCAACCCAATACCGAGGCCAATCCCGACACCGTCGGCCCGCCGTGCCGGGAGATCGAGGTGCGCATCGACGACGATCGCGGCGAAGTCCTGGTGCGATCCGCCGGCGTCTTCCGCGGCTACTACAAAGAGCCCGAGAAGACCGCCGAGGCGATCGACGCCGATGGCTGGTTCCACACTGGCGATGCCGGCCTGATCGACGGCAAGGGCCACCTGGTTATCGTCGACCGCGCCAAGGACGTCGGTCGCCTGCACGACGGCACCCCGTTCACGCCGCAGTTCATCGAGCTGAAGCTGAAATTCAGCCCCTTTATCAACGAAGCGGTCGCCTTCGGCGATGGCCATCCGTTCGTGTCGACGATGATCGCCATCGACTACGAGACCGTCGGCAAGTGGGCCGAGCGCCAGGCCATGCCGTACACCAACTACATGGACCTGAGCCAGCGGCCCGAGGTACGCGAACTCGTCGCCGAGGAGATCCGCAAGATCAACCTCGGCCTGCCCGAGGCCTTGCGCATCAAGCGATTCCTGCTGCTGTCCAAGGATCTGGACGCCGACGACAACGAGATCACCCGCACCCGCAAGCTGCGCCGCGGCTACATCGCGGAGAAGTACGCGCCGGTGATCGATGCCTTCTATGGCGGCGGCAAGGATGTCGAGCTCACCCTCGACGTGACCTTCGAGGACGGCAGCCAGTCGTCGCTCAATTCGCGCATGCAAATCGAAGAAGCCGCCTAGGGAGCCGGCGCCGATGGATTTCGACTTCAACTTCTTCGTCGAACTGACGTTCAACGGCATCCTGACCGGGATGATGTACGCGCTGATCGCGGTCGGTTTCGTCCTGATCTACAAGTCGACCGACGCGATCAACTTCGCCCAGGGCGAGTTCGTGATGATCGCGGCGATGATCGTCGCCGGCATGGCAACGCTGTACGGCGCGCCGCTGTTCGTGGCCATCGCCATCGGCCTGGCTTTCATGCTGGTGTTCAACTGGGGCCTGGAGCGCGTGGTGCTGCGGCCGATGATCGGCCGCCCCGTGGTCGCGATCATCATGGCGACGATCGGCCTGGCGCTGATGCTGCGCGGCTTCGGCCCGCTGGTGCTCGGCGCCGAGACCCGGCCGATCAACCTGCCGGTCTCCAACGACCCGGTGATCTGGGGCCCGCTGTTCATGACCCGCATCGACCTGGTCGGTGCGATCATCTCGGTGATTTTCCTGAGCGCCTTCGGCTGGTTCTTCATGAAGAGTCGCAAGGGCGTGGCGATGCGCGCGGTCGCCGACAGCCACCAGGTCTCGATGGCGATGGGCATCAACGTGGAGCGCTACTTCGCGCTGGCCTGGATGCTGGCCGGCTTCGTGGCGCTGCTCGGCGGTCTGGTCTGGGGCAACGCCATCGGCGTCGACAGCCAGCTCGCGGTGCTCGGCCTGAAGGTCTTTCCCGTGGTCATCCTGGGCGGCCTGGACAGCATTATCGGTGTTGTCGTCGGCGGCCTGATCATCGGTGTCTGCGAGGCCTGGGCGGCCGGCTATATCGACCCGCTGGTCGGCGGTGGCACCAAGGACTTCACGCCTTACGTGCTGATGATCATCGCCCTGATGGTTCGGCCCCACGGCATCTTCGGCAAGCCGATTATCGAGCGTATCTAGGGAGCGGACGTCGGTGTTCTATCGCGAAAGCGGCTACTACAAGACGAGTTACGCCGCCGACATGGCGCTCTACCCGCTGCCGATCACCCGCGTCGCGGTGACCGGCTTCGCGGTGCTTTTCTTCGTCATCGCGCCGCTGTTGTTGAGCGACTACTACCTGTCGGTCATCAATCTCGTGGCGATCGCCATCGTTGGCGCGCTCGGCCTCAACATCCTGCTCGGCTACACCGGCCAGCTTTCCATCGGCCACGCGGCCTTCATGTCGGTGGGCGCCTACACGGCAGCCAACCTGGCGACCAAGCTCGACCTGCCGTTCTGGCTGACGCTGCCGGCCGGTGGCCTGATGGCGGCGCTGATCGGCCTGATCGTCGGCATTCCATCGCTGCGGGTGAAGGGCATCTATCTGGCCATCGCCACGCTGGCGGCGCAGTTCATCATCGAATGGATCATCAACCACACGCCGGCGATATCGGGCGGCGTTCAGGCGTCGATCGAAGTGCCGCCGCCGGAGATCTTCGGCTACGTCCTGAAGCAGCAGGGCCAGCTCTACTACTTCTTGATGATCATCTGCGTGATCGCGATCCTGGCGACGATGAACCTGGTGCGCAGCCGCATCGGTCGCGCCTTCATCGCCATCCGCGATCAGGACATCGCCGCCGAGATCATCGGCATCAGCGTGTTCCGCTACAAGCTGACGGCGTTCGCCATTTCGTCTTTCTATGCCGGCGTCTGCGGCGTGATGTACACCTACTATCTGGGCATCGCGAACTACGAGCAGTTCCAGATCATCACCTCGATCGACTACCTCGCGATGGTGATCATCGGCGGGCTCGGCTCGGTCCTGGGCACCATCTTCGGCGCGATCTTCATCACCCTTCTGCCGGTGGTGATCCGCATCATCATGGAGACCTTCGGCTCGATCTTCGTCGAGCCGGCGGCGCTGGCCCAGGTAATCTCGCAGCTTCGGCTGATCATCTTCGGCGGCCTGATCATCATGTTCCTGGTGTTGGAACCGGACGGGCTCAACAAGATGTGGCTGAATATTCGGAGTTATTTCCGGGTCTGGCCGTTTTCCTACTAGGGACGGCCGCGAAACGGGCGCGACCAAGCGCCCATCAGAAGGGAGGCTACGATGAAGCTATGGCAACCCGCCCTCATCGCCGCCGGCATGTTCGCCGCGGCCGGGGCGTCGACGGCGCAGGCCGCCGACGAGGTCATCATCGGCATGATGTGCGACCGGACCGGACCGACGCAGACCGTCGGCACGTTCCTGTGCCCGGGCTATCACGACTATGTCGATCTGGTGAATTCGAAGGGCGGTATCATGGGCCACAAGATCGTGGCGCATGAGATCGACATCGAATACAAGGTGCCGCCGGCGATGGAAGCGTACCAGCGCTACAAGGCCGAAGGCGCCGTCCTGATCAGCATCTGGGGCACGCCGCAAACCCAGGCGGTGACCTCGAACCTGATCGAGGACAAGATCCCCGGCACCAGCCCTGGCTTTGGCAGCGCCGCCGCGGCCAACGGCCTGAAATACCCCTACCTGTTCCCGATCGCGGCGAGCTACTGGTCGCAGGCTGGCGCCGCCGTCGAGTTCGCCAAGGGCCAGATGGGCGGGCTGAAGGGCAAGAAGATCGCGTTCATCTTCTACGACAACCCCGCCGGCCGCGAGCCGTTGCCGGTGCTGGAGAAGCTGGCGGAGTTGGAGGGCTTCGAGCTCAAGCAGTTCGCCGTCCCGCCGCCAGGCGTGGAGATGAAGGTCCAGGTGCAGGACATCGCGCGGCGCTATCGCGCCGACTTCGTGATCGCGCACATCTTCGGCAAGGGCCCGTCGGTCTCCATGAAGGAGTTCAAGCGCATGGGCTATCCGCTGGAGAAGGTCGTGTCCTTCGTCTGGGGCGCCAGCGAGGCGGACATCGCCGGCGCGGGCGGCTGGGAAGTCGCCGAGGGCTACAACGGCATCCAGTTCGCCGGCGTCGGCTCCGACTATCCGGTGATGGATGAGATCAAGGCCATGTACAAGGCCAACGGCAAGGAGCCGCCGGAGGCGATGAACTCCACGGTGTTCTACAACCGTGGCGTGTTCCAGGCCGCGCTGCACCTGAAGGCGATCGAGAACGCGCTGAAGGCGAAGAATGGCGGCAAGATCACCGGCGAGGACGTGAAGGCCGGCTTCGAGGCCATCAACGACTTCTCGCTGGGTGGCCTGGTGCCGCCGCTGAAGTTCTCCGACTTCGACCATGAAGGCGGTGGCTGGGTGCGTATCTTCCAGGCCAAGGGCGGCAAGTGGGTGCCGCAGACCGAGTGGTTCCACGGCTATCGCGACATCGTGGAAGAAATGGTCAAGGCCGAGCACTGATCACGGCTGATCACGGCGGCCGGCCCGGCGACGGGTCGGCCGCCGTCCTTACCTCCGACATGGATCGATCATGCTGCTGATCAACAACGTCGAAGTCATCTACGACAACGTCATCCTGGTCCTGCGCGGCGTCTCGATCGAGGCCAAGCAGGGGCAGATCACGACCATCCTGGGCGCCAACGGCGCCGGCAAGACCACGACGCTGAAGGCGATTTCCGGGCTGCTGCGGCCGGAACGTGGCGAAATCACCCGTGGCAATATCGAATTCGAAGGCCAGCGCATCGACCGCCTGCGCGCGCACGAGCTGGTCTCCCGCGGCATCGTCCAGGTGTTCGAGGGCCGGCGCGTGTTCGGCAGCCTGACCAGCGACGAGAACCTGATCGCCGGCGGCCACATCCTGCCGAGCCGCGCCAAGCTGCAACAGAATATCGACCGGGTGTACGAGTACTTCCCGCGCCTGGCGGAGCGCCGCGGCGTCCGTGCCGGCTATCTCTCCGGCGGCGAGCAGCAGATGCTGGCGGTCGGCCGCGCACTGATGTCCGACCCGAAACTGATCATGCTGGACGAGCCGTCGCTGGGCCTGGCGCCGATGATCGTGGAGGAGATCTTCGGCATCATCCGGCGCCTGCGCCAGGAGCAGGACGTCACCTTCCTGATCGTCGAACAGAACGCCGCCCTGGCGCTCGGCCTCGCCGATTTCGGCTACGTGATGGAGAACGGCGCCATCGTGCTGGAGGGCCAGGCCGATCAGCTACGCGACAATGCCGACATCAAGGAGTTCTATCTCGGCATGTCGGGCGACGAGAAACGCAACTTCCGCGATGTGAAATATTACCGCCGGCGCAAGCGCTGGCTCGGCTGAGCGGGCGACAGGCCCGAAACGCAAAGGGGCGCGCCGACCGGCACGCCCCTTTTTCGTTGGCGTCGCTGTCGCGGTCAGCTGGCGCCGGAGATGTTGTCGCCAATGGAGTTGAAGAAGTTGCTGATCGTGTCGCCAAGCGCGAAGATCGCGGCGATGATCGCCACCGCGATGCCGGCAGCGATCAGCCCATACTCGATGGCGGTGGCGCCGTCCTTGTTGCGCCAATAGCCGGCAAGCCGCATCCGCGCGGCGAACATCTTCAAGGTCAATTCAGTCATCGTTGTCACTCCGTGTTTTCACCAAGCCGTAGCAGCGGGCGTGGTGACCCGGCCCGGCGCGCGATACGCCAGCCCCGGCCCCGCCGCCGTTCGGCCAGCGACAGGCGCGGCACAGGGCGGCAGGCCAGCAGTCTGCGCCGCGATAAGTTAACGATTGTATAGGAATTCGCGGCGGCCAGCGTTTGTCACACCGCACCCGTGGCAAACCACGACGAGCGAACGGTAAGGGCGCCGGTCCGGAATCACCGGACCGGCGCCCTTGGCGCGATCGATGCCGTGTCCGTCGCTACAGGTCGTCGCCGCCGTTCTCGAGCGCCGCCAGCATTTTCGGCGGTGAGATCGGCAGCGAGTCCATGCGCTTGTTGGTCGCCGCCGCCACGGCGTTGGCAATCGCCGCCATCGTCGGACAGATATTGACCTCGCCGACGCCCTTCACGCCGAAGGCGTGGTTCGGGTTCGGCACCTCGACGATCACCGTGTCGATCATCGGCAGGTCGGAAGCCACCGGCATCCGATAGTCCAGGAAGCCCGGATTATCGAGCTGCCCCTTGTCGTTGTAGATGTACTCCTCGTTCAGGGCCCAGCCGATGCCCTGCACCACGCCGCCCTGCATCTGGCCCTCGACATAGGCCTTGTGGATGGCACGGCCGGCATCCTGTGCCACGACGAAGCGCAGGATGGTGACCTTGCCGGTCTCCGGGTCGACCTCGACGTCAGCCATCTGGGTGGAGAAGCCCGGCGCCTGACCGGTCGCGGCCACCGCGTTGGAGGCGCCGATCGGGCCGCCGGTCTGCGTCGCCTTGGCGGCGATCTCGGCCAGCGACATCGGCTCGAACTTGCCGACGTTGGAGCTCGACGGCTTGACGTAGCCGTCCTCCCAGTCGACGCCCTCCACGTCCACGTCCCACAGCTTGGCGGCGCGCGCGCGCGCCTCGTCGATCACCTTCTCGCAGGCACCGATCACCGCCATGCCGGTGGCGTAGGTCACGCGGCTGCCGCCGGTGACGTGGGTGTAGGGCACCGAGGTGGTATCGTTCACCGTCGCGCGCACCTTCTCGTACGGCACGCCCAGCGTCTCCGCCGCCATGATCGCCATCGAGGCCCGGCTGCCGCCGATGTCGGGGCTGCCGGTCGCCACCACCACAGAACCGTCGGCGTTGATGTAGACCGTGGCGCCCGACTCGCCGCCACCGTTGAACCAATAGCCCGAGGCCACGCCGCGGCCCTGGTTCGGCCCCAGCGGCGCCTTGTAGGCCGGATGATTCATGATCGCCTCGACCGTGGCGCTGTAGCCCTCGTGCGTCATCTTGCCGCCGCCGATCATCGGCGCACCCGGCGTGATCGCGTTCTTGGCCCGCAGTTCCAGCGGGTCCATGCCGATCTTCTTGGCCAGCTGGTCAAGCGTGCTCTCCACCGCGAAAGCGGCGATCGGCGAGCCCGGCGCGCGGTAGGCCGCGACCTTCGGCCGGTTCGAGACCACGTCGTAGGCCACCACCCGCATGTTCGGAATCGCGTAGGTGGCGAAGGCGCACATCGCGCCGCCGATCACCGGCGAGCCGGGGAAGGCACCGGCCTGGTACTTGAAGACGCCGTCGGCCGCCACGATCGTGCCGTCCTTCTTGACGCCGATCTTCATGTGCATCGAGGCACCCGAGGTCGGTCCGGAGGCCTGGAACACTTCAACCCGGTTCATCGTCATCTTCACCGGCCGGCCGCACTTCTTCGACAGCATCAGTGCCAGCGGCTCAAGGTAGACCACGGTCTTGCCGCCGAAGCCGCCGCCGATCTCCGCCGGGTTGACCTTCAGGTCGGACAGCCGCATGCCGCACAGGGTGGCGGCGTAGTGACGGATCACGAAGTGGCCCTGGCTGGAGGTCCACAGCTCGCACTGCCCGTCGGCGTCGGTCCGCGCCAGACAGGCGTGCGGTTCCAGGTAGCCCTGGTGCACGGCCGCGGTCTTGTAGTCGTGCTCGACGATCTCATCGGCCTCGGCGAAGCCCTTGGCCACGTCGCCGACCTCGTCCTCCCAGCGCCGGGCGATGTTGGACGGCTTGGTCGGCGCCGGCTCGACGCCACGGGTGATCATATCCTCGATCAGCACCGGCGCGTCGTCGGCCATAGCTTCGTCGACGTCGATGACGTGCGGCAGCACCTCGTAGTCGATCTCGATCAGCTTGCAGGCCGCTTCCGCGATCGACGGGCTGGCGGCGGCGACGGCGGCCACCGCGTGACCTTCGTACAGCGCCTTCTCCCTGGCGATGACGTTGCGCGTCATGTGCCAGAAATTCTGCTGCACCCGTTCCGGACCGATGTAGCTGAACTTCATCTCCGGGAAATCGTCACCCGTGACCACCGCGTACACGCCGCGCAGCTGCAACGCCTTGGAGGCATCGATCTTGCGGATGCGGGCATGCGCGTGGGGGCTGCGCAACACCTTGCCGGTCAACGTTCCGGGCAGCGTGAAATCCGCACCGTATTTCGCCTGGCCCGTGACCTTCGGCACGCCGTCCGGTCGTACCGGGCTGGTGCCGACAAGGCGTTTCGGTTTGACGATCTCGTTCATATGCCGTCCTCTCAAGCAGGTTGGTCGCCGAATTGCCTTCAGCGTAATGCATGGCCTGTGTCGGATGAAAGAGCGCCGCCGATGGCGACCGCCGAGAGTCACTCCGCCGGCGCCGGACCGTGTCCGAAGCGGATGCGGACTTCGCCGAGACGGCGCTCGCAATAGTCGAGCAGCGCATAGATGAAAATCGCAATCGCGAAGAACTCCAGCGCCTCCTCCAGAGTCGCAATCATATCGTAGACGAAGTAAGTCGCAGTCCCGAGAATCAGCGGTTGCGACTGGATTGATTGATAGTAGCCGCCGACCATCTCCATGCCGACGGCGCCGCCGACGAACAGGACGCCGGAAAGAACGAACAGATTGCGGGTTCGTGACGGCTGCGCGAGAAGGAACCGGACGAAGTACAGCGCGAGCAGGGCGACAAGCAGCAGCGCCGGCACCACCCAGGCAAAATGGAACGCGCTGGCGCCCTCGATCCCGAGGGCGTCGTAGACCAGCGAACTTGAATACTCGTGCAGTCCGGCAATCTCTTCCATCGACATCGCCGCGAAACCGACCGCCAGAACCGACCAGGGCCGCCCCTCGCCGGTCGCCGCCGCCACGTGCCAAGAGGCTGTCAATGCCAGCAACACAGCCGCCAGGGCAAGCTGGGCCGCCGCAAAATACGTCGGAATGTTGCGTTCGCCGGCGACGCGGAACTTGGCGGCCAGCCCGAACAAATGATCATGTCCGAAAGGCCAGGCGAGCACTGAAACCGTAAGGCTCAGTAACAACAGCACCGTAATGACGCCAATGAGCCATCGAAGTACCATGGCCGGGCGAACTGAAATGCCGTTTTGCCGCATCGTCGTCCCCAAACGTGCCAAATATAGCACGAATGGGTCACAAAACTGTAAAGATGGGCGCTGGCACTATCCAAATGAACTACATGTGCCCAGGCGACAATCTGCCCCTCAGCCACCGCCGATCTTAGGCACGACGAAGACCTCGCTCTCGGGCTGCAACGGTTCCAGCATGTAGTCCTGGTAGATCTCACCGTCGATGGCGAGCGCCATGGTGTCCTCGATCTCGCGGCGCAGCCCCGGATGCTGCGTGTCGAGCGCTTCGAGCATGGCGCGAACGTTTGCCGCCGCGACCTCGAATTCGGTCGCGGCGGCAAATTGTCTGGCCACGCTGGTCGGCAGGACAACCCTAGCCATGCCAGCGCGCTACCTGATGACAGCGCCTAGTCGTCGCCGCCCCCATTGGCGTTGCCGAGGGCTGCCAGCACCTTCGGCGGCGACATCGGCAGGTCGGTCATGCGCACGCCGGTCGCCGCGGCGACCGCATTGGCCACCGCCGCCATCGGCGGAATGATCGGAGTCTCGCCGACGCCACGCACGCCGTAGGGGTGGTTCGGGTTCGGGCACTCGACCAGGATGGTCTCGATCATCGGCAGGTCGGAGGCCACCGGCATGCGGTAGTCCAGGAAGCCCGGGTTATCGAGCTTGCCGTTCTTATCGTAGATGTACTCCTCGTTCAGCGCCCAGCCGATACCCTGCGCGGCGCCGCCCTGGAGCTGGCCCTCCACGTAGGATGGGTGGATCGCCTTGCCGACGTCCTGCACCGCGGTGTAGCGGGTCACGGTCACGCGGCCGGTCTCCTCGTCGACCTCGACGTCGCAGATATGCGCGCCGAAGCCGGGCGCGGCGCCGGCGGCGTTGATCTCCGCCCGGCCGACGATCGGTCCGCCGGTCTTGCCCGCCTTGGCGGCGATGTCGCCGATCGACAGCGGCTCGAAGTCACCGGCATTGGAGCTGGTCGGTCGCGCGAAGCCATCCTCCCACTCCACCGCCTCGACCGGGATGTCCCAGATCTTGGCGGCCCGCTCGCGCAGCTGCTGGATCGCATTCTGCGCCGCCTGCGTCACCGCCATGCCGGTGGCGAAGGTCGTGCGGCTGCCGCCGGTCAGGAAGGTGTACCCGAGCGAGGCGGTGTCGGCGATGATCGGCTTGATCCGGTCGGTCGACACGCCAAGTGTCTCCGCCGCCATGAGCGCCATCGAGGCCCGGCTGCCGCCGATGTCGGGGCTGCCCTCGACCAGGCCGATGGTGCCGTCCTCGTTGATGTTGATCGTGGCGCAGCTCTCGCCGCCGATGTTGAACCAGAAGCCGGCGGCGATGCCGCGACCCTGGTTCTTGCCGAGCGGCGCCTTGTAGTGCTCCGACTCCTTGACCTTGTTCAGCAGATCGAGATAGCCGATCGGCCCGAACTTCGGCCCATAGGCGGCACGCGTGCCTTCCTTGGCGGCGTTCTTGATGCGCACGTCGATCGGGTCGATACCGACCGCCTTCGCCAGTTCGTCGACCACCGACTCAACCGCATATTCGGAGATCGGCGCCCCCGGCGCGCGATAGGCCGCGACCTTCGGCCGGTTGGTGACGACGTCGTAGCCGACCACCTTCACGTTCGCCATGTCGTACGGCGCGAAGGCGCACATGCAGCCCGGCTGCACCGGCGAACCGGGATAGGCACCGGCCTGGTACTTCAGCACCGCCTCGCCGGCGACCAGCGTACCGTCCTTCTTGATGCCCATCTTGACCCAGACGTTGGCACCCGAGGTCGGACCGCTGGCGCGGAACACGTCCTCGCGGGACATCACCATCTTGACCGGCCGGCCGGATTTGCGGCTCAGCACGATCGACAGCGGCTCCAGGTAGACCACGGTCTTGCCACCGAAGCCGCCACCGATCTCCGACGCGGTGACGCGCAGCCGCGACAGCTCCATCTGCAGCACCTTGGCGCAGATCGCGCGCACCACGAAGTGGCCCTGCGTGGAGCAGAACAGCGTGGTCTGGCCGTCGAAAGTGAAGTTCGCCAGGCAGGCGTGCGGCTCGATATAGCCCTGGTGCACCGCCGCGGTGTTGAACTCGCGCTCGATGACCACGTCGGCGTCCTTGAAACCGGCCTCGATGTCGCCAGTGCCGATCTCGATCCGCTTGGCCACGTTCGACGGCTTGCTCGGCTTCTCCGGCAGGCCTTCGGTGAAGATATGGTCGTGCAGCACCGGCGCGTCGTCGGCCATTGCGGCGACCGGGTCGATGACGTGCGGCAGCACCTCGTACTCGACCTTGATCAGCTTGCAGGCGGCCTCGGCGATCGACGGCGAGGTGGCGGCGACGGCGGCCACGGCGTGGCCGTCATACAGCACCTTGGTGCGCGCCAGGATGTTGTCCGACACCTCGCGGAAGTTGACCATCATCTCGCCGGCCGGGGCCAGCTCGTTAGGAATTTCCGGCATGTCGGCGGCGGTCATCACCGCCTTGACGCCAGACAGCTTCTCGGCCGCCGACGTGTCGATCGACTTGATCCGGGCATGCGCGTGCGGGCTGCGCAGCACCCGGCCGTGCAGCATGCCCGGCAGGACCATGTCGGCGCCGTAGGCGGCGCGGCCGGTTACCTTCTCGACGCCATCGGGGCGGATCGGACGGGTGCCGACAAACTTGTAGTGCGGAGCGTCATCCATAGGTTCAGCCTCTCATCTCGGCGGCCGTGTCGAGCACGGCGCGAATGATCTTGTCATAGCCAGTACACCGGCACAGGTTGCCGGCCAGCCAGTAACGCGTCTCTTCCTCACTGGGGTCCGGGTGCTTTTCCAGCAGCGCCTTGGCGGCGATGAGGATGCCCGGGGTGCAGATGCCGCACTGCAGCGCGGCATGTTCCAGGAATTTCTGCTGCAGCGGATGCAGCTGGTCGCCGTCGGCCATGCCCTCGATGGTCTCGACCTTGGCCCCTTCGGCCTCGGTCGCGAGCACCAGGCAGGAACACACCAGCCGGTCGTCGACCATGACCGAGCAGGCGCCGCAGTCACCCGACGAGCAGCCTTCCTTGCTGCCGGTCAGTTCCAGTTCGTCGCGCAGCACGTCAAGCAGCGTCTGCTGCGCTTCGCAGAGGAACTCGACCTCTTCGCCGTTGATCGAGGTGGTTACGTGATATTTTGACATTCTCGCTCAGCCCTTCGCCCGCTCGGCCGCGATGGCCGCGGCCCGCCGCGCCAGCACACCGGAAACCTTGGTGCGATACGCAATCGTACCGCGCTTGTCATCGATCGGCTTGCACGCCGCCTGCACCGCCTTGTCGAGCGCCGCCATCGCCGCGTCGTCCAGCTTGGTGCCGATCAACGCTTTCGCCGCGTCCTCGACCAGCAGCACCGTCGGCGCCACCGCGCCCACCGCGACACGCGCCGCGGTGCAGGTGCCGCTCTTGTCCAGCGTCAGGCAGATGCCGACGCCGACCACCGCGATATCCATCTCGGTGCGCGGAATGAAGCGCAGGTAGGCGTCGCCCGTGCCGGCCTTGCGCGCCGGCAGCACGATGTCGACGACGAACTCGCCCTTCGCCAGCGAGGTCTTGCCCGGACCGGCCGGAATCTTCTCGACCGGCACCTCGCGCGTGCCCTTCGGTCCGGCGACGGTGGCGGTCGCGCCAGCCGCGACCAGCGCCGGCACGCTGTCAGCGGCCGGCGACGCATTGCACAGGTTGCCGCCCATCGAGGCGCGGCCCTGGATCTGTGTCGAACCGATCAGGTCGAAGGCCTCGACGATGCCAGGCCAGGCCTTGCACACCGCGGCGTGCTCACTCATCTCGGCGCCGGCGACGGCCGCGCCGACCCGGAAACCGCCCTTCTCGGACTTGATCTTCCGAATCTGCGGAATCTTCTTGATATCGACGATCAGCGATGGTTCCACGCGCCCGGTGCGCATCTGCACCAGTAAATCCGTGCCGCCCGCCAGGACCCGGGCGGTGCCCTTGGCCTTGCTCAAGAGCCCGACTGCGTCCTCAACCGTCGTTGGCGCTTCGTATTGTATTGCCGCCATGTTTGTCCCTGCTGCCTCACAATTCAGCTTCGTGACCCTAGCTTAGCATGCCAGACGCGCATGCAAGCACCCTTGCGACGCGGCCACGCTATCGCCCTGCCAGATACTCGTCGGCCAGCGCGCACACGTCAAATACCAGTGTCGCGGTCAGCTCCTGCCCCCGCGTGTGGGTCCAGCCGACATAGCTCAACCCGCGCAACAGCATGAACAGCGGCAGCGCCGTCACGGCCGTCTCGGGCAGCGACTTGCATTGGCGATAACCTCGAACCAACGCCGCCTCCAGTTCGCCATAGTCCGGCTCGGCGCGATGCCAGAACAACGCCGTCGCCACCTCGAACAGGCGCCAGCCGAAGCCGCAGTCGTCGAAGTCGATGAGCCGCGGCACACCGTCCGCGACCAGGATATTCTCCGGCAGCATGTCGGCGTGGATCAGGCCGTAGTCGCCCTCGAATGATGCCAGGTCCAGCCGCGCCGCCGCCATCGCCCGGCGCAGCAGGCCGGCGTCGCCGGTCGACAGCGTCGCCAGTTCCCACGGCCGTCCCCACAATGGGTTCTCGCCGGTCAGCCCATCCAGGTCCCAGGCGGGACGCTTGAACCAATCCGGCCGGTTCCAGGCATTCGAACGGTCGTGCAACCGCCCAGCTAGCGCGCCCAGCCGCTCGAATACAGCGCGGCGGGGCGTCCCAGCCAGACCCAGTGGCGTACCGATGGCGCCGAGCGGCTCGCCGTCGAGCCAGCTCAGCATGTCGGCGCGCCAACCCTCGACGTTCACCAGGTCACCGCCGTCGCCGGCCGGAATCGGCGTCGGCACCGGCAGCCCAGCCTGCCCCAGCATCCGCATCCAGGCCAGTTCCGAGCGCAGTGCCGCATCGCTGTGGTAGCCGCGGCGGTGAATACGCAGCACCGCCGGCCCGCCGTCCGGCCCGGCGACCCTGAACACCGCGTTCTCGCGCCGTTGCAGCAGCACAGGCGCGCCGCCGTCCGCGTTCCAACGGCGATGTGCCGCACGCGCCAGTGCCTCGAAGTCCGGCTCGCCGCCGTGGTCCATGCCCGATCCGCTCCGTTCGACCGGCGCGGACAATAGCGTAAAGCCGGCCCGGCTTGTGCCGGCCACCGCCACGCGGCATTGATGATGGCCATGAGCGAGATCCGCCTGGGCCTGATCGGCGACAATATTCGCGACTCCAGCGCGCCCGACCTGCACCGGCTCGGCGGCCAGATGGCCGGCATGTCGGTGAGCTATGACCTGCTGGTCCCGGCCGAGCGTGGCGAGGATTTCGACGCGACCTTTCGCCACGCCGCCGAGGCCGGCTATCGCGGCATCAACATAACCCTGCCATACAAGGAACGGGTGGTCGCCAAGCTCGCCATCGACGAGCCGCTGGTCCGCACGCTCGCCGCCGTCAACACCGTGCTGTTCGAGCCCGATGGCCCGAGAGGCTTCAACACCGACTTCTCTGGTTTCGTCGCCGCCTACCGCAACACTTTCGACGGCGACGCGCCCGGCGCGGTGTGTCAGATCGGGGCCGGCGGAGTCGGCAAGGCCGTCGCCTTCGGCCTCGTCGAACTGGGCTTGGAGGAACTGCGTCTGGTCGACCTCGACCAACCGAAAGCCGAAGCGCTGGCGGCCGTGCTGCGCCGTACGCGCCCGGGCCTGCGCATCGAGGTCGCGACCACGCCGGCGCAAGCCGACGGCATCGTCAACTGCACGCCGGTCGGCATGGTCGGCTACGGCGGTACACCGGTCGATCCGGCGTTACTGCGAAACGCGCGCTGGGTCTTCGATGCCGTCTACACGCCACTGCGAACGCCGTTGCTGAACGACGCCGCCGCCGCCGGCCTCAAGGTGCTGAGCGGCTACGAGCTGTTCTTCTACCAGGGGCTGCACGCCTTCGAGATCTTCTGCGGATGCGCCTTGGACGAGGCTGCCATGCGCGCCGCGCTGCTGGCGCGCACCGGCGCCGGCATGCGATAAACCGGGCGAAGCGCGAGGACGAACCGCATGCCCGACTCGATCCCGACCAGCGTCATTGCCGACGCCCAGCTCGCCGACTACCGCGACAAGGGCTTCACCGTCGTAGCGGACATCTTCACCGCCGACGAGGTCGCGGCGATGCGCGCGGTGATCGACGAGCTCATCGCCGGTGCCGCGGGCCTGACCACGCACGACGAGATCTACGACCTGGAACCCTCGCACACGCCGGAGCGGCCGCGCGTGCGTCGCATCAAGGCGCCGTTCAAGGTGCACCCGATCTTCGACCGGATGGTGCGCCACCCGCGCCTGATCGCGGCACTGACCCGGCTGATCGGTCCCGACCTGCGGCTGTTCGGCGGCAAGCTGAACATGAAGGCGGCCGGCTACGGCTCGCCGGTGGAGTGGCACCAGGACTGGGCTTTCTACCCGCACACCAACGACGACGTCCTGGCCGTCGGCGTGATGCTCGACGACATGACGCCGGACAACGGCCCGCTGCTGATCGTGCCCGGCTCGCACAACGGCCCGGTTCACGACCACCACCAGGACGACCACTTCGTCGGCGCCATCGACCCGAACGCCTGCGACTGCGACTTCGAGAGCGCCGAGATGGTGCTGGGCTCGGCCGGCTCGTGCAGCTTCCACCACGTGCGCGCGGTGCACGGCTCGGCGGTGAACACCTCTGGCGCCGACCGGCGGCTGCTGCTCTACGAAGTCACCGCCGCCGATGCCTGGCCGCTGCTCGGCATGCGCGAGGCAAACTGGGAGGCGCACCGCGCCAGCATCCTGGCCGGCGCGCCCTGCACCACGCCTCGCCTGACCGGCGTGGCGGTGCGACTGCCGCTGCCGGAACCGCTGCGCCAGGGCTCGATCTACGAAACCCAGACCTCGGTGCGGAACACCTGGTTCCGCTAGCAAGTAGGAGGAGAGTGCCATGACCCGTTTCACCGCGATGATCGCCGCCGCACTGCTGGCCGTCGGCGGCGCCGCCCAGGCCGAAACCGTCACCGCCGACATCATCGGCACCAAGGGCGACAAGATCGGCACGCTCAGCGTCGCCGACGCACCGACCGGCGTCGTGCTGACCGTCGAGATCGGCCCCGGCGGCCTGGCGCCCGGCTGGCACGGCAACCACCTGCACGCGGTCGGCGACTGCTCCGACGTCGGCACGTTCAAGAAGTCGACCGGCCACATCAATCCGTCGGGCCGCAAGCACGGCCTGCTGAACCCGGACGGGCCGGACAATGCCGACCTGCCGAACCTCTACGTCCACGCCGATGGCTCGGCGCACGCGCAGATGTTCAACCCGCGGGTCAGCCTCAAGGGCTCGGTGCCGTTGCTCGACGACGACGGCTCGGCCTTCATCATCCACGCCAACCCGGACGACCACATGGCGCAGCCGATCGGCGGTGCCGGCGGCCGCGTCGCCTGCGCCGCCATCAAATAAGGACGAAGACCCATGCATGACCTGGTGATCCGCAACGGCACGGTGATCGACGGCACCGGCGCCGACCGCTTCGTCGCCGACGTCGCGGTGCGCGACGGCAAGATCGTGGAGGTCGGCCGCGACCTGGGGCTGGGCACGCGCGAGATCGACGCCGACGGCATGCTGGTGACGCCCGGCTTCGTCGACATTCACACCCACTATGACGGCCAGGCGACCTGGGACCCGCACCTCACCAACTCGTCGTGGCACGGCGTCACCACGGCGGTATTCGGCAATTGCGGCGTCGGCTTCGCGCCGGTGCGCCCGGGCGCCGAACGCTACCTGATCAACCTGATGGAGGGCGTGGAGGATATCCCCGAGGTGGTCCTGGCCGAGGGCCTGGACTTCAAGTGGGAGAGCATTCCCGACTACCTCGACGCGCTCGAATCCACGCCGCGGCTGATCGACATCGGCGCCCAGGTCACCCACGGCCCGCTGCGCTTCTACATGATGGGCGAACGCGGCGCCGACCATGACGAAGCACCGAGCCCGGACGAAATCGACCAGATGGGCACGCTGCTGGAACAGGGGCTGCGCGCCGGCGCGCTCGGCTTCACCACCTCGCGGACCCGCAAGCACCGCGCCGCCGACGGCCGCCTGACGCCGGGCCTGTCCGCAGACGAAGCCGAACTGACTGGACTTGCACAAGCCATGAAGCGTGCCGGCAGCGGCGTGCTGGAAGTCAACTCCGACTTCGGACCGGGCGAGTTCGAGACCATGCGGGCCGCCGCCGAGATCGCCGGCCGACCCCTGTCGGTGCTGCTGGTCCAGGTCAACAACGACCCGACGCTGTGGCGCCAGACCCTGGATCAAGTCAATCAGGCGGTCGCCGAGGGCACCGAGGCCAAGGCCCAGGTCGGCTGCCGCCCGATCGGCGTGCTGATGGGCTTGGAGACCAGCCTCAACCCGTTCGTCACCCATCCGGTCTGGCGCGACGATCTTGCCGCCATGGCCCCGGCCGAGCGCGCCGCGCGTCTCGCCGCCGACGCGGCGTTGCGCGAGGCGCTGCTCGACCAGTCGCTGGAGGATGGTGCCAGCCTTAACGTGCAACTGGACATGGCGCGAACCTTCGAGCTCGACGATCGCCTCGACTACGAGCCGGCGCCCGAGAGCAGCCTCACCGCCCGCGCGGCGGCCGGCAACGCCAGTGCCCGCGCTCTGGCACTCGACGCGATGCTAGCGCACGGCGGCAAGGGGCTGCTGATCAACACCTTCGAGAACTATTCGAACGGCAATCTCGACGACGTCCACGCCATGCTGACCGACCCGAACTCGGTGATGGGCGTGGCCGACAGCGGCGCCCATGTCGGCATCATCTGCGACTTCAGCGCGCCGACCCTGCTGCTGACGCACTGGGGCCGCGACCGCACACGCGGCACGAAGCTGCCGCTGGAATTCCTGGTCGCCAAGCATTCCCGCGTCACCGCGCATCACTACGGCTTGTACGACCGCGGCGTGATCGCGCCGGGCCTGAAGGCCGACATCAACGTGATCGACTTCGAGGCCTTGTGCCTGCGCCGCCCGGAGGTGGTCTACGATCTGCCCGCCGGCGGCAAGCGGCTGATCCAGCGCGCCGACGGCTACCGGCACACCTTCGTCGCCGGCCAGGAGATCATGCGCGACGGCGAGGTCTGCGACGCGCTGCCCGGCAAGCTGGTACGCGGCGCTCGCTAGGCATCAGCTGGCGTGAAGCTGCCGGCCCGGGCCAGGCGCCACGGCGTGTCGTAGTCGCCGTCGCCGCATTCGCCATCGTCGCGCAGACATCCGACCGGCAGGATCGGGAACGCCTTGTCGGCCGGCAGAACGTCGCCGTTCTTCTGCCTGACCTGGATATGCCATGGCTGCAGTTCGCGCGGATGATCGAACCCAGCGGCGCCGACCAGGTCGCCCACCGCGCGCAACGTGTTGCGGTGGAAGCTGGCGACGCGTTCGGCCTTGTCCGGCACCACCAGCGAACGCTGCCGCAGGCGATCCTGCGTCGCCACACCGGACGGACAGGTGTTGGTATGGCACGACTGCGCCTGGATGCAGCCCAGCGCGAACATGAAGCCGCGCGCCGAGTTCACCCAATCGGCGCCGAGCGCGCTGGCCCAGATCAGATCGAACGCCGTGATCATCTTGCCGCTGGCGGCGATGCGGATGTCATCGCGCAAGCCAGCCCCGAGCAACGTGTTGCGCACGAAGGTCAGGCCCTCGGCCAGCGGCGTGCCGATGTGGTTGGCGAATTCCAGCGGTGCCGCGCCGGTGCCGCCCTCCTTGCCGTCGACGACGATGAAATCCGGCCGGATGCCAGTTTCCAGCATCGCCTTCACCACCGCCATGAACTCCCAACGGTGACCGACGCAGAGCTTGAAGCCGACCGGCTTGCCGCCGCTGGCCTCCCGGAGCTGCTGCAGGAAGTGCATGAACCCGATCGGCGTTTCGAAGGCGTTGTGCGCCGGCGGCGATACGCAGTCGCGGTCCATCGGCACGCCGCGCGCGTCGGCAATCTCCGGCGTGATCTTGGCCGCCGGCAGCACGCCGCCGTGGCCCGGCTTGGCGCCCTGCGACAGCTTCACCTCGATCATCTTCACCTGCTCGGCGCCGGCCCGCTCGGCGAACTTGTCGGCATCGAAGCCGCCAGCGTCGGTGCGGCAGCCGAAGTAAGCCGTACCGAGCTCCCAGATCAGGTCGCCGCCGCCGGCACGATGGAAGGCGCTGATGCCGCCCTCGCCGGTGTCGTGCGCGAAGCCGCCCATCCTCGCGCCACGGTTCAGCGCCTCGATGGCATTCGCGCCGAGCGCACCGAAGCTCATCGCCGAGATGTTCAGCGTCGAGGCGGCATAGGGCTTGGTGCAGGCATCGCCACCGACTTTCACGCGATAGTCGCTGTGCCCATGCGGTTTCGCGGCGATCGAATGGGTCAGCCACAGGTAGCCGGCGGCATAGACGTCGTGGCGGGTGCCGAACGGCCGCAGCCCCTCCTCGCCCTTGGCGCGCTGGTAGACGATGGAGCGTTCCTCGCGACTGAACGGGACCTCGTCGCGGTCGCTCTCGATCAGGTACTGGCGTATCTCCGGCCGTACGCCCTCGAAGACCCAGCGCATGTGCCCGAGCACCGGATAGTTGCGCAGCAGGCTGTGCCGCTTCTGCGCAAGATCCCAGACACCGAGCGCCGCCAGCGCCGTCAGCGGCACGCAGCCCCACCACGCCAGCGGCCACCAGAAGCCGGCGACCGCCGTCGCCAGGCTCAAGATCACCACGACCGCGAATACCGTGTACCGACCCATCCTCGCCTCCTGGTTTCCCTGGTCCGAGCCTCGCCCTAAGCTCGCCGCCGCGCAACGAGGGAGCCCGCATGGGACAGTTGATTTCGCCGGCGCCGCTGTTCGCCGCGCACCTACCGATCGAAGTGCTGGAGCGCGACGTCGGCCGCCTGGTCACCGCCACCACGTTCACCGACCAGCACGTCAATGCCGTCGGCGCCGTGCATGGCGGGATGATCGCGGCGGTGCTCGACGTGGCGCTGGCCGGCGGCGGCAGCGCCACCGGTAACGCAGAGGACTACGGCATCACGCTGTCGATCACGGTGAACTTCGTGCGCCCGCTGTCGCCCGGCCGCACGACCTGCGAATCCGTCATGGTCGGAGGCGGCCGGCGCACCAAGTTCGCCGAGGCCAAGCTCCGGGACGGCGCCGGCGTACTTGTCGCCACCGCCTCTGGCACGGTGCAGGTGATCCAGCGGCCATCGCCAGACACCGGCCCGTTAACCGCGCGTTAACCGGCCCCAGCCAAACTGCCTTCGACTTTTCCTTGCTTTCCTCTCTACTGACACTTGCGCCCCGGTCCGCCGGGGCGCATTTCTTTGCGCATGACGATTGTGCTGCGTGAGGCCAGCGCCGACGACGATGAGATCTGCGGCCGTATCGTCGGGGCCGCGGCCGGCGGCGCGGTCTACGCCGAACGCCTGCCGCATGCCCGCGCCATCTTTGCCGACACCAGCCCGCTGACCCGCGCCGGACGTCACCGCCTGATCGCAACGCTCGACGGCAAGCCGGTCGGCTTCGCCGACTTCCGCGACGACGGCCACATCAAGTACCTGTTCGTCGATCCCGCCGCGCAAGGCCGCGGCGCCGGCGCGACACTCGTCGACGCGGTGCAGGCGCGTACCGGCGCCATCGCCGTGCATGTGCTGGCGCTGAACGATGTCGGCATCGCCTGGTACCTGCGGCGCGGCTTTCGTGTCGTCGGCGGCTGGATCGAACCGTTGCGGGACACGGACGCGGTTTGGTTGCGGCTGGTACGCGGCAGCGCCGTACCCTAAGCTCGCGCGAGATATTTCCGGCGCACCTGGGGAGGTACACGCGCAAATGAAAATCGTCAGCTTCCAGAAGAAAGACGGTCCCGCCCTCGGCGTGCTCGACGGCAACGACGTCATCGACCTGTCGGCCGTGGCCAAGTCGCTGCCGCGCGACCTGAAGACGCTGTTCGCCGGCGGCACCAAGGAAATGAGCGCGGTGAAGAAAGCGGTCGCGGGCGCCAAGCCACGCCATCGCACCACCGCCGGCAAGATCAAGTTCCTGCCGCCGATCTCCGATCCGAACAAGATCGTCTGCCTCGGCTTGAACTACCGCGACCACGCGATCGAGACCAACAACCCGATCCCGAAATTCCCGATCATCTTCCTGCGCACCGCCTCGACGCTGACCGGCCACAAGCAGCCGATGCTGATGCCGAAGGTCTCCAAGCAGTATGACTTCGAGGCCGAGCTGGCGGTAATCATCGGCAAGAAGGGCTACCGGTTGCCGAAGACCCGGGCGCTGTCGATCGTCGCCGGCTACTCGTGCTTCAACGATGGCTCGGTGCGCGACTATCAGCTCGGCCGTGGTCCGCAGTGGACGCTGGGCAAGAATTTCGACGGCAGCGGCGGCTTCGGCCCCTGCTTCGTCACCGCCGACGAACTGCCCAAGGGCGGCAACAACCTGCGGATCGCCTGTCGCCTGAACGGCAAGACCGTGCAGGACTCGAACACCAAGCAGCACATCTTCGACGTGCCGACCGCGATCGCCGCGATCACCGAGGTGATGACCCTGGAGCCCGGCGACGTGATCATCATGGGCACGCCGAACGGCGTCGGCAGCGGCCGCAAGCCGCCGCTGTGGATGAAGCCGGGCGACGTCTGCGAGATCGAGATCGAGGGCATCGGCGTCCTGCGCAACCCGATCAAGGCGAAGTAGCCGCGCGCCATGGCGGCGGTCCACCTGCTGTTCGAAAACCCGGCCTGGTCGGCACCGCTGATCGCCGAGCTGGAGCGGCGGGGACTGCCGGTCGTGACCTGGAACATGGCCGAGGGCGGCGTCGACATCTCGTCGGCGCCGCCCGAGGGCGTGTTCTTCTCGCGCATGAGCGCCTCGGCGCACACCCGCGGCCACCAGCACGCCACCGACTACGCCGCCGCCGTGCTGGCCTGGCTGGAGGACTACGGCCGCACCGTGCTGAACGGTTCGAACGTGCTGCGGCTGGAACTGTCGAAGGCGGCGCAGTACACGGCGCTGGCGCGGCACGGCATCCGCGTGCCCGACACCGTCGTCAGTCACGGCCGCGACGCCGCCATCGCCTCGGCCGCGCGCTTCAACGGCCCGTTCATCGCCAAGCACAATCGCGGCGGCAAGGGCCTGGGCGTGCACCTCGTCGACGACATCGCCGCGCTCGCCCGCCTGCTCGACGACCCGGCGACCGAGCCGCCGGTGGACGGCATCTGGCTGCTGCAGCAATACATCGCCGCGCCGGAGCCCGTCATCACCCGCCTCGAATTCGTCGGCGGCAAGCTGCTCTATGCTGTGCGGGTCGACACCTCAGGCGGTTTCGAGCTGTGTCCGGCCGAGGTCTGCATCACGCCGCAGGCCGCCGAGGCCGAGACCTTCCGCATCATTCCAGGTTTCGAGCATCCGCTCGTGGAACGCTTCGAGCGCTTCCTGGCCGCCAACGCCATCGCCGTGGCCGGCATCGAGTTCATCGTCGACGGCCACGGCCAGGCCTTCGCCTACGACGTCAACACCAACACCAACTACAACCCACTGGCCGAGGCCAAGGCCGGCATCTCCGGCGTCGCCGCCGTCGCCGACATGCTGGCCCACGCGCTGGACCGCGCTCCGGAGACCGCCGCGGCGAGCTGAGCCCCTTGCCTTATGACGTTGTTTCACCGACCGTTTCGGTAGTGGCAGTGTTGAGCCGAAGGAAGATCAGATGTCCGCACCCGCGACCCGGACCGAGGCGTCCCTGAGCCCGGACGACTGGATCGCGCGCGCCCGATCCGTGGCGCCGATCCTGGAGGCCAACGGCGCGCGCATCGACGCCGACCGCGAGCTGCCGCCCGAGGTCAAGGAGGCGCTCTACGATGCGCGGCTGTTCCGGCTGCTGATGCCGACCTGGCTCGACGGCGGCGAACTAGACTTGATGACCTTCTCAAAGGTGATGGAGATCATCGCCACGGCCGACGCCTCGACCGCCTGGTGCATCGGCCAGAATAGCGGCGTGACCATGTCGGCCGCCTATCTCGACCGCGGCCCGGCGACGGAGATCTTCGGCCCGCGCGAGGCGGCCGCCGCCTGGGGCGCCGGTGCCGCCGGCAAGGCGGAGGTGGTCGACGGCGGCTTCAAGGTCACCGGCACGTGGCGCTTCGCGTCGAACCTGCGCAACGCCACCTGGCTCGGCGGCCACTGCCGTGTCTACGAGAATGGCGAGATCTGGAAGGACCCGGACGGTCAGCCGACCGAGCGTTCCGCGTTCTTCAAGCGCGAGATCGCCGAGATCGACGACAACTGGTACGTCATGGGCCTGCGCGGCACCGGCTCCGACACCTACAGCGTGACGGACCTGTTCGTGCCGGCGAAGCACGTCATCGCACGCGACTATTTCGACACCTGCCGCGAGCCCGGCACGCTCTACAAGTTCACCACCACGCTGGCCTTCGGCGCCGGGTTCGGCGGCGTTGCGCTGGGCGTGGCGCGCTCGCTGCTCAATCCCCTGCGCGAGCTGGCGATGGACAAGAAGCCACGCGGTGCCGCCGCCGTCCTGTGCGAGGATCCGAACTTCCAGAATCTGCTGGCCCGCATGGAGGCGCGCTGGGGCGCCGCGCGCGCCTATCTCGACCAGGCCATCGCCAATGCCTGGGCCTCGGTCGAAGCCTCCGGCGAGCTCGACATCGACAACCGGGTGAAGCTCCGCCTGGCGGTGACCTATTCGATCACCGAGGCGACGGAGATTTCCGTCGACTGCTACCGCGCCGCCGGCGCCACCGCAATCTTCGACAAGGGACCGTTCGAGCGCCGCTTCCGCGACGCCAACGCGATCTCGCAACAGCTCCAGGGCCGCGCCTCGCACTTCACCACCGTCGGCCGCTACATGCTCGGCCTCGACGTCGACACCGCCATCTCGCTGTGAGCGGACTGCGCGAGAAGATCGCCGCCGGCGACTTCGTCGTCACCGCCGAGGTCGCGCCGCCGGTCTGCACCGATCCCGAGGCGCTGCTGAAACGCGCCCTGCCGTTGCGCGGCAAGGCGACGGCGGTGAACGTCACCGACGGCGCCGGCGCCAGGGCGACACTGTCGTCGATCGCCGGCGCGCACATCCTGAGAACCAACGGCATCGAGCCGATCGTGCAGATGACCTGCCGCGACCGCAATCGGCTGGCACTGCAAGCCGATCTGCTGGGCTCGCTGGCGCTCGGCCTGACCAGTTTCCTGATGCTGAGCGGCGACGATCCGTCGGCCGGCGACCAGCCCGACGCGAAGGCCGTGTTCGACTACAACTCCGCCGCCCTGCTGAGCATGGCCAAGGGCATGCGCGACCAGGGCACGCTGCCGACCGGCACCGAGATCGCCGGCCCGACGGCGATGCTGCTCGGCGCCGCCGACGCGCCGATCGACCCGCCCGCCGACTGGGAGCCGAAATCGTTGATCGCCAAGGCCGAGGCCGGGGTAGCGTTCGTGCAGACCCAGTTCTGCATGGATATCGAGATTGTGCGCCGCTACGGCCAGCGCCTGGTCGACCTCGGCCTGGCGCCGCGCATGAGGTTCCTGATCGGCGTGTGCCCGATCCCCTCGGCGAAGTCCGCGCGCTGGATGCGCGAGAAGCTGTTCGGCACGATTATTTCCGACGACATCGTCGCCCGGCTCGACGGCGCCGACGACGCTCGCGCCGAGGGCAAGGCGATCTGCGCGGAGTTCCTGCAACAACTGAAGGACGTCCCCGGCATCGGCGGCGCACATGTGATGTCGCCGGCAGCACCATCGGCGGTGCCGGAAGTGATCGACATGGCGGGTCTGGCCGCCGGCTGAGGAGAGACACGGATGAAGCTGCTCTGGTTCCACCTGATGCCCTACTCGGAATTGCCGGACGACTTCCGCGACAAGTACGACTCGGTCTGGGTCGACATCGACGCCGGCCTGTTCGATCCGGCGCGCGCGCACCGCATGTACAACGACTACATGGACGAGATGGAGCACGCGGCGGCGGTCGGCTTCGACGGCATCTGCGTCAACGAGCATCACGCCAACGCCTACGGCATGATGCCCTCGCCCAACCTGATCGCGTCGGCCGTTACCCGGCGCACGCGCGACGTGGCGATCTGCCTGATGGGCAACTCGCTGGCGCTGTACAACCCGCCGACCCGCGTCGCCGAGGAAATGGCGATGATCGACTGCATCTCCGGCGGGCGCCTGATCGCCGGCTTCCCCGTCGGCTCGCCGATGGACACCTGCTACGCCTACGCGCAGAACCCGAGCCAGTTGCGTCAACGCTACCACGAGGCGCACGACCTGATCCTCAAGGCCTGGGCCGAGCCGGAGCCTTTCGCTTTCAACGGCCGCTTCAACCAGATGCGCTACGTCAATATCTGGCCGCGCCCGATTCAGCGGCCGCACCCGCCGATCTGGATTCCTGGCGGCGGCTCGGTGGAAACCTGGCAGTGGTGCGCGGAGATGGACTACCTCTACGCCTACCTCAGCTACTTCGGCTACAAGGCCGGCATGCAGACCATGCACGGCTTCTGGAACGCGATGGCCGAGCTCGGCAAGGACCGCAATCCCTATCGCGCTGGCTTCCTGCAATTCGTCGGCGTGGCGGAGACCCGCGAGGAGGCGATGAAGCTCTACAAGGAGCCGGCGGAGTATTTCTACGGCCGCTGCCTGCATGTCGACCCGCGCTGGACCCAGCCGCCGGGCCACACCTCGGAAGCCACCATCCGCGCCCGCGTGGAAAGCCAGGTCAAGGCCGCCTCGTCCTATAGCCGCGCCAGCGGCGTCGCGCGCGACATGGAGGGCATCGTCGATCAGGGCTACATCATCGTCGGCTCGCCCGACGAGGTCGCCGACCAGCTCCGCCAGGTCGCCACCGAGATGAACGTCGGCAACTTGATGATGCTGCTGCAGTTCGGCTCGATGAGCCGCGAGCTGACGATGTACAACACCTCGCTGTTCGCCGAGAAGGTGATGCCGCAGCTCACCGACCTGTTCGACGACGAATGGGAAAACCACTGGTGGCCGACCCCGCTCCCGGCCGAGGAGCGCGTCAGCGTCGGCCAGCTACAGGCCGCGGAGTAAACGCCCCAACAAGGTCGTCATGCCCCGGGCATCTGCTCGACGATCCACTCCTCGACGTCGCGTAGGCGGTCCTTGCCGAAGAACATCTCGTCGCCGACGAAAACGGTCGGGCTGCCGAAGTTGCCTCGCTCCACGCTGCGGTTGGTGTTGGCGATCAGCTTGTCCTTGATCGGCTGTTCGCCGATGCGGGTCAGGATGTGGGCGCCGTCCAGGCCGGATTCGTCGAAGGCGGTCCGGATGACCTCCGGATCGTCCATCTTCTTCGGCTCCTCCCACATGTGGAAGAACGCGGCCTCGACGTATTTCGTGAGGTATCCCTCGTCCTCGGCGACCAGCGCACCGCGCATGAGCTGCACCGTGATCACCGGGAAGTGCGGATTGCGCCGGAACCGGTCCAGCTTGTGCTTGGTCATGAACCGTTCCATCTCGCGGCGCTGGTATTCCGGCTTGTTCTTCACTTCGCCGAACTGCTCCATCGGCGAGCGGTTGTTGGTCGCCTTGAACACGCCGCCGAGCAGGATCGGGAAGTAGGTGAAAGTGACGCCGGTGCGCTGCTCGATGCCGGGGATCAGCCGGTGCGCGCAGTACGCGTTCGGGCTGCCGAAATCGAAGTGGAACTCAACCTTGGGAACGCTCATCGAAAACTCCTAGTTCTTGCGCCAGACCATGCCGTAGCTGACCGGCCAATGCAGGTAGGGCCGCCACTTCGGCTTGCTGGTCAGCCAGGCCTCGTCGATCACGCATTCCCGCATCTCGTCCAGCCGCAGTGCCGCCGCGTTGCCAGCAGCGACATGCTCGTCGAACAGGTGGACGTAGGAGCGGATCGCCACCGCCTCGCCATCGCCGCGATGGTAGTGCGTCATCTTGCCGTTCAGCAGGAAGAACGGGTGGTAGCCAACGATCGCGAACTGCCCGCCGGGCCGCAGCAGCCGCGCCGCCTCGCCGTAGACCGGCGCCAGCTCGGCCAGGTGCTCGCAGGCCAGCGCCATGATCACCAGGTCGTAGGCGGCGGCCGCCAGCCCGGTGCTGGCGACGTCGGCGATGGTGAGCGAGCGGTAGACATTCTTCGCCCGCGCCTGTTCTTGCATCTGCGGCGTGATGTCGACGCCGTCGATGGCGCCGACGCCGCGCGCCCTCAACCATTCCGCGGTACGGCCGGTGCCGCAGGCCAGGTCGGCGGCGGCGCCGACCTCGGCCCATGACACCGACGCGAGCCGTTCCAGCAGCGGCCGGTCGAGCCCGACCGCCACCGTCGACTCGTAGTCGGCCGCCCACTCGCCATAGCCTTCGGCGGCGTCGACGACCGGGTAGTCGCGCGGATCGAACTGCGACGCGTCAGTCACGCCGGCTATGCCCTCGCATAGACCGCTTCCTCGAACCGGTCGAGCAGGCCGAGCACGGTCGGATCGGCGAACGGCACCAGTTGCGTCATGATCACGCCGCAGATCTTCGAGGTCGGGTCGATCCAGAAATAGGTGTTGCCCAGTCCGGCCCAGTTCAGCGAGTTCGCCTTGCGCCGGCCCGGCACGTCGGCGGTGTTGATCATGAAGCCCAGGCCCCACTTCTTCTGCATGCCGGGGAAGAACTCGGCATCGTTCGAATAGGGCGGGATCGCGGTTTTCAACGCCACCACGTCGACGTCGCCGATATTGTTGCGGCTCATCTCCGCGACGGTCTCCGGCTTCAGCAACTGGTGGCCGTTGGCGCCCTTGCCGGCATTGAGGAACACCTGCATGAACTTGGTGTAGTCGGCTACGGTGCCGTACATGCCGCCGCCGCCCATCTCGAACTCCGGCTGTTGCGGAATCTCGAACTCCATCGGGCCGAGCTTGCCGTCCTCGCCGTAGGTGTGCATGCCGACCAACCGGCTGCGCATGTCTTCGGTGAGCTTGAAGCCGATCGAGGTCATGCCCAGCGGGCCGAAGATATTCTCGGCGAAGAACTGGCCCAGTGTCTGGCCCGAGGACGCCTCGACCGCCTTGCCAGCCCAGTCGATGTTGATGCCATAGTCCCAGCGCGTACCCGGGTCGAAGGTCAGCGGTGTCGACAGCGCCTTGTTCTCGCAGGAGATCACGCCCGGAATTTCGTTCTCTTCCATGTAGCGGCCGAGATCGGCGTTCCAGATGTCATAGCTGAATCCGGCGGTATGGGTGAGAAGCTGACGCAGGGTCGGCTTGCTCTTCGGCGGGCGCAGCTTCGCCATGTTGCCGTCATAGCCTTCGAATACCTGCCGGCCCTTCAGCTCCGGCACCACGTCCTCGATCGGCGTATCGAGCTGCAGCTTGCCGCGCTCGACCTGGATCATCGCCGCCGTGGAGGTGATCGCCTTGGTCATCGAGGCGATCCAGAACACCGAATCCGGCGTCATCGCGGCGCCGTTCGGCAACGCCCGGATGCCGTGCGCGCCCTTGTAAAGCGTCTCCGTCGGTCCGGCTGCCATCGCCGTCACACCCGGCACCTGGCCCTCGTCCACCGCTGATTTCAATACGGCATCGATCTTGTCGCTCATGACGTCCCCTGCCTCGGTTATCGCGGGTCTCGCATGACCCAACTGGATCAACGCTACGCCTGGGCTGACGACACGATCAACCGCATTGGCAACCGACCAGCGGTCATTTAGTACTTGCATCCCTATATCGAACTGTTATATGTCGCTCGTGCAATAGTCGTTGGGAGGCGATGCCGCGATGGACGTCCAAACCTTGTGCCTGGGTGTACTGACGATGGGCGATGCTTCCGGCTACGAGATCAAGAAGATCCTGGAGGGGCCGTTCCGGCACTTCTATGACGCCAGCTTCGGGTCGATCTATCCGGCCCTGAACAAGCTGCAGACGTCCGGCCTGGTGACCTGCAACTACGCCGCCCAGGACAAGCGCCCGGACAAGAAGGTTTACAGCCTCACAGTCGACGGCCGCCTGGAGCTGGTCAGCGAGTTGCGCGACCCGCCCGGCGCCGACCGGGTGCGCTCGGAATTCCTGGCGACGATGATGTTCGCCGAGCTGCTGCCGGCGAACTATATCGCCAGCGTGATCGACGACCGCGAGCGCCGCCTGCGCGAGACCATCGCGCACCTGGAAGAGGCCGAGCGCGACGAGGACATGTCGCCCGGCAAGAGCTTCGTGAACGGCTACGGGCTGGCGGTGTACCGCGCTGCCCTCGCCTACATGGAAGAAAATCGCCACCTCGTTGAAAGCGAGGCGCTGCTGGCGCAGGTCGAGCGCGACCGCACCGGCGCGCCGGCAGCCGTTGCCGCCAACGGCGACGACTAGGGAGCGCGACAATGCGCAAGTCCTACATTCTGGCCGTCTTGATCGCGATCGGCGCGGCCGCCTGGGTGCTGAGCGGCCAGATCGGCGCCACTTCGCCGGAGCCGGCCGTGGCGGCCGACAATGCCACCGCGGCCGCCGATGCGCCCGCCGAGGCGAAGGCCGAAACCGCCACCACCGTGCGCGTCCTGCATTCGGTCGCCAGGGAGCGGATGGAACATGTCCTGGTCCGCGGCCGTACCGAAGCCAAGCGCCGTGTGCACCTGAAGTCGGAAGTGCCGGGCACCATCGTCGAACTGCCCAAGACCAAGGGTGAACGGGTCAAGCGTGGCGACGTCATCGCTCGCCTGGCCGTGGAGGAGCGCCAGGCCCGGCTGGCCGAATCCCGCGCGCTGGTGAAACAGCGCGAGCTGGAATACCAGGCGGCCAAGAAGCTGACCCAGAAGGGCTACCGCTCCGAGACCTCTTTCGCCGGCACCGCCGCGCAGCTCGACGCCGCCAAGGCCGCGGTGAAGGCGATGGAGGTACAGCTTGGCAAGACCGTGATCCGGGCGCCGTTCGACGCCGTGATCGACGATCGCATGGTCGAACGCGGCGATTTCGTGAAGGACGGCGCGGCGATCGCGCTGCTGATCGACGAAGACCCGTTCCTGATCGTCGGCCAGGTCTCCGAGATCGAGGTCGGCCGCCTGCGCCTGGGCGATCACGGCACCGCCAAGCTGGTCACCGGCGAGACCGTGACCGGCGCCATCCGCTTCGTCGCCACCGCCGCCGATCCGGCCACCCGCACCTTCCGCGTCGAGCTTGAGGTGCCCAATCCTGACAAGACGCTGCGCGACGGCATCACCGCCGAGATCGCCTTTCCGACCAGCCCGGTGCCGGCCCACTTCATCTCGCCGGCCCTGCTGACCCTGAACGACGCCGGCGTCGTCGGCGTGCGCACCGTGGGCCCGGCCGACGCCAAGGGCATGCGCACGGTCGCGTTCCACCCGGTCAACCTGTTGGACGACGAGACCGACGGCGTCTGGATCACCGGCCTGCCGCCCGAGATCGACATCATTTCGGTCGGCCAGGAGTTCGTGCGCGAAGGCGAGAAAGTGATGGTCGCCAAGCCGGGAGCCGCCTGATGAACGCCATCATCGACGCCGCCCTCAGCCGCAGTCGCACCGTTCTGGCGGCGTTGGTGCTGGTGCTGATCGCCGGCATCGTCGCCTACGTGACGATCCCGAAGGAAGCCGACCCGGACATCGACATCCCGATCATCTACGTGTCGATGAGCCACGACGGCATCTCGCCGTCTGATGCCGAACGGCTGCTGGTCCGCCCGGTGGAAGAGGAACTGCGTGGCATCGAGGGCGTGAAGGAGATGCGCTCCACCGCCAGCGAGGGCCACGCCTCGGTCCTGCTCGAGTTCGACGCCGGTTTCGACGCCGACCAGGCCATGCTCGACGTGCGCGAGAAGGTCGACCTGGTGAAGCCGGAACTGCCGGACGAGACCGACGAGCCGGTGGTGAACGAGGTCAACATCGGCCTGTTCCCGGTGCTGACCGTGACACTGTCGGGCAACGTGCCGGAGCGCGCCCTGCTGAAGATCGCGCGCGACCTGAAGGACCAGGTCGAGGCGCTGCCCGGCGTACTGTCGGCCGACATCGCCGGCGACCGCGAGGAACTGCTTGAGGTCGTGATCGACCCGGCGCGGCTGGAAAGCTTCGGGCTGACGCAGATCGAGCTGATCAACGCGGTGGCGCTCAACAACAAGCTTGTCGCCGCCGGCGCGCTCGACACTGGCGCGGGCCGTTTCGCCGTCAAGGTGCCCGGCCTGCTGGAGACCGCCAGAGACGTGCTCGACCTGCCGATCAAGGCATCGGGCGACGGCGTCGTCACGCTGAAGGACATCACCACCGTACGCCGCACCTTCAAGGACGCCACCACCTTCGCGCGCGTCAACGGCGAGCCGGCGCTGACCCTGGAGGTCAAGAAGCGGCTTGGCGTCAACATCATCGAGACCATCGACCAGGTCCGCATGGTGGTCGCCGAGATGCAGCCGGGCTGGCCGGCGGCGCTGCAGGTCGGCTTCATCCAGGACAAGAGCCAGGACATCCGTTCCATGCTCACCGACCTGCAGAACAACGTGCTGAGCGCGGTGCTGCTGGTGATGATCGTGGTCGTCGCCGCGCTCGGCGTGCGCACCGCTGGCCTGGTCGGGCTGGCAATCCCGACCTCGTTCCTGTTCGGTATCCTGGTGCTGCACTCGCTCGACCTCACGGTCAACATCGTGGTGCTGTTCTCGTTGATCCTGGCGGTCGGCATGCTGGTCGACGGCGCCATCGTGGTCACCGAGTTCGCCGACCGGAAAATGTCCGAGGGCCTGCACCGGCGCGAGGCCTACGCGATGGCGGCCAAGCGCATGGCGTGGCCGATAACTTCGTCCACCGCGACCACGCTGGCCGCGTTCATGCCGCTGATCTTCTGGCCCGGCGTGGTCGGCGAGTTCATGAAATACCTGCCGCTGACACTGATGGTCACGTTGGCCGGTTCGCTGGTGGTGGCGCTGATCTTCGTGCCCACGCTTGGCTCGATGTTCGGCAAGCCCGGCGCCGTCGACGCCAAGGCGATGAAGGCGCTGGCGGCATCGGAAGCCGGCGACCTTCGCGACCTCGGCGGCTTCACGGGCGCCTACGTCCGGGTATTGTCCGTTGCCGTGCGCCATCCGGTGAAGATCGTGGTACTGGCCTTCGCCGCCCTGATCGGCGTGCAGACCTACTATGCCCTGCACGGCAACGGCGTGGAGTTCTTCCCCGACGTCGAGCCGGAGCAGGGCATCGTCTACATCCACGCGCGCGGCAACCTGTCGACCTACGAGAAGGACGCCCTGGTTCGCGAGGTCGAGGCCCGGATCCTGCCGATCCCCGGCCTCGACGTGGTCTATGCGCGAACCGGATCGGTGGGTGACGGCGGCGGCAACGACGTCGCGGAAGACGTGGTCGGCACCATCTTCATCGAGTTCGCCGACTGGGATACCCGCGAGAAGGCTTCCGCGCTGCTGAACGAGATCCGCGACCGTACTGCCAGCCTGGCCGGCATCCATGTCGAGGCGCGCAAGCCCGAGGCCGGGCCGCCGCAGGGCAAGGACATCCAGATCGAGCTGCGCAGCCGCGTCGCGGAGCGCATCGACCCGGTGGTCGACCAGATCCGGGGGCACTTGGAGTCGATGCCGACCCTGCTCGACGTCGAGGACAGCCGGCCGTTGCCCGGCATCCAGTGGTCGGTGCGCGTCGACCGTGCCCAGGCCGGCCGCTTCGGCGCCGACGTCACCCAGGTCGGCAACCTGGTGCAACTGGTCACCAACGGCGTGAAGCTCGGCGGCTACCGCCCCGACGACGCCGACGACGAGATCGACATCCGCGTCCGCTTCCCGACCGACGAGCGCAACATCAGCCAGCTCGACAAGCTGCGCGTGCAGACGCCGCAGGGTCTGGTGCCGGTGACCAACTTCGTCAGCCGGGTGCCGGAGCCGAAGACCGGCACGCTGAATCGCACCGACGGTCAGCGCATGATCAAGATCCAGGCCAGCGTGCAGGAAGGCCTGCTGATCGACGAGCAGGTCACCGCGATCAAGGCCTGGCTCGCCGAACAGAAGCTCGACCCGGCAGTGTCAATTGCCTTCAAGGGGGCCGACAAAGAGCAGGCCGAGGCCGGCGCCTTCCTGATGAAGGCCTTCGGCGTGGCGCTGTTCGTGATGGCGATCATCCTGGTGACCCAGTTCAACAGCTTCTATCACGCCTTCCTGATCCTGACGGCGGTGATCATGTCGACCGCCGGCGTCATGGTCGGCCTGATCGTCACCGGCCAGGTGTTCGGCATCGTGATGACAGGCATCGGCGTGATCGCGCTGGCCGGCATCGTGGTGAACAACAACATCGTGCTGATCGACACCTATTCCCGATTGGCCAAGGACATGCCGCCGCTCGAGGCCGTCGTGCGCACCGGCGCACAGCGTCTGCGCCCGGTGCTGCTGACCACGGTGACGACGATCTGCGGCCTGCTGCCGATGGTGTTCCAGATGAACATCGACTTCTTCGGCCGCACGGTGTCGATGGGTGCGCCATCGACCCAATGGTGGGTGCAGCTCGCCACCGCAGTCGCCTTCGGCCTCGCCTTCGCCACCTTGCTGACGCTGATCGTCACGCCGAGCCTGCTGGCGCTGGGCGCCCGGGTCACCGCCTGGCGCCAGCGCCGGGCCGAGCGTCGCGCGGAGAGGAAGCGGCGCAAGGTCGCGGCCAAGGGCGAGCCGACGCTGCAGCCGGCCGAGTAGCGCTCAGTCGCGCTGGGCCTCGCTTGGCGCTGCGCCCCCGCCGTCATTGTCGGCAGCATCGTCCTGGGCCGTTGTCGCGCGGATCAGCTTGCGCTGGCTACGGATGCTGAGCGGGATCGACGCCATGTAGCCGGCGACGACGAGCGACAGCAGGAACCACGGGTAGCTGACCAGCAGCGCGGTCACGAACCCCGCGGCGACCAGCACCGGCAGCACGTGCTCGCGCTTCACGCGCAACACTTTCAGTGAGTAGGTCGGGATCTGGCTGACCATCAGGAAGGCGATGAAGAACAGCCAGGCGGCATCGACGATCGCCGGCCACGGGTGCGCGCCGTCGAACTGCAGCGCGATGATCAGCGGCAGCAGCGCGCAGCCCGCCCCCGCCGGCGCCGCCAGGCCGGTGAAGTAGCGGTTGGTCCAGGCCGGCTTGTCCGGATCGTCCAGCGCCACGTTGAACCGCGCCAGCCGCAGCGCGCAGCAGGTCGCGTGCGCTAGCGCCGCCATCCAGCCCAGCCCGCCCAGCTCGTTGGCGCTCCACAGGTAGATCATCATCGCCGGCGCCACGCCGAAGGCGATGAAATCGGACAGCGAGTCCAGTTCGGCGCCGAACCGCGTCGCGCCCTTGAGCAGCCGCGCCATGCGCCCGTCCAGCCCGTCCAGAATCGCCGCCACCAGGATCGCCGCCACCGCCAGGTCGAAGCGCTCCAGCAGTGCGAAGCGGATCGCGGTCATGCCAGCGCACAGCGCCATCACCGTCAGAACGTTCGGGACGATGGAGTTGACCGGCAACGCCCGCAGGCGACGACGGCGACCGCCAAGCATCAGCGCACCTCGCCGTCGCGACGGCCCTCGTTGGCGCGGCTGTCGCACAGCACCGTCTCGCCGGCGACCGCGCGCTGGCCGACCGCGACCAGCGGCGCCATGCCGTCGTCAAGATAGACGTCGACGCGGCTGCCAAAACGGATAATGCCGAAACGCTGGCCGCCGCGCACCTGCTGTCCTTCGAACAGCTCGCACAGGATGCGTCTCGCCACCAGGCCGGCGATCTGCACGAAGGCGATGTCCTTGCCGTCTGCCGTGGTCATCCGCACCGCCATGCGCTCGTTATCCTCGCTGGCCTTGTCGAGCGAAGCGTTGAGGAAGGCGCCGCGACGGTAGGCCAGCGCGGTGATCCGGCCGTCGGTCGGCACCCGGTTCACGTGCACGTCGAACACGTTCATGAAGATCGCGATGCGCGGACGCGGCCAATCGCCCATGCCGAGTTCGGCCGGCGGCACCGCGTTGCCGATCGACTGCACCACGCCATCGGCCGGACTGACCAGCAACCCGTCGCGCACCGGCGTCACCCGGTCCGGGTCGCGGAAGAAATAGACGCACCAGGCGGTGGCGATCGCGCCGATCAAGCCCAGCGGCGCCCAGATAAATGACAGCACGAGCGCGACCACCGCGAAGATGGCGATGAACTTCCAGCCCTCGCGGTGCACCGGCACCAGCACCGTACGCAACATATCCATGCGCAACCCTTAGCCCGCCACCGTTAATGCCTCAACCGGAAAGCCATCACTTTGCGACCGCTTCCAGCAGTTTCAGCGCCTCCGCCTCCTGCTGCTGGCGGCGCCACAGCTCAGCGTAAACGCCGTCGGCGGCCAGGAGTTCACTGTGACCGCCGCGCTCGACGATGCGGCCATGATCGAGCACCAGGATTTCGTCGGCGTCGACCACTGTCGACAGCCGGTGCGCGATCACCAGGGTCGTGGCGTCGGCCGACAGCTCCTTCAGCGACGCTTGAATCTCCTTCTCGGTGCCGGTATCGAGCGCCGAGGTGGCCTCGTCGAACACCATGATCTTCGGCCGTTTTAGGATCGTGCGGGCGATCGCCATGCGCTGCTTCTCACCGCCGGAAAGCTTCAAGCCACGCTCGCCGACCATCGAGTCGTAGCCGGCCGGCAGCTCGCCGATCAGCCGCTCGATCCGCGCCATTCGCGCCGCCTCCTCGATCGTCGGCCGTTCGGCCTCGGGCCGACCGTAGCGGATGTTGTACTCGATCGACTCGTTGAACATCACCGTGTCCTGCGGCACGATTCCGATCGCGCTGCGCAACGACGCCTGGGTGACGTCGCGGATATCCTGGCCGTCGATCCGGATCGCGCCCTCGTCGATGTCGTAGAAGCGGAACAGCAGCCGCGACAGCGTCGACTTGCCGGCACCCGACGCGCCGACCACCGCCACGGTCTTGCCAGCGGGCACGGTGAACGACACGTCTCGCAGGATCGGCCGGCGCGTGTCGTAGGCGAAGCTCACATGATCGAACTCGATGGCGCCGCCGTCCACGGCGAGTTCGGCCGCGTCCGGCCGGTCGCAGATCTGGCTCTTCACCCGCACCAGTTCGAACATCTTGTCCATGTCGACCAGGCTCTGCTTGATCTCGCGATAGACGAAGCCGAGGAAGCCGAGCGGCTGGTAAAGCTGCATCATGAAGGTATTGACCAGCACGAAGTCGCCCAGCGTCATGGTCCCGTCGCGCACCCCGACGGCGGCCAGCCACATCACCGAACCCATGCCCAGCGCGATGATCACGCCCTGGCCGATGTTCAGCAGCGACAGCGTCACCTGGCTCAGCACAGCCGCCTTCTCGTAGCGCGCCATCGCCTCGTCGAAGCGGCGCGCCTCGTATTCCTCGTTGCCGAAGTACTTCACCGTCTCGAAGTTCAGCAGGCTGTCGATGGCGCGGGTGTTGGCGATCGAGTCGGTGTTGTTCATCTCGCGGCGGTACTTCAGCCGCCACTCGGTGATCGAGAAGGTGAAGAAGATGTAGGCGCCGACCGCGACCAGCGTGGTGCCGGCAAACGCGATGCCGTAGTTCCACATCAGGATGCCGGCGACCATGCCGATCTCCAGCAAGGTCGGCAGGATGTTGAACAGCGAGAAGCGCAGCAGGAAGTCGATCGCCTTGACGCCGCGCTCGATCACCCGGCTCAGGCCGCCGGTGCGCCGGTCGAGATGGAATTGCAGCGGCAGGCCGTGCAGGTGGCGGAACACGCTGAGCGCGATGTTACGCATCGCGTTCTGGCCGACCCGGGCGAAGATCGCGTCGCGCAGTTCGCCGAACGCCTGGGTGAACACCCGAGCGACGCCATAGCCGACGATGACCAGCACCGGCACCGCGATCGCCTGCTCGGCCGGCTTGTCGAGCGCGTCGACCACCGCCTTGTACAGGAACGGCACATAGACCAGCGTCAACTTCGCCGCCGCCAGACAGGCCAGCGCCAGCACCACGCGCAGCTTCAGGCCGGGCTTGCCGGCCGGCCACAGGTAGCGCAACAGGGTGCCGAGCGCACGCAGACTGCCGCCACCGGCGGCGTCGGCATTGGGATCGAAACTCATCGTTCCGGGCGTTCCGTGACGTTACACGTAATCCGTGAACATGGCCCCCGTGCCCATCCCGATCAACCGCTGAAGGCGGTATCGACGTCTAGCTGGCGCGCTTCGGGATGGTGAACACCTGGCCCGGGTAGATCAGGTTGGGGTCGCGGATCTGCCCGTCGTTGGCCTCGTAGATCACCGTGTAGAGCACGCCGCGGCCGTACATGCGCCGCGCGATGCGCCACAGGCTGTTGCCGGGCTGTACCACCACGACGTCCGGGTCGGCGCCGACGGTGAGCTGCACCGCCTCGCTCTCGCGCACGAACGGCACCTCGATACGAGCGACGACCTTGCCGTCGCCCGCCAGTGCATCGACGCGCAGCCGGTGCGGCCCCGGCGATACCGGCTGCGGGGGCCGCACCTGCCAGACCAGTCCGGTATCGCCCGGCACGTCGCCGACCGGCTCGTCATCCAGGTAGACCCGTATCGCCTCACCCTTGCGGCCGCCGCCGCTGACCACCAGGTTGCCCTGATCGTCATAGTCAATCGTGTCGATCCGCAGCTTGTCGCCGGCCTTCCGTGCCGGATCGCCCGATTGCAGCACCTTGCTCGCTTCGCCGGTCTTCGCCGCCAGCCTTACCGCCGTCGGCTGCACCCGCCGGGTCAGCTTGGCCTGACGGTCCGGGATCAGCACCAGCACCGGCGCATCGCTGGCCAGCACCGCACCGTCGGCGGTCGTCGCCGTCAACTTCATCTGCCGCTGGCCTGGCTGCAGCGGATCGAGCGTGACCGTGGCCCATTCGCCGCGCCGGTCGGCCTTGGCATCGAGCAGCGCGCTGCCGTCCATCCAGACCGTGACCAGCGAGCGCGGCGGCGCCAGACCGGCCATCACCACCATGCCGTCCGGCGCCACCCGCAACAGCTCGAATTTTGGCCCCGGCGGCAGCGCCGCGACCACCGCCGGCTTCGCCGCCTGGCCTGGCGCGGCGGCGCTCTCGGATGGCTTCGCGGCCTTGGCAACGTCGTTGGCAGGTTGCTTGGTATCAGCGGCCGCCGGCGTCGATTGGGCCGGTCCTTGCGCCTTCGCCACTCGCTGTGCCGCCTGAGCCGAAGCAGCGGCGGTGCCTGAGCTGGCAGTGGCCGTCCCGGCCGCATCCGATTTGGCTGTGTCCGCGCTGCTGCTGGCCGAGTTTGTACTGGCCGTATCCGCGCCGTTCGTGTCCGCTTTGGCCTTGTCTGCCTTGTCCTCGATCGTGCTGGTCGTGCCAGTCCCGGTCTTCGCGGCGGCCGGCGGCGTCGATTTCGCCACCTGCCCGGTCTTGGAAGTGGAAGTGCCAGTGCCAGTGGTTGTGTCCACGGCAGCAGGCGCAGGTGTTGGCGCGGCGGTCTTTGTCACATCCTGCGCGGCTTGCTTGACGGCCTTTGCGGCATCGCCGGCCACGCGCGTCGCATCCTGCGCAGCTGCCGCGGCCGCCTGGCCGGCGCCAGCCGTCGCGCCCGCGACGGTGGCCGGCAAACCAGCCTCGGCCTGTGCTTTCGCCGCCGCCTCGCGGACCTCCTCGGCAAGCTGTTCGGCGGATTTCTCGCTCACCACCGGCGGCATCCGGTTGCGCCGCAGGTCGCGCGCGCTTTCCGCGGCCGCGGCCCCATCGACCGGCGCCGCTGGCGTCGGCCGGGGCCGGCGAAAACTCTCCGGCACCTCGGCTTCCGTCACCGCCTGGTCAGCCGCCACCGGCTTGTCGGCGTAGGGCAGCGGTGCTGACGTATAGCCGGGTGCGACCGTCGACGTCGCGGCCGCCGCCGTCGGCTTGTCATCTTCGCTTGTTGTCAAGGTGGTCGCGGCTGCCGGCTGCGCCGCGTCGTCCGGTACCGGCGTGGCATCGACGAAGCGCGGCGCCGGCGCCGGCGGATCGGCCGGTGCGACACGGATCGCGGGCGCCGGCGGGCTGTCCGAGGTGGCCACCTCCGGCGCCTGCGGCTCGCCGCCGAACATCACGTAGGCGGCCGCCAGAACCGCGATCGCGATCACCGCAACGAAAATGACTCGACCCACGTGCGAACCTCAATTGCCCCAATCTGGAACAGTACCTGCCGGAACAAGAGGCGGCAACGGAAACCGCGAGGCGGTTCAGCTACTTCTTGCCGACCTTGTTCTCGATCGGCGGCAGCGTTTTCAGGTACACGGCGATTGCCTCCAGGTCGGCATCGGTAAGGTGGCTGAGGCTATCGCGAACCGCCTCGGCCATGCTGCCCTGGACGTCGTCATAGTTCGGCTTCAACCCCTCCTTCATCAGCATCACCAGGTCGCCGGTGGACCAGTCGGCGATGCCGGTTCCCTGGTGCGGGGTGATGTTCGGCACCCGTTCGCCGTCCGGACCGTCCGGTGTGCCGGCCAGCCACATGTCACGGTCCAGTGCGCCCAGGAAGTTGCGCGGCGTATGGCACTCGCCGCAATGGGTCAGCGCCTCGACCAGATAGGCGCCGCGCCGCCATTGCGGGTCGGGTTTGTCGGCCGGCGCCTGCCAAGTGCCCGGCGTGAAGAACAGCGTCTTCCACGGCCCGACCGTGAAGCGCCAGCCGAACGGCGGCGGCACGTCGTGCTCGCGGTTCTCCCGGCTGACCGGTTCTTGCGCGAACAGCCAGGCCTTGATCGCCAGCGCGTCGGCGCGGGTCATCTTGGTATAGGTCGGATAGGGAAAAACCGGGAACAGGTGGCTGCCGTCGGGCCGCAGCCCGTTCTTCACCGCGTTCAGGAAGTCGGAATCTGACCAGTTGCCGATGCCGGTCGTCCTGTCCGGGGTGATGTTGGGGCTGAAATAGGTGCCGAACGGCGTCGCCAGCGCCAGGCCCCCGGCCAGTGGCGGGCCGTCCTCGGCGGTGTGGCACGAGATGCAACCGGCCGCGCGCACCAGATAGGCACCGCGCTCCACCGAGATCGCCTCGTCGGCAGCCCGCGCCGCGCCGGCCGCCAGCAGAACCGCCGTGATCGCCGCGGCCAGCCTCACTTCACGTCCTTCATCTCGAACCGCATTTCCTTGCCGCCATAACCATGCACCTTGTCGTGCGCCCGTACCTTGACGTAGTCCAGCGACTCAGGGATTGCCACACCGCCGAGCGAGCGGGTAAACGGCTGCTCGGTTTCGTGCGGGTGCAACAGGACGCGGGTACCGAGCAGAGTTCCATCGGGGGCCATGACGTCCCACTTGTCGGCATAGTGGTCCCAGCCGGTGTCGTCGTGGCGCACCGTCACGTCGACACGGTAGACGCCCGGTTCGGTCCGGACCACGTCCACCGCGATGACATCGGCTTCGCCGGCATCGGCCGGCGCGGCCGCCGCGACGAGGGCAGCGACGGCCAGTGCTAAGTTGAGTTTAGGAAACGACATGGCTTCGATCCTTTCTGTTTGTGTCTACTGCGGCTCGCGCGTCGGTACCGAGCCGACGCACCGGGCCAGCGCGACCCAGCTAGGCCGGGCCCTGGCCGAAGCCGGGATCCAGATCGTCTACGGCGGCGGCCGCATCGGCCTGATGGGCATGGTGGCCGATGCCGCCATCGCCGCCGGCGGCCATGTCGTCGGTATCATCCCGGAACACCTGCACGACTACGAGGTCGGCCATCACGGGGTCAGCGACCTGCGCATCGTCGCCAACATGCACGAGCGCAAGAACCTGATGTTCGAGCTTTCCGACGCCTTCGTCACGCTGCCGGGCGGCATCGGCTCGATGGACGAGACCTTCGAGATCATCACCTGGAAACAACTCCGCCTGCACGACAAGCCGATCATCGTGGTCAACGAGCTTGAATACTGGACGCCGTTTCTCCAGCTCGTCGATCACATCATCGCGAACGATTTCGCCGGCACCTCGATCCGCGACCTGTTCACCGTGGTCGACGACGTCGAGGCCGTGCTGCCGGCGCTGAGCACCGCGCCGGAGCCGGCGCTCGCCGACCGACCGGAGCGGCTCTAAGTCCGCGGCACCAGCCCGCTTAGCTGCAAGCGAGCAACGCCCAGACCGCGCCGCTTGGCACGGCTTTCGGGGCGGTGTTATAGAACCAATGCCCCGCATTACGATGTGCCGCGCAGCCGCATCGACGCCGCGGCACCACAATCTCAAGTTGAAGGATCGAGGATGAGCAAGATCAAGGTAAAGACGCCGGTCGTGGAGTTGGACGGCGACGAGATGACCCGCGTGATCTGGCAGATGATCAAGGACAAGCTGATCCTGCCCTACCTCGACATCGACCTGAAATACTACGACCTGGGCATCGAGAAGCGTGACGAGACCGACGACCAGATCACCATCGACTCCGCCGAGGCGATCAAGAAATACGGCGTCGGCGTGAAATGCGCGACGATCACGCCGGACGAGGCCCGCGTCGAGGAGTTCAAGCTGAAGAAGATGTGGCGCTCGCCGAACGGCACCATCCGCAACATCATCGGCGGCACCGTGTTCCGCGAGCCGATCGTGTGCCAGAACATCCCGCGCCTGGTCCCCGGCTGGACCCAGTCGATGGTGATCGGCCGTCACGCCTTCGGCGACCAGTACCGCGCCACCGACTTCAAGGTGCCCGGCCCCGGCAAGCTGACCATGAAATTCGTGCCCGAGGGCGGCGGCGAGCCGATGGAGTTCGACATCTTCGACTTCCCCGGCGGCGGCGTCGCCATGGGCATGTACAACCTCGACGCCTCGATCCGCGACTTCGCCCAGGCCTGCTTCAACTACGGCCTGCAGCGCGGCTGGCCGGTCTACATGTCGACCAAGAACACCATCCTGAAGCAGTATGACGGCCGCTTCATGGAGCTGTTCCAGGAGGTCTTCGACGCCGACTTCGCCGACAAGTTCAAGAAGGCCGGCCTGACCTACGAGCACCGCCTGATCGACGACATGGTCGCCTGCGTGATGAAGTGGTCGGGCGGTTTCGTCTGGGCCTGCAAGAACTACGACGGCGACGTGCAGTCCGACACCGTGGCGCAGGGCTTCGGCTCGCTCGGCCTGATGACCTCGGTGCTGATGACGCCGGACGGCGGCACCATCGAGGCGGAGGCCGCGCACGGCACCGTCACCCGCCACTACCGCCTGCACCAGCAGGGCAAGGAGACCTCGACCAACCCGATCGCGTCGATCTTCGCCTGGACCCAGGGCCTGAAGCATCGCGGCAAGATGGACGGCACCAAGGACGTCGAGGACTTCGCAGAGGCGCTGGAGAAGGTCTGCGTCGCCACCGTCGAGGGCGGTCAGATGACCAAGGACCTGGCGATCCTGATCGGCCCGGAGCAGGAATGGCTGACCACCGGCCAGTTCATGGAAGCCATCGACACCAACCTGAAGAAGGCGATGAGCTAACCGCGAGCCACGCTACTGAGTACGCTGACGATCCGCCGCGCCCCGGCCGACTTTTCGGACTGGGGCGCGGTGCTCGACCTGATCCTTCAGGCCTTCGACTACATGAATGCGCGGATCGATCCGCCGTCGTCGGCGCTGCGCATGACGCCGGCATCGATCGCCGCCGACGCCGCCAAGGGCACGCTGTTGCTGGCCGAACGCGACGCCGACCTGGTCGGCTGCGTCTTCTGCACCCCGCAAGACGATGTGCTCTACGTTGGCAAGCTGGCGGTCCGCCCCGGACTGCAGGGCCAGGGCATCGGCAAACAGCTGATGGCCGCCGCCGAGGCCGAGGCCCGCGCGCAAGCCTTCGCCTTCATGGAACTCGGTACCCGCGTGGAGCTGACCGAGAACCTCGCGACCTTCGCCAAGCTGGGTTTCGTGAAGCACGCCGACTTCACCCACGACGGTTACGACCGCCCGACCAGCGTCACCCTGCGCAAACGGCTTTAATCGTCGGCCTTCGCCACGCGGCGCTTCGCGACCGCCTCCACCGCCTCGCGCAGCTCGGGGTAGTCGTCCATCACCTGGTAGAACTCGTGGCTCTCCAGCAGCAGCAGGCGACAGTCGCCGAGCGCGATCACCGTGGCGACGCGCGGCGTACGCTCCAGCAACGCGATCTCGCCGAAGAACTCGCCGGGCCCGAGCCGCGCCGGTGTGCCGTCGAGCAGGATTTCGACCTGGCCGGAGACCACCACGTAGAGCCCGTCGCCGTCGTCGCCCTGGCGCATGATGGTGTAGCCGCGCGGCACCTCGCGCGCCCGCAGCAAGGTCGCGATACGCGCGATCGCGGTGGCATCGAGCCGCGCGAATAGCGGTACCCGCGCGACCATGCCCCAGCTCACCACGAAGTCGCGGCGCTGCAGCTCGGTCATGAAGCCCGAGGCGACGATGGCGACCGGCAGCGCGTAGACCGCGATGCCCAGGATCGCGATCATGCCGCCGAAGATGCGACCCAGCGCGGTGACCGGCACCACGTCGCCATAGCCGACCGTGGTCAGTGTCGCCAGCGCCCACCACATCGCCGCCGGGATCGAGCCGAAGTCGTCGGGCTGGGCATGCCGTTCGATCAGGTACATCACCGCCGCCGCACCCAGGATCAGCCCCAGCATGACGATCAGCGTCGCGGTCAGCGCCCGCCGTTCCGCCCGCATCACCCGTCCCAGGGTGACAAGGCCGGCCGAGTAACGCACCAGTTTAAGGATCCGAACCAGTCGGATCACCCGCAACGCCGTCAGTTCCGCCCCGACCACCGGCACCAGCAACGAGGGCAGGAGCGCCAGTGCGTCGATCAGCATCGTCGCCGAGCCGGCGAAGCGCAGCCGCGCCTTCCACGCCGGCAGACGGTGCAGCGGGCCGTGCTCGGTACACACCCACATGCGGGCGAGATACTCCAGCACGAAAATGCCGACGCAGACCGCCTCGAACAGGCGCAGCTCGCGGTGCCAGCCTGCCGCCACTTCCGGGATGGTGTCGATCGCCACCGCCGCCACGTTGGCGACGATCAACACGCTCAGCGCGACGTCGACGGTCCGCGCGCCGGGGTTGCGCCGGTCGCCGGCCTCCAGCAGGTCGAACAGACGGTGCTTGAGGGTGTCCTCGGAGTCGGTGTCCAGGCTCACACGATCCGCCTCAGGCGGCGCCGGCGAGCGCCTTCTCGACCGCGGCGATGGCCTCGTCGGCCGCGGCACCGTCCGGCCCGCCGGCCTGCGCCATGTCCGGCCGGCCGCCGCCACCCTTGCCGCCGACGGCAGCGGAGGCGACCTTCACCAGTTCCACGGCGGAGAACCGGTCGGTGAGGTCGTCGGTGACGCCGACGGTGAGCGCCGCCTTGCCCTCGTTGACCGCGACCATCAACACCACGCCGGAGCCGATCTGTTTCTTGGTGGCATCGACCATCGCGCGCAGGTCCTTGGCCGGCACGCCGTCCAGCCGCTTGGCCGCCAGCGCCACGCCGTTGACCTGCTTGGCCTCCGCACCCCTGCCGCCGCCGGTGGCCAGCTGCTGGCGGACCTGGCTGAGATCGCGTTCCAGCTTGCGCCGCTCTTCCAGCAGCGACGCGACGCGGGCCTCGACCTCCTCCGGATTGGTCTTCAGCAGGTCGGCGACCTGGCGCAGGCTGCGCTCCTGGCCGCTGAGATAGTCGAGCGCGGCGGTACCGGCCAGCGCCTCGATCCGGCGCACGCCGGCCGCGACCGCGCCTTCCGAAATGATCTTGAACAGGCCGATGTCGCCGGTGCGCGACACATGGGTGCCGCCGCAGAGCTCGGTGGAGAAGACGAGCTCGCCCTCCGGCGCGCCCATCGAAACGACGCGCACCTCCTCGCCATACTTCTCGCCGAACAGCGCCAGCGCGCCGGCCTCGACTGCCGCGTCGGGCGACATCAGCCGCGTGGCGACATCGGCGTTGGCCAGCACCTGCGCGTTCACGTCGGCTTCCACCGCCGCGATCTCGTCGGCCGTCATCGGCTTGGGGTGCGAGACGTCGAAGCGCAGTCGGTCCGGCGCCACCAGCGAGCCCTTCTGCGTCACGTGCTCGCCGAGCTTGCGGCGCAACGCCTCGTGCAGCAGGTGGGTGGCGGAGTGATGGGCGCGCAAACGCCGCCGCCGAGCGTCGTCGATCTCGGCCGAAACCGCCTGGCCCGCGCTGATCGACCCGCTTTCCAGCTTGCCGATGTGGACCACCAGGTCGCCGGCGAGCTTGCGCGTGTCGCTGACCGCGAACACCGCGCCGTCCTCGTTGCGGATGGTGCCGGTGTCGCCCATCTGGCCGCCACTCTCGCCGTAGAACGGCGTCTGGTTCAGGACGATCATGCCGTCCTGGCCCGCCACCAGCGTCGACGCCTCGTCGCCGTCGACCACGATGGCGGCGACCTGGCCTTCCGCCTTGTCGGTGGCGTAGCCCAGGAACTCGCTGGCACCGATGCGTTCGCGCAGTTCCAGCCAAAGCCGGTCGACGCCGGCCTCGCCCGAACCGGCCCAGCTCGCGCGGGCCGCCTGGCGCTGCGCCTCCATCGCCTCGGTGAAGCCGGCGTCGTCGACGCCGCGCCCGTCGGCGCGCAGCACGTCGCGAGTCAGGTCGATGGGAAACCCGAACGTGTCGTAGAGCCGGAAGGCGACGTCGCCCGGCAGCGCCTCGCCCTCGCCGAGCCTGCCAACCGCTTCGCCCAGCAGGTACAGGCCGCGCTCCAGCGTACGCCGGAAATTGGTCTCCTCCAGCTTCAGCGTCTCCGTGATCAGCGCCTCCGCCCGGCCGAGCTCCGGGAAGGCCGCGCCCATCTGATCCTTCAGCACCGGCACCAGCCGATACAGCAGCGGCTCGCCGTAGCCGAGCTGGTGCACATGGCGCACCGCGCGGCGGATGATCCGGCGCAGCACGTAGCCGCGTCCCTCGTTCGACGGCATCACCCCGTCGGCGATCAGGAAGCTGGACGCGCGCAGGTGGTCGGCGACGACCTTGTGCGCATGGGTGTGCCTGTCGTCGGGGTCGGTGTTGGTCAGGTGCGCCGACGCCTCGATGATCGCCCGCATCAGGTCGATGTCGTAGTTGTCGTGCTTGCCCTGCAGGATCGCCGCCAGCCGCTCCAGCCCCATGCCGGTGTCGATCGACGGTTTCGGCAGGTTCACCCGCTCGTCGGGCGTGACCTGCTCGTACTGCATGAACACCAGGTTCCAGATCTCGATGAACCGGTCGCCGTCCTCGTCCGGCGAACCGGGCGGGCCGCCCGGCACCTGCTCGCCATGGTCGAAGAAGATCTCCGAGCACGGCCCGCACGGCCCGGTGTCGCCCATCGACCAGAAGTTGTCGGAGGTCGGGATGCGGATGATCTTGTCGTGCGGCAGGCCGGCTATCCGGTGCCAAAGGTCGAACGCCTCGTCGTCCTCCGAATAGACCGTGACCAGCAGCTTGTCCTTGGCCAGCCCGTATTCGCGCGTTACCAGGTTCCAGGCCAGCTCGATCGCCTGTTCCTTGAAATAGTCGCCGAACGAGAAGTTGCCGAGCATCTCGAAGAAGGTGTGGTGGCGCGCGGTGTAGCCGACGTTGTCCAGGTCGTTGTGCTTGCCGCCGGCGCGCACGCACTTCTGCGACGTCGCCGCGCGCTTGTAGTCGCGGGTCTCGGCGCCGGTGAACACGTTCTTGAACTGCACCATGCCGGCGTTGGTGAACAGCAGCGTCGGATCGTTGTGCGGCACCAGCGGGCTGGACGCGACCTTGGCGTGCCCGTGATGCGCGAAATAGTCCAGAAACGTGCTGCGTATGTCGTTCGCCGTCTGCATGACGTCTTCTCGTACCTACCCACCCTATATATGGGGCCGCCGGAACCTATCGCCGCCCCTCAACCAAGTCCAGTGGACCCGGTTCGACCGGCGACGCTAGCATGTGGCGGAAAGAAAACGAGGAAACGCGACCATGGATGCCAGCACCACGCCGGTCCTGATCGGCGCCGCCCAGATCACCCAGCGCGAGCCGGACCCGACCAAGGCCAGGAGTGCGATGGGGCTCATGGTCGACGTCGGACGCGCCGCGGCCGAGGACGCTGGCGCCGGGCAGGCACTGATCGACGCGCTGGACGCGATCGTGGTGTTGCGCAGCTTTTCCGACACCTCTTGGCGCTTCACCTCGCCCTTTGGCGGCCCGAAGAACCCGCCGAAGTCGCTGGCCGGCCACCTCGGCGCCGGCAATGCGACAAAGCTGGTCTACACCTGGCCCGGCGGCAACATGCCGCAATGGTCGATCAACAAGCTCTGCCAGATGATCACCGACGGCGAGATCGGCGCCGCCCTGGTCACCGGCGGCGAGGCACTGGCGACGCAGAAGGCGGCGCAGCGCCAGAAGGTCCAGCTCGACTGGAACGAGGATGCCGGCGGCACGCCGGAGGCCTGGGGCGTGGAGACCCGCGGCTGGAACGAGAACGAGGACGCCCACCGCATGGGCGCGGCGATCTACATGTACCCGCTGCTGGAGAACGCGCTGCGCGGCCATCTCGGCCAGTCCATCGACGAGCACCAGATGGTCATGGGCAAGCTGTTCGCGCGCTTCGCCGAGGTCGCGGCGGGCAACCCCTTGGCCGACCGTCGCGACGGCTTCAGCGCGGAACAGATCGCCACCCCCGGACCGGACAACCCCTATATCGGATTCCCGTATACCCGGCTGATGAACTCCAACGCCTTCATCGACCAGGCCGCCGCGGTGATCGTCGCGTCGCTGGAAACCGCCCGCCGGCTGGGGGTACCGGAAGACAAGATCGTCTACCTGCACGGCTGCGCCGATGCGCATGACATCTGGTACATGTCCGACCGGATCGACTACCACGGCTCCAAGGCGATGCCGGTGGTATATGGCGCGGCGATGGAGATGGCCGGCGTCGGTATCGACGACATCGACCACTTCGATCTCTATTCCTGCTTCCCCTCGGCGGTGCAGGTCGGCTGCACCTCGCTGGGCATCGGCCAGGACGACCCGCGCGGCCTGACCGTCACCGGCGGCCTGCCCTATTTTGGCGGCCCGGGGAACAACTACGTCACCCACTCGATCGCGGAGATGATCCAGGTGGTGCGCAAGTCGCCGGGCTCCAAGGGCCTGGTGACGGCAAACGGCAACTACATCACCAAGCACGCCGCCGGGATCTATTCGACCGAACCGGTCGACAAGCCCTACGCGCCGACGCCGGAGGCTGAGCTGCAAGCCCGCCTCGATGCGATCCCCGGCAGTCCGCCGAAGACCGACTTGGCCAGCGGGCCGGCGACGGTGGAGACCTACACCGTGATCCACGGCCGTGGCGGCGTGCCGGACTTCGGGCTGGTGATCGGCCGGCTGGCCGACGGCACCCGGTTCATGTCGAACACGCCCGACGACGAAGCGCTGCTACGCGACATGACGCAGCGCGACTACCTCGGCGCGGCCGGCAAGGTCGCCAACGACGGCCAGCGCAACACCTTCACGCCGGACTGACGCGCCGTGAGAAACTAGCCGAGCACGGCCGCGGCGACCGAGACGACCAGCAGCACCGCGAAGGTGATGTTGACCGCACGACCCAGCCTGGGGCTCGACAGGTAGCGGGCGAAGGCGGCGCCGAACAGCAGCCAGATGGTGTTGATCGCCACCACCAGGGCGGTGAGCGCGACGACCTTCACCACCGCGTCGGTCGCCAGTTCGGCTTCGACCACCACAACGCTGGAAAACACCGCGCCGATCGCGGCGTAGGCCTTGGGGTTGGCGATCGCCAGCAGATAGCCGGGCACGAACGAAGGCGCCTTGCCGGCCTCGCCGCGCGTGGCCAGCGGCGGTGCCGTGGCGATTTTCCACGCCAGAAACAAGATGTAGGCCGCCGCCGCGACGGTGATCACCGGCAACGCACCGGGCACGGCGAAGATCACGCCGGTGATGCCGGAGGCGACGATCAGCAGCACTGTCGAGGTACCGGCGCAGATACCGGCCAGGTATGGCACGCCGCGCGCCGCGCCATAGGCCGAGCCCACGGCCGCCGTCGACAACGTCGCCGGCCCCGGCGAGCCCATCAACGGCAGCGCCGCCAGCAACAGGACGATGATGTTCTCGAGCATGCCTTCACCGCTCCGTCATTCCTGCGCAGGCAGGAATCCTGGAAACGGCGCCGATACGCGAGGGTTCAGGCCCGACGATCCCTGGATGCCAGCTTGCGCTGGCATGACAACCAAGACCGCGCGGTCGGTCTTGAACGATCCTGCTACAGCGCCTCCAGCCGGATCGGCAGGCCTTCCTTCGGCTTCGGGATCGGGATGCGCAGCCAGGTCGGCTCATGTCCTTCGGGCAGCACCAGGCGGTAGCGGCGCAGCAACTGGAAGGTGAACGCCTTCACCTGCAGCGCCGCGAAATGCATGCCCAGGCACTTGTGCGCGCCGCCGCCATAGGGCGACCAGGCGAAGCGGTGCGCCTTGTCTTCGGCCCGGTTGGACAGGAAGCGCGCCGGATCGAAGCTTTCCGGATCGGTCCAGATCTCCGGATCGCGCATCACCAGGCCGGGATGCACGACGATGCCGGTCCCGGCCGGAATGTCGAAGCCGCCCCACTGGAAGTCGCGCAGCGCCCGGCGCGGCAGGAACGGAACCGGCGGCATGAAGCGCAGGGCCTCGCGGAAGGTCGCGTCGGTCAGCGTCATCTGCTCCGGGATGCCGTCCTCGGCGCGCTCGCCGCCAAGTTCCATGACCTCCTGGCGCACCCGCTCCTGCCAGTCGGGGAAGGCGGCCAGCGCCCAGGCCATCGTCGTCACAGAGCTGGTGGTGGTGTCGTGCGCCGCCATCAGCAGGAAGTTCATGTGGTCGACGATTTCAGCGTCGGTCAGCCGTTCGCCATCCTCCGACTCCGCCCGGCAAAGCTGCGAGAACATGTCCTCCGCCTCGCCCTCGCGGCGCGCCGGAATCAGTTCGGCGAAGGTGTCGGTCAGGAACTGGCGCGCATCGACGCCGCGGCGCATCGCTGTGAACGGCAGCGGCTTGCGGATCGGCGCCACTGCCGCGGCGACCTCGTCGGCGAAAGCCTGGTTCAGCGCCCGCGCCTGATCGCCCATATCGAGGCCCAGGAAAACCGAGGCGCCCAGATTGAGCGTCAGTTGCTTGATCGCCGGGTAGAAGTGGAAAGACGGGTTCGTCCCCCACTGGTCCAGCTCCAGCGCGATGCCGTCGTTCATGCGGCGCAGGTAGTCGCGCATCGCCGGCGCCTTGAACGCCACCTGCATGATCCGGCGGTGCTTCCGGTGGTCGTCGAAGTCGCGCAGCATCAGCCCGCGCGGGAATAGCTGCGACAACGTGCTCTTCCAGCCGAGCTCGCTGGAGAAGTTCTTGTCGCGGTCCATCAGCACGTATTCCAGCGCATCCGGCCCGGCCAGCGATACGCCCCAGGTCGACAGGATGTGGTGCTTGTAAACCGGCCCGTGCTTGTCGCGCAGACCGCGATGCAGCGCGAAGGCATCGCGCAGGAAGCGCGGCGTCAGGCCGAGCAGCGGCCAGCCCTTCTCGCCCGGAATGTGGTCCAACGTCGGCGTTGGCAGAGTCGCATAGTCGATGGTGTCGGTCGCAGCCATGGGCACCTCCAGCGCGCAGTTAGCCGGACCGCCGTAGCCGGCGCAAGCGTCGCGCCGCAGGATATTCCTGTCATATGGCAAAGGCTTCGATATGATGACGGCTGCTACGGGTACAGGGTGGCGAAAGAGTTCCGGGGACGCATGGCGAAACTGTTGTCGAGCTACGACGCTGGTGAGTTCTTCTGCGAGCTCACTGGCCGAGGCGGTCGTCAGGCTACGCATGCCGCCAAGATACGAACCCGCCTGAACCGGATGTCGAGCATCGGCCTGCGCCGCCGCGCCGCGGCGGCCGAGCGCGAGTTGCATAGCCTGGGTATAACCTTCACGGTCTATTCTGAGCGCGACGCGATCGACCGGGTGCTGCCCTTCGACGTGGTGCCGCGCGTCCTGTCGCCGGCCGACTGGCAGCACATCGAGGACGGCTGCAAGCAGCGGGTACAGGCCATCAATCTGTTCCTGCACGACATCTACCACGACAAGAAAATCCTGAAAGACAAGGTCGTGCCGCGCGACCTGGTGACGCGCAATGCCAACTATCGCAAGGAGATGGAAGGCGTCGACCTGCCGCACGGCACCTATGTCTCGATCGCCGGTATCGACATCGTGCGCGGTGGCAACGGCCGCTTCCAGGTGCTGGAGGATAACGCGCGCACGCCTTCGGGCGTGTCCTACGTGATCGAGAACCGGCACCTGATGCTTCGGGCCTTCCCCGACCTGGCCGACGGCATCGGCATCCGGCCGGTCTCGGACTACGGCATGCGGCTGCGCGAGGTGCTTTCCGAGATCGCGCCGGAAGGCATCGACGATCCACAGGTGGTGTTGCTGTCGCCGGGCGTGTTCAACTCGGCCTATTTCGAGCACGTTTTCCTAGCCCGCGAGATGGGCGTGCCGCTGGTCGAGGGCCGCGACCTGGTGGTGCAGGATGACCGCGTGCACATGATCACCACCGGCGGCCTGATGCCGGTCGACGTGATCTACCGCCGCGTCGACGACAACTTCCTCGATCCTGAAGTATTCAACCCAGGCAGCCTGCTGGGCGTACCGGGATTGATGCGGGTCTACAAGAAGGGGCGCATCGCGCTGGCCAACGCGATCGGCACCGGCGTCGCCGACGACAAGGCGATCTACGCCTACATGCCGCGGATCATAAAGTACTACCTGGACCAGGATCAGATCCTCGACAACGTCGAGACCTACCTGTGCCGCGAGAAGGACGGCTTGGCCTACACGCTGGACAATCTCGACAAGCTGGTCAGCAAGCCGGTCGGCGAATCCGGCGGCTATGGCGTGGTGATCGGCCCGCGCGCGACGCGCGCCGAGCTGGCCGAGGCGCGCAAGGCGATCGAGCGACGGCCGCGTAACTACATCGCGCAGCCGATGATCGAACTGTCGGTCTGTCCGACCCTGATCGGCAACGCCCTGGAGCCGCGCCACGTCGACCTGCGGCCCTTCATCATCACCGGCAAGCAGAGCTGGGTTCTGCCCGGCGGCCTGACGCGTGTCGCCCTGCGCAAGGGCTCGCTGGTGGTCAACTCCTCGCAGGGCGGCGGTACGAAGGATACCTGGGTCCTTGAGTAGCCTGCTTGCCCGCTTCGCCGAGAACGCTTTCTGGATGGCGCGCTATGTCGAGCGCGTCGAGAATCTGGCCCGCATCCTCGACGTCAACGAGACCTTCGCGCGCGACGCGCACGGGGTACAGGAATGGCGCCCGATCCTGCGCCTGCATTCCGACGAGGAGGTGTTCTTCGAACACTACAAGGTCGCCGACGCCAAGTCCGTGGTGCGCTTCTATACGATCGACCGGCGCAACCCGAACTGCATCGTCAACGCGATCCATGGCGCGCGCGAGAACGCCCGCAGCCTGCGCCACCTGATCAGCCTGGAGACCTGGACCCAGATCAACACCTTCTGGAACTGGGCCGCCGACCTGCGCGCCCATGACCTGTCGCTGAACAACCTGTCGCGGCTGTGCAGCCAGATCAAGGAAGGTTGCGAGCTGCACACCGGCATCGCCCGCAACACCATGTATCGCGATCAGGTCTGGTTGTTCTACCAACTGGGAGAGCTGATCGAGCGCTGCGATCAGACCACGCGGCTGGTCGACATCAAGTATCACGCACTGACCCCGCTGACCGAGTCCGCCGGCTCCCCGGTCGATGTCGGGCAGTGGAACGCGTTGCTGCGTTCGGTCGCCGGCTATCACGGTTACCGTCGCATCTTCCCACGGCAAATGACGCCGGCGACGGTATCGCGCTTCATCCTGTTCGATCCGCACTTCCCGCGCTCGATGACCTTCTGCGTCGGCGACATCCGCGAGTTGATCCACGACCTGCTGAACCAGGAAGAACTGGCCCAGGCGAAGTTTCCGATGTTCGCGGTCAACGCGCTGGAGAAGATGCGCTACCCCAAGCACAGCGACATCGAGCCGGCGAAAATGCATGCTTTCCTCGACGACGTGCAGGTCAAGCTGATGGACCTGACGAAGGACATCGATACCGTATTCTTCCAATCCGAGACGCGCGCGGCCTAAGGGGACAACCCGCCCGATGGACTACGCCAGTATCCTGGGCGAGATCGCCGAGGAGGTGCGACCGGAATTCGCGCACGGCAAGGTCGCCGACTACATCCCCGCGCTGGCCAAGGTGCCGCGCGAGAAATTCGGCATGGCGGTGTGTACGCTCGACGGCGGCGAGTACGTTGTCGGCGACGCGGAAGAGCCATTCTCGATCCAGTCGATCTCCAAGGTCTTCACCCTGGTCATGGCCATGTTGCATGTCGGCCAGGGCTACCTGTGGCGCCGGATCGGGCGCGAGCCGTCGGGCACCGCCTTCAACTCCCTGGTCCAGTTGGAGTCCGAGCACGGCATCCCGCGCAATCCGTTCATCAACGCCGGCGCCATCGTGGTCACCGACTGCATCGTGGCGCACGACGCCAATCCGCTGCTTTCGGTGGTCAACAAGGTCCGCCGGCTATCCGGCAACATGGGCGTTCACTACGACCGCGACGTCGCCCGCTCCGAGGCCGAGAGCGGCCATCGCAACCGCGCCATCGCGCACTTTCTGAAGGCGCACCGCAACCTCGCCTCGCCGCCGGACGACGTGCTCAATGTCTACTTCCACCAGTGCGCCATCGCCATGTCCTGCCTCGACCTGGCGCGCGCCTTCCTGCCCTTCGCCAATGCCGGCGTGATACCGGCCACCGGCGAGCGGGTGCTGGGCCGCATGCGCACCCGACGGCTGAATTCGCTGATGCTGACCTGCGGGCTCTACGACAATGTCGGCAACTTTGCCTTCCGGGTCGGCATTCCGGCCAAGTCTGGGGTCGGCGGCGGCATCTGCGGCGTGATCCCGGGCAAGCTGTCGGTGGTGGTGTGGTCGCCGGCGCTCGACGAATGGGGCAACAGCCACGTCGGCGGCAAGGCCCTGGAGAGCTTCACCTGGAAGACCGGCCTGTCGGTGTTCTGAACCGCTACGCCGCCGCGTCGACCGGATTTACGTCGACGGCGACCTCGATCTCGTGCTCGCCGCCGCCGACCATGAAGCCGTTGATCGGGCTGACGTCGCCATAGTCGCGGCCCCAGCCGATGGTGATGTGCTCGTCGCCGGTCATCATGTTGTTGGTCGGGTCGAAGTCGATCCAGCCGTGGTCCGGCGACCACACCGCCAACCAGGCGTGCGACGCGTCGGCACCGATCTTCTTCGCCTGGCCCTCCGGCGGATGGGTCAGCAGGTAGCCGCTGACATAGCGCGCCGGCAGCCCGAGCCGACGCAGGCAGGCGATCTGCAGGTGCGCGAAGTCCTGGCACACGCCCTTGCGCGTCGCCAGCACCTGCGAAACCGGCGTCGACACGTCGGTGACGCCACCCTGATACCGGAACTCGGCGAAGATGCGCTGGGTCAGCGCCAACGTCGCCTCCAGCACCGGGCGGCCGGGCGCGAACACTTCGCGCGCGAACGCCTCGACGTCGTCGGTGGCGACGATGTAGGGCGAGTCGAAGGCATACTGAACCGCGTCCAGCGCCGCCTCCGACGTCACCGTGCCAGCGCTCTCCACCACCGACTCCCACGGCGCGCTGCCGTCCAGGTCGAACACCGCACGCGGCGACACCTCGACCCGGCTGCTGGCGTGCACGATCAACTCCTCGTGCGGGTCCTGCACCGTGAAATGCGTCACCGGATTGCCGAAATAATCGACGCTCTCCGCGCGCACCGTCGGCGCCGGCGTGACGATGATTGTGGCGCGATGACAGGTCTGGCGCGGGTTGTCGCGCGGCGTCAGGTGCAGCACATGGTGGGAGATCGACACCGGATAGGTGTAGTCGAAGGTCGTACGGTGACTGACGTCGTAAATCACGCCCCACTCACGATCCGCTGCGGCCCCGACACATGCTGCGCCATCGAGTGGCTGAAGTAGGTCTGGGTCACGATGTTGGACAGCTCGTCCATGCCAGTCTCGGTCCGTCGTAGCAGCCGGTCGAGCGCCATTCGCGCGCCGCTTCGGCCACTGGCCTCGGTCAGCTTCACCAGGTCGGCCAACCGCATTTCGGCGACCAGTTCGGTCACAATACGCTTCGCCGGGCTCAACACCACATCCTCGTCATGTTTCGGCATCGCCTGAATGTGGTCGTCGATCGCCTCGAGCTGGAACATCATCGAGCGCGGATTGCTGTCGTCGGCCAGCAGCAGGTCGAGCACCGCCGGTAGCCGCGCGCCCATCTTGTAGCGGCCGCGGTAGGTCATCGAGCTGTCGGCCAGCTCCAGCAGCAAGTCGAGCGTGCTGGTATGACCGGAGTGCGCCTTCGAGGTGGTGTCGCGCACCACGCGCGAGATGTAGCGCACCCGCTCGATGCGCCGGCCCAGGTCCAGGAAGCGCCAGCTATAGCCGCGCGTCATGTTCTCCATCACCATGCCGTTCAGCGCCGCCAGGAGCTGCACCAGCCGGGTCAGCAGCTGCGAAGCGTCGGCCACCTCCTGCCCCGGCCGCAGCGTCCAGTCACGCGTCAGGTCGGACATGCTCTTCAGGATGTTCCAGGTGTCGGTCGACAGCCGCTCGCGTACCAGATCGGCGATCCGGCTGACATTGCCTAGCACCGAGGCCAGGCCGTCGGGGCTGTCGGGGTCGAACAGGATCGCCCACAATTCCGCCTCGACGGCATGCATGCCCTGCTCCAGCGCCCGCTTCGCGCGCCGCGAGGTCATGTGCTGCTGCACCACCAGCAGCGAGACCAGCCGCTCCAGCGTCTGCGCGTCGCGCAACGACGTCGCTTCGCCCGACAGGTACATCACCAGGCTGCGCAGCATCCGCACCGCGCCTTCGGCCCGCTCCGCGTAGCGGCCGAGCCAGAACAGGTTGTCGGCCGCCCGGCTCGGCAGGTCGCGGCCGCTGCGGCGCAGGCGGACATGCTGGTCGGCGAGCAGGCTGAAGGTGTCGGCCGGCCCATCGCTCAGCACCCAGACGTCCTTGGTGATGTCGCCGGGCGTCAGCCATGGCGCCCGCGCGGTGCCATTCTGCGCCACCCGCGCCAGGCCGCCCGGCATCACCCGATAGCCGTTCTCCGTCGCCGCCAGGTAGACGCGCAGTGTCATCGGCGCCGAATGCAGGCCGCCGTCGGGCGACCACACCGGCATGTTCGACACCGAGACCAGCTCCTGGCCGATATAGTCGCGGCCATGCCGGCGCAGGTCGTTGGCAAGCTGATCCGCCTCCGCATCGCTCAGTTCCGGCCCGATGTAGCTGTCGCGGCCGGGCGTGAACAGGGTCTTCGGCGAGACCTTGCGCACCACCAGATCGCGCAGGTTCGCCAGCACATGGTCGCGCTCCTGCGGCTGGCCGGCCCACCAGGTGGCGATCGAGGGCAGCTTCAGGTCCTGGTCCAGGAAGAAGCGCGACATCGCCGGCAGGAAGCTCAGCAGCGCCTCGTTCTCGACCACGCCGGCGCCGATCGCGTTGGCCATGGTGACGTTGCCGTCGCGCACCACCTGCAGCAGGCCGGGCACGCCCTGGAACGAGTCGGTGCGCAGCTCCAGCGGGTCGCACATGTCGCCATTGATCCGGCGCAGCACCAGGTCGACCAGCTTCAGCCCCTCGATGGTCTTCAGGAACAGGCGGTCGTCGCGCACCGTGAGGTCGGAACCTTCGACCACCGAGTAGCCGAGATAACGCGCCAGGTAGGCATGCTCGAAATAGATGTCGCGCGCCGGGCCAGGCGACAGCAGCACCGCCAGCGGCTCGTCGCGCCGCGACATCGACAGGAAATTCTCCGAGAAGGCGTGGAAGAAGGAGGCCAGCCGCCGCACCCGCCCCTCGGCGAAGAATTCCGGCAGGCAGCGCGCGGCGACGATGCGGTTCTCCAGCGCGTAGCCCGCCCCCGACGGCGCCTGTGCCCGGTCGCTCAGCACCCACCAGCGTCCGTCCGGCGCCCGCGCCAGGTCGAAGGCGACGAAGTGCAGGAAGACATCGCCATTCACCTGCACGCCATGCGAGGGATGCAGGAATTGCGGATTGCCGAACACCAGCGCCGGCGGCAACACGCCTTCGCGCAACAGCCGCTGCGGCCCGTACAGATCCTGTAGCGCCGCGTTCAGGACCGTCGCGCGCTGGATCAGGCCAGCCTCGATCTGCTGCCAGTCGCTTGGATCGATCAACAGCGGAAACAGATCCAGCATCCACGGCCGGCTGCCGCCCTCGTCGTCGGTCGCCATGTAGGTGACGCCGTTCTCGCGCAGCAGGCGTTGCGCCACGTCGGCCGCGTCGGCGCGTTCGCCCGCGCCCATGCCCAGGAAATAATCGACGAACAAGCGCCAGTGCGGACGCAGTTCGCCGTCCGGGCCGATCATCTCGTCATAGACGCCCGGCACCCCGCGATAGGACTGCAAGAACTGGTCACGAGCCGCCATGTCGTTGGCGACCAGCTCCGACGCTGCATTGGCCATCAAGCCCAACCTGAGTGATTCCTTCGTCCGATTATCTCACCGCCGCCGAAACGCCGACAAGCGCGTGCTAGCTGGTATGCGACCAGCGCAGGTCTAGGGTCAGCGGGAATTCCGGCCGGGTGAGATCCGGCGGCTCCGGATAGGCGCCGGCGGTGTGGCCGAACGGGAAGAACCGTGCCAGGCGGCGGCTTTCCGCCTCGTAGCTGTTGACCGGAAACTGCTCGAAGTTGCGCCCACCGGGGTGCGCCACGTGATAGCTGCAACCGGCCACCGCGCGGCCCGACCAGCGGTCGTAGATATCGAAGGTCAGCGGCGCGTCGACCGGAATCGACGGATGCAACGCGCTGTACGGCTTCCAGGCGCGGTAGCGCACCCCACCGACTGCCTCGCCGGCAACCCCGGTGCCGGTCAGCGGCACGCGGTAGCCGTTGCAGGCGACGAGGTAGCGCTCGCCGGTGCGGCCGGAGAGCTTGACCTGCAGCCGCTCCACCGAACTGTCGACGAAGCGCACCGTGCCGCCGGGCGCACCTTCCTCGCCCATCACGTGCCACGGCTCCAGCGCCTGGCGCAGCTCCAGCGTCATGTCGCCGTGCCCGACCTCGCCATAGAGCGGGAAGCGGAACTCCAGGTGCGGCGCGAACCAGTCCGGATCGAGCACGTAGCCGGCCCGCCGCATGTCGTCGATCACGTCCTTCAGGTCGGCCTCGACGAAGTGCGGCAGCATGAAACGGTCGTGCAGCGAGGTGCCCCAGCGCACCAGGTCGCCCTCGTATGGCTGCTTCCAGAACCGCGCGATCAGCGCCAGCAGAAGCACCTGCTGCGCCAGGCTCATCTGCCAGTGCGGCGGCATTTCGAAGGCGCGGAACTCGACCAGACCGAGCCGCCCGGTCGGCCCGTCGGGCGAATACAGCTTGTCGATGCAGATCTCCGAGCGGTGGGTATTGCCGGTGACGTCGATCAGGATGTTGCGGAAGATCCGGTCGACCACCCACGGCGCGACCTCGCCCTCCGGCCCCGGCACCTGCGCGAACGCCAGTTCCAGCTCGTGGATCTGGTCGTGGCGCGCCTCGTCGATGCGCGGCGCCTGGCTGGTCGGGCCGATGAACAGGCCGGAGAACAGGTAGGACAGCGCCGGATGGTGCTGCCAGTAGGCCAGCAGGCTCTTCAGCAGGTCGGGCCGGCGCAGGAACGGGCTGTCCGCCGGCCGGCGCGCGCCTACGACCACGTGGTTGCCGCCGCCGGTGCCGGTGTGGCGGCCGTCGAGCATGAACTTCTCGGTGCCCAGGCGCGTCAGATGCGCGTCCTCGTACAGCGTCTCGGTGGTCTCCACCATCTCGCGCCAGCCCGACGCCGGATGGATGTTGACCTCGATCACGCCGGGATCGGGCGTCACCCGCAGCACGTTGAGCCGCGGGTCCTCCGGCGGCGTATAGCCTTCCAGGTGGATCGGCAGCTTCAGCTCGGCGGCGGTTTCCTCGATCGCCGCGACCAGTTCGAGATAGTCCTCCGCCGCCTCGACCGGCGGCATGAACACGCAGATCCTGCCGTGACGCGGCTCCACCACCAGCGCCGAACGGACCGGCTTAACGCCGCTCGCCTTCGGCGCCACGGTCGACGTCGGTTCGCCGGCCGCGGTGCCGCTGGCGCGCTTGAACCGTTCGCGCAGTGCGTGCGGGTCGGGCAGCTCGCCGCGCGCCTCGAACGGGTCGGTCGGATGCTGGTAGGGATAGATCATCGGATCGAGGTGCGGCAGCGTCGAATAGGGCAGCCGGAAGCCGATCGGCGAGTCGCCGGGCACGACGAACAGGTGGCTGCTGCGGGTCAGCCAGCGCTCGCTGGCCCAGCGCGGGGCGCCGTCGCGATCCGCCACGCGTTGCACCGGCAGCACGAAGCCGGCCTCGTTGCCGAGCCCGCTCTCGACAATCTTGGCCAGCCGCTGGCGTTCCATCGGGTCGTCCAGCCGGCTCTTCGCCGGGTCGAGATTCTCCGGCAGCTTGCGTTCCTGGTCGAGATAGTGCCACGGGTCCTCGTAGGCCGTGATCACCCGTTCCGCACCGAGTTCCAGCCGCTCCGCGATGCCTTCGGCGAACCGGCGGGCGTCGTCCGCCACGACCTCGTAGTCACGCGTCTCGTCGGCAATCAGTTCCTGGTCGAGCCAGACCGGCTTGCCGTCGACCCGCCAGTACAGCGCGAAGGCCCAGCGCGGCAGTTGCTCGCCCGGATACCACTTGCCCTGGCCGTAGTGCAGCAGGCCGTCGGGTGCCCAGCGCCGGCGCAGCCGGTGGATCAGCTTGTCGGCCAGCTTGCGCTTGGTCGGCCCGACGGCGGCGGTGTTCCATTCGTCGCCGTCCGGTTCGTCGACGGAAACGAAGGTCGGCTCGCCACCGACGGTGAGCCGGACGTCGCCGGCATCGAGTTCGGCGTAGACCCTGTCGCCGAAGGCGTCGATCGCCGCCCACTGGTCTTCGGTGTAGGGCTTGGTGACGCGCGGGCTTTCCAGCACCCGGCGCACCGACATCTGGTGCTCGAACGACACCTCGCCCGGCTCCAGCGCGCCGCTCACCGGCGCGGCTGAGGTCGGATGCGGCGTACAGGCCAGCGGGATATGCCCCTCGCCGGCGAACAGGCCCGAGGTCGGATCGAGCCCGACCCAGCCGGCGCCCGGCAGGTAGGCTTCCGCCCAGGCGTGCAGGTCGGTGAAGTCGACCGAGGTGCCGACCGGCCCGTCCAGGGACTTCACGTCCGGCACCAGCTGGATCAGGTAACCCGAGGCGAAGCGGCTGGCGATGCCGAAGTGGCGCAGGATCTGCACCAGCAGCCAGCCGGTATCGCGGCACGAGCCGTTACCCAGCGACAGCGTCTCGTCCGGCTTTTGCACGCCGGGTTCCATGCGCACGACGTAGGCGATCTGCTGCTGCAGCCGCTGGTTCAACGCGACCAGGAAGTCGACCGTCTGCATCGGCTCGCGCGGGAACTCGTCGAGCCACTTCTGCAACAGCGGCCCGACCGGCTCGGTCTCCAGGTACGGCTCCAGGTCCTTGCGGCTCTCGGCCGCGTATTTGAACGGGTATTGCTCGGCCTGCGGCTCCAGGAAGAAGTCGAACGGGTTGAAGACCACCATGTCGGCGACCAGGTCGACGGTGATGGAGAATTCCGGCACCGGGTCGGGAAACACCACGCGTGCCAGGTAGTTGCCGTGCGGGTCCTGCTGCCAGTTCAGGAAATAGCCTTCCGGCTCGATCTTCAGCGCGTAGCTCAGCACCGGCGTGCGACTGTGCGGCGCCGGTCGAAGCCTGATCACCTGTGGCCCCATGCGCAAAGGCCTGTCGTAGCGATAGTGCGTCAAATGGTTCAGCGCGACATGCAGCGGCATTCCGGTACTCATGAAATGTGATGATGCGGTGCCGCACTGTACCACCGCAGTGCGAATCCCGTGCCACCTTTGCTCTAGCCCATGACGCGTGGTTTCGCGCTAGGCTTGGAAATGGCCGACGTCGGCCGCTGGGGGAGTGAAATAATGCGCAAGTTCCGCAAGCTTCTGGTCGCCAATCGCGGCGAAATCGCCATCCGCGTGTTCCGCGCCGCCAACGAGCTCGGCATCCGCACCGTCGGCGTCTACGCCGAAGAGGACAAACTCTCCCTGCACCGCTTCAAGTCGGACGAGAGCTACCGCATCGGCGAGGGCCTGGGACCGGTGCGCGCCTACCTGGATATCGACGAGATGCTGCGGGTCGCCACCGAGGCCCGCTGCGACGCGGTCCACCCCGGCTACGGTTTCCTGTCCGAGAACCCGGACTTCGCCGAGGCCTGCGCCAAGCACAACATCACCTTCATCGGCCCCCCGCCGGAGGTGATGCGCCAGCTCGGCAACAAGGTCTCCGCCCGCGAGCTGGCGATCGCCGCCGGTACCCCGGTGGTCCCCGCCACCAACCCGCTACCCGAGGACATGGCCGAGGTTCGCCGCATGGCGCACGAGGTCGGCCTGCCGGTGATGCTGAAGGCGTCGTGGGGCGGCGGCGGCCGCGGCATGCGCCGGATCATGACCGAGGAAGACCTCGACCGCGAGGTCCTGGCCGGCCGGCGCGAGGCCGAGGCCGCCTTCGGCAACGGCGAAGTCTACCTGGAGAAGCTGGTCGAGCGGGCGCTGCACGTCGAGGTGCAGATGCTGGGCGACAGCCACGGCAACATCGTCCACCTGTTCGAGCGCGACTGCACCGTCCAGCGCCGCAACCAGAAGGTGGTCGAGCGCGCGCCGGCGCCCTATCTCGACGACGCACGACGCAAGGAACTCTGCGACTCGGCGCTGAAGCTGGCGCGTCACGCCGGCTACGTGAATGCCGGCACGGCGGAATTCCTGATGGATGCCGACACCGGCAAGTTCTATTTCATCGAGGTCAACCCGCGCATCCAGGTCGAGCACACGGTCTCCGAGGAGGTCACCGGTATCGACATCGTGAAGGCGCAGATCCGCGTCGCCGAGGGCGGCCATATCGGCAACATGGACGAGACCGGCGTGCCCGAGCAGGCCGAGATCAAGCTCAACGGCCATGCCCTGCAATGCCGCATCACCACGGAAGACCCGGAGCACAACTTCACGCCTGACTATGGCCGCATCACCGCCTATCGCGGTGCCACCGGCTTCGGCATCCGGCTCGACGGCGGCACCGCCTATTCCGGCGCGGTGATCACGCGCTACTACGACTCGCTGCTGGAGAAGCTGACCGCCTGGGCCGCAACGCCGGAAGAAGGCATCCGGCGCATGGACCGCGCGCTGCGTGAGTTCCGCATCCGCGGCGTGGCGACCAACCTGATCTTCCTGGAAAACCTGATCAACCACCCGAAGTTCGTCACCGCCGACTACACCACGCGCTTCATCGACGAGACGCCGGAGCTGTTCCACTTCCCACGCCGGCGCGACCGCGCCACCCGGCTGCTGACCTTCATCGCCGACGTGTCGTGCAACGGCAACCCGGAAGTCGCCGGCCGGCCCGAACCGAAGGCGCACCCGACGCCGCGGCCGCCCTCGAACCCGACCGGCGCGCCGCCCAAGGGCACCCGCGACCGCCTGACCGAGCTCGGCGCGAAGGGCTTCGCCGACTGGATGCTGGCGCAGAAGCAGGTACTGGTGACCGACACCACGATGCGCGACGCGCACCAGTCGCTGCTCGCCACGCGGATGCGCAGCTACGACATGGTGCAGGTCGCCGACGCCTACGCGCATCACCTGTCCGGCCTGTTCTCGATGGAATGCTGGGGCGGCGCGACGTTCGACGTCGCCATGCGCTTCCTCAACGAGTGCCCGTGGACGCGGCTGGAGAGCCTGCGCGCCAAGGCGCCGAACATACTGTTCCAGATGCTGCTGCGCGGCGCCAACGGCGTCGGCTACACCAGCTATCCCGACAACGTCGTGCGCCATTTCGTCGCCCAGGCGGCCGAGCACGGCATCGACCTGTTCCGGGTTTTCGACTCGCTGAACTGGGTCGAGAACATGAAGGTTGGCATGGAGGCGGTGCTGGCCAGCGGCAAGCTGCTGGAAGGCGCGATCTGCTACACCGGCGACATGCTCGACCCGGCGCGGCCGAAATACGACCTCGCCTACTACCTGCGCATGGCCGAGGAGCTGAAGGCCGCCGGCTGCCACATCATCGGCCTGAAGGACATGGCCGGCCTGCTGAAACCGGCCGCCGCGCGGGTGCTGATTCCCGAGCTCAAGAAGGCCACCGGCCTGCCGGTCCACTTCCACACCCACGACACGTCGGGCATTGCCGCCGCGACGGTGCTGGCGGCGGTGGAGTCCGGCGTCGACGCGTTCGACGCGGCGATGGACAGCTTCTCCGGCCTCACCTCGCAGCCGAACCTGGGCTCCCTGGTCGCCGCCCTGAAGGGCACCGAGCGCGACCCCGGCATCGACCCGGCGACCATTCGCCGCTTCTCCGACTACTGGGAACTGGTCAGGAAGCAGTACACCGCGTTCGAGAGCGACCTGCGCTTCGGCGCCTCGGAGGTCTACCTGCACGAGATGCCGGGCGGGCAGTTCACCAACCTGAAGGAACAGGCCCGCTCGCTCGGCCTGGAGGAGCGCTGGCACGAGGTGGCGCGCGCCTATGCCGACGTCAACCAGATGTTCGGCGACATCGTGAAGGTGACGCCGTCCTCCAAGGTGGTCGGCGACATGGCGCTGTCGATGGTCTCCGCCAACCTGACCCGCGAGGACGTGGAGGACCCGGCCAAGGACGTCAGCTTCCCGGAATCGGTGATCTCGTTCTTCCGCGGCGATCTGGGCCAGCCGCCGGGCGGCTTTCCCAAGGCGCTGCAGGCCAAGGTGCTGAAGGACGTGGTCCCGATCACCGAGCGGCCCGGCGCGCTGCTGCCGCCGGCCGACATGGCGGCCGAACGCGAGGCGGCGGAGAAGGCGGCGGAGCGCAAGATCAGCGAGCGCGAGTTCGCCTCCTACATGATGTACCCGAAGGTGTTCACCGACTTCGCCACGTTCAGGCGCCAGAACGGGCCGGTCGAAGTGCTGCCGACACCGATCTTCTTCTACGGCATGGAGCAGGGTGACGAGGCCGCCATCGACATCGAGCCGGGCAAGACCCTGCTGGTGCGCTGCAACGCCATCGGCGAGACCGACGAGGAGGGCATGAAGCGGGTGTTCTTCGAGTTGAACGGCCAGCCGCGCTCGATCCGCATCCTGGACCGGTCCGCCGCCGTCGACAGCACCCGCCACCGCCGCGCCGATCCGGGCAACCCGAACCACGTGCCGGCGCCGATCCCGGGCATGGTCGCCTCGGTCGCGGTCGCCGCCGGCCAGGACGTGCGCGCCGGCGACCTGCTGCTCACCATCGAGGCGATGAAGATGGAAACCGCGATCCACGCCGACCGCGACGGCAAGGTCGGCGAGGTCTGCACCCCGGCCGGCACCCAGGTCGAGGCCAAGGAACTGCTGATCGAGTACGCCTAGAGAGAAATCCCCTAGTATGCCAATCGACAAAAATCAACTCGAAAACCTTCTGTCATGTTTGGCTCGAGATCATGAGCAAGAACTTACGCACCACAAGCTACTTCGCGACATTCAAGATCACCGCATTTACGTCGGTAGTGCACCAAATGAAATTGTGCGGCCAATACAAACATATCTTGAATCCTTACCGGAGTTTGATCCCAAGCATATCCATTCGATAGAATTTGCAGGTGGATGGACCCGAACCAACGCGGAACAACTTGCCCGTATGACGGCAGCTCTGGTGATTGAAACTGGGAACCCAAAGAAATCTGCGGCCGCAGTACTAGAGTTCGCAAAAGGCCAGAACATCCCCGCGATTGCCGTATTGCCAATTCATGGCGTACGAACCGAGAAGAAGATCAAGTTTAGCAATGACGTTGAGTTAGTACCGCTGAAGAGTCTCCCAGAAACCCGCCTTCAACGTCAGCTTCTCTTTCCGACGTTCAATCAAACCCAGCAGACATTCTTCGCCCTCCATGCCCCCATGGCATTGACAGTTCGGTACACCGCAAAACATCCCCTTCGGGTTCACACCAGCGAAGAAGGTCTGCGCAACGCGAAGGCACAGAGCAGAGGTCAATTAGAATCTCGGTTACACGAGGTGGCCCGTTGCCTCTGCTTGGCTGGCCCCTCTGCCGTGATCCCGGGTTTCTCCTGGCATCAATTTGAAGATCCTGTTCTTTGCAGGCTATCGCCTGTCGGCGGTTCTGGTCGCCATCAGGAAATACAGCCCCTCATGATTAGGGCAAGGGATCCCGTAGACTCCAAATTGTCTCGGCACATTGTGAAGAATTATGCCAACCTGGATAGGGGAAAACGGAAAGAAATAGACAAAGGAATTTCGTTGCTGGACCAAGCTCTACGAAGACTATCACCCGAGGATGCGGCAGTTGATCTAGCTACCGCACTTGAACTGACCGTCGGTGAGTCAGGGGGAGAATTAGGATACAAGCTCGGGTTGAGATCCTCCCTAATCATTGGAGGCAGTGTCGATGTCCGCATTAGAACAAGATCCATAGTGGAGAGTTTGTATGGACAGCGGAGCCGATACCTTCATGGAAACAAGCCGAAGACCTCTTATAAGCTCAGAGGAGTAGAGCCAATCGAGTCCCTTAGCGCCAAAGAGTTGATCGAGGAGGGTGCGCGAATATGTGCTGCTATCTTGCGGAAGTACATTGAGCGAGGCTCTGTGCCTGATTGGAGGCGCTTTGAGATCACGGGCGGACGGACGTGGGCATGAGGGCAACCCATCAATGAGTACGTCGAAATCCAACATGATCGAGTACGTCGCATGAAACTCGGCCTGATGACCGGCTACTGGGGCGCCAAGCCGCCCGAGAACTTGGTAAAGATCGCGCAACGGGCCGAGGCGCTGGGCTACTGGGGCTTCTTCACGGCCGAGGCCTACGGGTCGGACGCGCTGACCCCGCTGGCCTGGGTCGGCGCGCACACCAAGACCATCAAGCTCGGCACCGCGATCGTGCAGATCTCGGCGCGCACCCCGACGGCGACCGCGATGCACGCCCTGACGCTGGATCACCTCACCGGCGGCCGGCTGATCCTGGGCCTGGGCGTATCGGGGCCGCAGGTGGTGGAGGGCTGGTACGGCCAGCCGTTCGCGAAACCCCTCGCCCGGACGCGCGAGTACATCTCCATCGTGCGCCAGGTGCTGGCCCGCGAGCAGCCGGTGTCGAACCCCGGCCCGCACTACCCGATCCCCTACCCGCCCGATGCGGACGGCTCGTGGGGGCTAGGCAAGCCGCTGAAGCCAATCACCCATCCGCTGCGCAGCGACATTCCGATCTTCCTCGGCGCCGAAGGGCCGAAGAACGTGGCCATGGCGGCGGAGCTGTGCGACGGCTGGTACCCGCTCTACTACGCGCCGGAGCGCGAGCACGTCTACGCGGAGTCGCTGGCCAAAAAGCCTGACGGCTTCGAGATCCTGTACCCGATGAAGCTGCACATCACCGACGACCTGGAGGCCGGCCGCCTGTCGGTGAAGCAGGACCTGGCGCTCTATGTCGGCGGCATGGGCGCGCGCGACCGTAACTTCCACAACGAGCTGGTCGCGCGCATGGGCTATGCCGACGCGGCGAAGCGGATCCAGGACCTGTACCTGGCCGGCAACAAGGCCGAGGCGGTCGCCGCCGTGCCCGACGAACTGGTCGACGAGATCGCCCTGGTCGGCCCCAAGGACCGGATCAAGCAACGCCTCGCCGCCTGGCACGACAGCGCCGTCACCGGCCTCCTGGTCTGGCCGAAGACCGAGGCCGACGTGGCGACCTACGCCGAGCTGGTGCTCGAGTAGGCGGCTACGCCCCCATCAGCGCGGCGAAGATCATCAGGTTGCCGACCCAGCCGACGGCGAAGGCCAGCGTGCGCACGATCGGCACACCGCCCCAAGTCACCAGTATCTGCACCACGCGGGCCCAGAAGAACACCTGCGCGCCCCACACCGTGAGGTCGCTGTGCACGTTGCTGACATGTGCCACCAGCACCAGCACGGCGAACGGCGCCAGGTTCTCCACCAGGTTCAGGTGGGCCCGATAGGCGCGCTTGGCCCAGGCCGGCACGCCTTCTTCGCGGCTGGCGCCGTAACCCAGCATCGGCATCAGGCCGTGCGACATGATGCCGGCGAGGATGTAGGGCAGCCAAAGCAACAGGCAGATGAAGGCGGCGTAGACCAGCAGCCGCAATTCGATGGTGAGCGCTACGATGTCTTGGTTCATCACGTTTCCCCCAGGCTGGCCGGCTCGATCGGCCGGCATCGGGGGAAGTGTGGGCGTATCGGAAGGCCGCCGCAACGAAACGCGGCCGCCGAAACCGGCGGCCGCGTTCAGTCGGTGTTGCTTGCTCCAGGGCTGCCTAGAGAAGAATGGCCAGCAAGATAATCACCGTCAGCGGCGCACCCAGAAGCCAGAGGATGAGTAGTGGCATGTTGCTGCCCTCCGTCTATCGAATCGTGAACAGGGCGAACACGGTCTGCTTGTCGCGATGGCGACCGCCCAGCCCGCCTGCCCAGTAGGCGCCGGCGGCACCGATCAGCAGCGACGCGGCGACCACGAAGGCGGCGATGACGGAGACCTTGCGCGCCGCCTCCGCCGCTTCGAGCGTCGACTCCCGCGCCTCGCGCACTTCGGCGAAGGCCGCATCGACGCGAGCCATGGCTTCCTCTTCGCCGAGCCCGGTGTTTCGGGCGATCATGCTGGCGAGATACTGCCTATCCTCGGCCGGAAGCTGCTCCTCGTCGATATTCTGCACCAGGATCCGCACCGCCTCGGCGGCCGACCGGTCGAGGTCTTCGGCCGGCGGCACATCGACGGCATCGGCCGGTGTCCGGAACAGCCGGTCCAGCGTGTAGCTGGAACTGAGGTCGTCGGCGCTGGCCGCAGCGGCGGCACCGCCGGCCGCAACGGCCGCACCGGCCGCGCTGCCGACGACCTTGGCGCCAACGTTCGCCGTCGTCGTGGCGGTACCACTCAGCAGCAGGGCGCCCATAATCGCGCCCAACGCCCAGACCAGCAGGCCATGGGTACCGTCGCGGACGTCGACTTCATGCTCGGTCGCATCCGGCACCCGCCGGCGCATCCGGCCCGCCAGGTAGGCGCCGCACATGAAGCTGGAGGTCGCCACCCAGATCATCCAGATCGCCACGGCGATCAGCGCCAGGGTCGGCGGCACGCCTTCGCCTTGCAGCGGCGAGACCAGGCTGAGCCCGACGGCGGTGCCGAAGCTGCCCAGCACGAACGCGATCGCCGACGCCAGGATGGCGCCCGCGATGATCGCCGGCCAGTCGATGTAGGAGGTTGATGAATTTTCCACGATTGGCGCTGCCGCAACAGTGCCTGCGCTTGTGACTGCCATATTCTTGCTCCCGACCGTTAGCCGAGACCGAAGAACGAAAGAATCGCGAGAATGACGACCACGAGGCCGACGAGATAGATGATGCCGTGCATCTGAGTGCCCTCCGACTGTCTGGCCACTCGACGGCCCGACTTCGGATTGTGAACGTCCGTGGACGGAACTCGTTCCCGGCGTGAGCGCGGTGCGGCAGATGGTGGCTGGCTACTTGGCGAGGAAGCGGCCGCCGTTGATGTGGATCGCCTGGCCGGTGATGTAGCCGCCCTGCGGCCCGACCAGCAGCCGGATCATCGCCGCGATCTCCTCGACCTCGCCGAGCCGGCCGATCGGCACGCCCGAGGCGCCGAGGTTGTTCGGCAGCGCGCCGGCCGACGCCCCGCGCACAGTGGCGATGGCGCCGGGCACGATCGCGTTGACGGTGATCTTGTGCGGCGCCAGCTCCATCGACAGGCCGCGAATGAAGCCCTCCAGCCCGGCCTTGGAGGCGTTCACGTGAACCCGCTCGGTGGTACCGATGTGGTTCGACATGCCGGACAGACCGATGAAGGCACCGCCGCCGCGCGCGATCATCTGCGGCACGGTGGCCTTGGCCAGGATGAAGGCGCCGTCCAGCGCCACCGACATGATCTCGCGCCACTCCGCGAAGTCCATCTCCAGGAACGGCGTCTGGCGCCGCAGGCCGGCGTTGGAAATGGCGATATCGACGCCGCCGAAGGCCTGCACCGCGGCGCTCACCATCGCCGCCACCGCCGGCGCGTCGGACACGTCGGCCCGGTACGCCAGTGCCCTTCCGCCGGCGCCGCTGATCTCGTCGGCGACCGCCTGAATCGCCGCCTCGTCGCGGCGTCCGTTGACCACCACGGCGGCGCCATCATCGGCCAGCGCCAACGCCGTCGCGCGGCCGATATTCTTGCCCGCGCCGGTGACGATCGCGACTTTTCCGGCCAGCGGCTTCGCCGTCGCTTGTGCCATGGACCGTCCTCCAATTTGGCAAGCGTCTAGCTTAGTGCAACCATGTCGCAACAGACAGGGAGGACGGTTTGGCACCGACAATCCGGATCGCTCAGGGCAAGCTCGCCGGCGCGCTCGACGACGGCATCCAGGCGTTTCGCGGCGTTCCCTATGCCACCGCGCCCCGCTTCGCGCCGCCCGGCCCCGCGCCGACCTGGTCCGGCACCCGAGAGGCCACTGATCCGGGCCCGCAATCGCCGCAGATCGATGACCGGGACGAGCGTTTCGGCCGCTCCGCGCAACCGCAAGCCGAGGATTGCCTGAGCCTGAACATCTGGCACCCGGCCGACGCCGAGGGCCTGCCGGTGATGGTGTTCATCCACGGCGGCGGCTTCCAGACCGGCGGTGGCGGACATCCCTGCTACGACGGCGCGACGTTGGCGCGACGCGGCCAGGTGGTCGTGGTGACCCTGCAATACCGGCTCGGCGTGCTCGGCCTGTTGTGGCACCCGGCGCTGGGCCGGCCCGATGCCGAATTCGACGGCAACTGGTGCATGCAGGACCTGCTCGCGGGCCTGCGCTGGGTGCACGACAATATTTCCGCCTTCGGCGGCGACGCCGGCAATCTGACGCTGTTCGGCGAGTCGGCCGGCGGTGTCGCGGTGGCGCAGCTCTGCCTGTCGCCGGCCGCCCGGCCACTGATTCGCCGCGCCGTGATCCAGAGCGCCTCGCCGAACGCCGTCGGCCGGGCCCAGCACGAGGCCGCCGCCGCGACCTTCCTGAGCGAGACCGGCAGCGCCGCCGATGCCGAGGCGCTGCGCGCGCTGCCGCTCGAAGCCGTGTTGGCGGCGCAGCCGGCCTGGGCGGGCACGGTCGGGGCCGGACGGCCGGCGCCGCGTCCGATGGTCGACGGCAAGTTGCTGCCGGACTGGCCCAACGCCATCGCCGACAGCAGCCAGCTCGCCGGCCTCGACATCATGGTCAGCTACTGCCGCGACGAATATGCCTTCATGGCCTGCGACATGGCGAACCGGCCAACGAACGACGACGCGCTGTTCGACGCGCTGGGCAGGAGTGGATATCCGCCATCACTGCTCGCCACCTATCGCGAGGCGCGCCGATCACGCGGTCAGAGCGACGACGCGCTGTCATTGTGGATCGCGATCCAGACCGACGCCCTGATCCGCGTCCCGGCGCTCGATTTTCTGGCCCGGCACTCGGCGCGCGGCGGAACCGGCTATGCTTGCGCGGTGACCTGGGAAAGCACGTTCACGCCAGCCGGCTTCGATCGGCCGCTCGGCGCCTGCCACACCATCGAACTGCCGCTGCTGTTCGGGCGCAACGATGCCTCGCCGACCCTGGCCCGCCTGGCCGGCACCGGCGCCGAGGCGGCGGCCGTCTCGACGCTGATCCAGGACGCCTGGATCGCCTTTGCCCGCACCGGCAGCCCCGCGACCCCCGCGACCGGCGATTGGCCCGGCTTCGCCGCGCCGGACCGCGCCACCATGTGCCTGAACAACGAAGCTCGGCTGGAACACGACCCCTGGGGCGACGAACGCGCCGCCATGCAGGGCGCGCTCGCCGCCATCGACGCCGCCGCCTGAAGGAGCCCGCCATGGCCAAGACCGATCTGACACAACTGGAGCTGACTGACGTCGCCCGGCGTCTCGCCAAGAAAGAGGTATCGCCGGTCGAGCTGACCAAGGCGGTGCTGCGGCGCATCGAGAAGACCGACAAGAAGCTCTCCAGCTACGCCCTGGTCACCGCCGACCTGGCGTTGAAGCAGGCCAAGAAGGCCGAGGCCGAGCTTGCCAAGGGCCGGGTCAAGGGGCCGCTGCATGGCGTGCCGATCGCGGTCAAGGACCTGTGCTGTACCAAGGGCATCGTCACCGCAGCCGGCACCAAGGTGCACGGCAAGTTCAAACCGAAGCTGGACAGCACCGTGGTGGCCCGCTTCGCCGCCGCCGGCGCGGTGCTGCTCGGCAAGTTGCAGATGACCGAGGGCGCCTTCGCCGAGCACCACCCCGACGTGAAGGTACCGAAGAACCCGTGGGGCGCCGACTACTGGTGCGGCGCCTCGTCCAGCGGCTCCGGCGTCGCCACGGCGGCCGGCCTGTGCTTCGGCTCGATCGGCTCCGACACCGGCGGCTCGATCCGCTTCCCGTCGGCCGCCAACGGCGTCACCGGCCTGAAGCCGACCTGGGGCCGGGTGTCGCGCTTCGGCGTGTTCGACCTGGCGCCGAGCCTGGACCATGTCGGGCCGATGGCGCGCTCGGCGGCCGACTGCGCCGCCCTGCTGGGCGCCATCGCCGGCGCCGACAAGAATGACCCGACGGCGGCGCAGGTGCCGGTGCCGAACTACCTGGCCGGCCTGGAACGCGGCATCCGCGGGCTGAAGATCGGCATCGACGACCGCTACAACGCCAAGGGCGTCGACACCGCCACCGTGGCGATGACCAAGCGGGCGGCGCACATGCTGAGCGAGATCGGCGCCGAGCTGGTCGATGTCCGTTTCCCCGACGTCGACCGCGTCGTGCGCGAATGGCTGCCGCATTGCGCCGTCGAGACGGCCTTTGCGCACAAAGACACCTATCCCAAGCGCAAGGGCGACTACGGCCCGGCACTGGCCGGCCTGATCGATGCCGGCCGCGAGGTATCCGGCCTCGACTACCAGGGCATCCTGCTGAACCGGGCCGAATTTTCCGGCCGGGTGCAGGCGGTGTTCGAGGATTGCGACCTGATCCTGATGCCGGCGATGCCCTATGCCGCGCCGACGCTGGAGATGATGGCGACGCTGGGCGAGGATCCCGACGCGATCAATACGCTGCTACGCTTCACCGCGCCGATCGACTATTCAGGCAATCCGGCGCTGACCATGCCCGGCGGCATGACCGAGACCGGCGTCCCGATCGGCTTCCAGCTGGTCGGCCGGCACTTCGAGGAAGACACCGTGCTGCGCGCCGGCGCCGCCTTCCAGCGCGCCACCGACTGGCACAAGGCCCGACCGAAGCTGTAGGCGTTTCATGCCTGAATAAGAATACGCGTCATCCCGGCCGCAGCGCAGCGGAGAGCCGGGATGACGAACTGTGTTGGACTGTTTCGGTCCGGACCGGAATCGCCAAGTCGCCTACATGTCCGCCAGGTAGGCGATGGCGGCCTCCGCGCCGCCCGAGGCGTGCGGGATGCCCGCTGTCCTCATCGCCAGCTCGATGGTCGACAGCGCGCCCAGCAGCATCGGCTCGTTCAGGTCGCCCAGGTGGCCGATGCGGAACACCTTGCCGGCCAGCCGGGTCAGGCCGCCGCCCAGCGACAGGTTGTAGCGTGTCGCCGCCTTGCGCAGCGCCTCCGCGTCGTGGCCTTCGGGCATGAGCACGGCGGTGACCGAGTTCGACAGCCGGTCCGGCACCTGACAGAACAGCCGCGGCCCCTCGCCGGCGCCGCCCCAGGCCTTCACCGCGCGTCGGGTCGCCTCGCCGAACCGGGTGTGGCGGGCGAAGACCTGCTCCAGGCCCTCCTCCTCCAGCATGTGCAGGGATTCGTTCAGGCCGAAGAACATGTGCACCGGCACGGTGCCGGGGAAATCCTGCGGCTCGCGGCCCTCCAACGTGCGCCAGTCGAGATACTTGCGCGGCAGCGTCGCCTGCTTCGAGGCCGCCAGCGCCTTCTCCGACACGCCAGTAAAGCCGAGCCCGGTTGGCAGCATCAAGCCCTTCTGGGAGCCGCCGACGGCGACGTCGACGCCCCACTCGTCCATCCGGAAATCGATGCTCCCGAGCGACGAGATGGTGTCCGACATCAGCAGCGCCGGGTGCTTCGCCGCGTCCATCGCCTTGCGGTAACCCGCCACTGGGTGGGTCATGCCGGTCGCGGTCTCGTTGTGCACCGCCAGAACGCCCTTGATCTCGTGCCCGGTGTCGGCCTCCAGCCGCGCCTGCAGCGCCTCCGCCGTGACGCCCTGGTCCCAGTCGGCCGGCAGGGTTTCGGCGCGCACGCCCAGGTGCTCCGCCATCGTTGCCCAGCGCTCGGAGAAGAAGCCGGATTCCATCACCAGCACCAGGTCGCCCGGCGAGAACACGTTGACGATGCTGGCTTCCCAGGCGCCGTGGCCGGTCGAGGGATAGATGAACAGCCGCTGCTCGGTCTTCAGCACCCGCATCAGGCCGGCGTGGCAGTAGCGGTGGATGTCCATGAACTCCGGCGCGAAGAAGTCCATCGACGGCGAGGCCATCGCCTTCAAGACGCGTTCGGGGATGTTCGTCGGCCCCGGATTGAAGAAAAACGGCCGGCCCTGGCGCGCGGTGTTCACGTGATCGTCCTCCTCGGCGCGAGCGCTGGTCCGCGCCCGCCGTCGTTCTGCCCCATGCCGCCTGGCACGGCAAGAACCGGATAGCCCGATTGGTCCGGTCCACCCGACGAACCGCCATCACGCGAAACGCCCAAGCTGTTCCTGGATCGCGAGTCGATGATCGTGCGCGGATAATCCGCCGACCAGCGCATTGTCTACGACACCGGCAGGGTGGTTACGGTCGCGCGGATCGCCAGCACCGCCAAGGCGATATTGGCCGATCCTGAGATCGCCTTCGTGCACCTGCGGTGGTCGACCGGCAATTGCCACCACGCGCACTGAATCGGATTAAGAAGAACGCCCGCCAAGCGATTCAAACGAAACAACAATCCAAGCCGCGCGGCGCTTTCGCGGGACCTGACCCGATCGCCAAGCTTCGCCGGCTAAGTGATTCTCAAGACTCGTCGATCCGCCTGCGCGCCTTCTCGCGATACCGCGTTCGCGCGACCAGGCCGCCAACCACCACCGCAGCCAGCACGATGACCGGCAACACATGCGCCGGCTCGGTGACGAAATGCCAGATGCCGGCGCTGGCGCCATGGTCGTGATTGCCGACATGCGCCACCGCGGTTACCGGCACGAATGCCGCCAGCACGCCCAGTCCGATCTGCGTTTTCATGCTCATCCCCTTACTGCTTTTGCTTAAGCATGCATCGCCGTGCGCACCGGCGCCAGTCCGCCGAGTCGAACGATGGTGTCGACCACGACCGGCAGGCCCTCGCCGGTTTTCAGGTTGGTGAACACGAACGGCCGCTCGCCGCGCATCCGCTCGGTATCCGAGCGCATCACCGCCAGGTCGGCACCGACCAGCGGCGCCAGGTCAATCTTGTTGATCACCAGCAGGTCCGACCGGGTGATTCCCGGCCCGCCCTTGCGCGGGATCTTCTCGCCGGCGGCGACGTCGATGACGTAGATGGTGATATCGGCCAGCTCCGGCGAGAAGGTCGCCGCCAGGTTGTCGCCGCCGCTCTCGATGAAGCAGATTTCCGCGGCCGGAAATGTCCGGCGCATGTCGGCAAGTGCCGCCAGATTGATCGAGGCGTCCTCGCGGATCGCCGTGTGCGGACAGCCGCCGGTCTCCACACCCATGATCCGCTCCGCCGGCAGCGCGCCGGACCGGGTCAGGATCATCTGGTCTTCCTTGGTGTAAATGTCGTTGGTGATCGCGATCAGCTCAAAGTCGTCGCGCATCGCCTTGCACAGACATTCGGTCAGCGCCGTCTTGCCAGACCCGACCGGCCCGCCGATACCGACCCTGAGCGGCCCGGTGTTGGAATTCGCCATGCTTCTTGCCTCCTAGGACCGGAACAGCCGGGTATATTGGGTTTCGTGGTTGGCCGAGGCCCAGTCGACCATCACCGCCGCGCTGCCCAGGTCGGCGAGCGGCGCCTCGACCGCCAGTGCCGCGACCTCGGCCGCGACCGGCTCCAGCGCCGCGACCGCACGCAGCCCGTCGGACTGGCCCAGCGGCACCAGCCGGACCCCGGCACTGACCAAATTCGCCGCCCAGGCCAGCAGGTAGGCCGGCAGGCAGGTCGCCAGGGTCATCTCGTGGTGCGCGCAGACAACGGCCACCGCGAACGGATAGGGCGCGGTCGCGAACGGCAGGTGGACCGGCCACGCGGCCCGCGCCGCCGTCAGGAAGGCGGCTCCTTGTGCCTCGGTCTCCAGCGCCAGTTCCGCCGTCGCCGGCAGCGCCTTGGCCAGAATGAGTAATTCTTCGGACGGATCGCGCCAGGCCTGCGCGAAAACCACCGCGTCGCACCAGCCGCTGCCATGGCGCAGATCGGCCGCCAGCCAGCTGGCCAGGTTCTCCCAGTCGGTCACCAGCCCCTGCTCGACCGCATATTCCAGGCCGTGGCTGTAGCTGAAGCTGCCGACCGGGAAGGCCGGCGACAGCCAGGTCTGCAGTTTCAGCAACTCAGTGGTGCTCATGGCCGTGGCCCTGCCCATAAGAATGCCCGTGGTCGCCATAGGCGCCGCCTTCCGGCTGGAACGCGGCACGGACATGGCGCACGTCCGCACCCAGCCCTTGCAGCATCCCCTCGATCACATGGTCGGGCCGGATCAGGATGCGGTCGGGTTGGATTTCCGCCGCCAGGTGCCGGTTCCCAAGATGCCAGGCGACGCGCAGTTGCAGGTGCGGCTCGGCGCAGCGGACCTCCAGCAGGTCTTCGGCCGCCGCCCGTACCGCGATCCAGCCGCCGTCCGCCAGCCGCAAGCCGTCGCCGTCGGCCATCGCCTGGGCTTCCTTCAGGTCGAGCAGGACGTCCTTGCCGCCATCGGTGGTCAGCCGCAGGCGCCGGCGATGACGGGTGTCGAAATCGAGCGTGACGGAGTCGCTTGCGTCGTCGGCCGGCCAGTCCCCGGCGGCGACATGCGCGATCGCGTGGTCCATTTCTACACCGTCATGCCAGCGAAGGCTGGCATCCAGGGACGACAAGGCGAAGTCCTTGCACCTGACCAATGCTGCTTGGATTCCTGCCTTCGCAGGAATGACCGATGAGATAGAAGCAACACCTGCAACGTCATGACCTCAGTACAGGAAGTAGCGCTGCGCCATGGCCAGCACCTCGGCCGGTTCGCAGGTCAGCAGGGCACCGTCGGCACGGACTTCGTACGTCTCAGGATCAACATCAATATTCGGCGTCAAGTCATTCAAAATCATCGATTTCTTTCCGATCCCTCCACGCGTGTTCTCGACCGGCAGGACCTGCTTGGCGAGTCCGTAGCGGCCGGCCACGTCGGCTTCGACGGCGGCCTGGCTGACGAAGGTGACGGCCGACTCGGTCAGCGCCCGGCCGTAGCTGCCGAACATCGGGCGCATGTATTCCGGCTGCGGCGTCGGGATCGAGGCGTTCGGGTCGCCCATCACCGCCGCGGCGATGGTCCCGGCCTTGAGGATTAGCGCCGGCTTGACCCCGAAGAAAGCCGGCGACCACAGCACCAGGTCGGCCAGCTTGCCGACCGCGACCGAGCCGACATGCTCGGAAATGCCGTGTGCGATGGCCGGATTGATCGTGTATTTGGCGATGTAGCGCCGCGCGCGCAGGTTGTCGTTCTCGCCGGTCTCGCCCTCCAGGCGGCCGAACTGCCGCTTCATCTTGTCGGCTGTCTGCCAGGTGCGGATCAGCACCTCGCCGACCCGGCCCATCGCCTGGCTGTCCGACGAGATGATCGAGAACGCGCCGAGATCGTGCAGGATGTCCTCGGCAGCGATGGTTTCCTTGCGGATGCGGCTTTCGGCGAAGGCAATGTCTTCGGGAATCGTCGGCGACAGGTGATGGCACACCATCAGCATGTCGAGATGCTCGGCAATGGTGTTGACGGTGTAGGGCCGGGTCGGATTGGTCGAAGACGGGATCACGTTGGCGAGCCCGCAGATCTTGATGATGTCGGGCGCATGGCCGCCACCGGCGCCTTCGGTATGGTAGGCGTGGATCGTGCGCCCCTTGAAGGCGTCGATCGTGGTTTCCACGAAGCCGGACTCGTTCAGCGTGTCGGTATGGATCATCACCTGAACATCGTGCTCGTCGGCCACCTGCAGACAGGTGTCGATGGCGGCCGGCGTCGTGCCCCAATCCTCGTGCAGCTTCAGCGCGCAGGCGCCGCCCAGCACCATTTCGTGCAACGCCGCGGGCAGGGATGCGTTGCCCTTGGCCGCCAGGCCGATATTCATCGGGAAGGCGTCGAAGGACTGGATCATGCGGCCGATATGCCAGGGGCCCGGCGTGCAGGTGGTGGCGAGCGTGCCGTGGGCGGGACCTGTCCCGCCGCCGAGCATGGTCGTCACGCCCGCCATCAGCGCTTCCTCGATCTGCTGCGGACAGATGAAGTGGATATGGGCGTCGACGCCGCCCGCCGTCACGATCCGGCCTTCGCCGGCGATCGCCTCGGTTCCCGGGCCGATGACGATATCGACGCCGGCCTGCGTATCGGGATTGCCGGCCTTGCCGATCGCCGCGATACGCCCGTTTCTGAGCCCGATATCGGCCTTGAGGATGCCGCTCGCGTCGATGATCACCGCGTTGGTGATAACTGTGTCGACCGCGCCCAGGGCGCCGCTTGCCTGGCTCAGGCCCAAGCCGTCGCGCACCACCTTGCCGCCGCCGAACTTCACCTCCTCGCCATAGACGGTGAAATCCTTCTCGACCTCGACGAAGAGTTCCGTGTCGGCCAGCCTTATCCTGTCGCCGACCGTGGGGCCGAACATTTGCGCGTAGGCGGAACGCGAGAGTCTTGCCGGCATCGTCCTATCCTTCCTCGTCCCGTCGCCAGGCGGCGCTTCGATAACGCGCGGGGATCGGGTCGGCGAGCGGATCGTCGAACCCCAGCGCCTCGAGCGCGTCGAACCAGCGGTCGCGCTGGCTTTGGGGCAGTCTGGTCCCGCACCAGGGGCAGTGGCCGATCAGAACGGTGGAGGCGCCGCCGTCGTGCACGATCAGGCCGTACTCGTCGAAAACGGCACTATAGGCGATCAGCATATCGGGACAGGCGAACGGATCGTCGGCGTGTTCGGCGCAGTCATTGCTGAGAGCGTTCGTCATCTGCGTGCAGCAATGGCGCACGCTCGGGGTGGCGAAATCCGGTGATATGCCGCCGGGATCGAGCCACAAAACACGAAAATCGGGAAACAGCCGGCTCGACATCACATTCTCGACGGATTGGGAACGACAATGACGCGTGCCGCGTTCGGGCCATCGGGTCGCGTG
>JAVKFY010000056.1:0-118943 GCA_040223615.1 Alphaproteobacteria bacterium
CTCCGTCTGGCCCAGCACCGGAACATCGACGACATCTCGCACCGCATCGGCACGCTCGTCAGCGGCTTCAAGCCGGACGAATGCGCAAACTATCTCGTCAATGCCGGTTACGCTTCAGTCAAAACATGAAACGCTCTAGACGGCAGGTTGCCAAGAGATGCCCGGGTCGAGCCCGGGCATGCCGAGCCGAGGACGCTGTCGGGCCACCGGCCGGAATTCATCTGTCGGTTCGACTGGCGGCCGGGCTCGATCGCGTTGCGGGACAACCGCTGCACCAAGCACATCGCACTCAACGGCGTGCCGCACTTTTCGCGCGCCGGCGCGCGGGTGCTTTGACGCCGTGGCTACTCCGCCGGGCGCTGCGCCTTCAGTTCCTCGACTTTCGCCTTCAGTTCGTCGATCAGGCCGCCGACGTCGCCACCGTGGCTGGCGACAACGGAGGTGAACTCGGAGCGCTGGGTGAGCAGCAAGCTGATGCCCTCGACGATCACGTCGATGATCTTCGGCGCGCCCTCGACCTGACGCACCCGCCACTGCACCTCGACCAGGCCATGGACCGGTGAATCGATCACGGTGTTGACGATGGTGCCCTTGCCGCGGTCGTCACGCTCGCCGACCACCTGCATGCGTTCGCCGGAGTACTCGCCGAAACGAGCGGCGATCGAGTTCACCACATACTCGCGGAATACCGCCTGATAGGCGTCGCGCTGTTCCGGCGAGGCGGTGCGCCAGTAGCGGCCGAGCACGAACCGGCCGACGAGGTCGACCGCGAATGCCTCCTGCAGCACCTCGCGGACGCGTCGCTCGCGGTCATAGTCGCTCAGGCTCGAATCGGTCAGCAGGCCGATGGTCGCCGAACCCACCTGCTCGACCAGCGCCGACGGTTTGGATCGATCCGCTGCGGCGACCGAATCGGTGATCGGGGCGAAGCTCAGCCCGATCCAGGTCAGCAGCAGAAAGGTGATGCGCGCGAAGGTCTTAGTCGCGCACCAGGAAGGACAACGTTTCCTTGCCGTCGTCGTTCTCGAAGTTGATGTCGATATCGGGCGGCGTGCTGTTCGCAAGCTCATCCTCGCCATTGCGGATTTCGGCATTTCGACGCTGCCGGTAGAGGCTGCGCACCGTGGCGTAGAAGTCAATCGATGTGCGTTCGATCTCATCGATGGTCTCAATGTTACGCGAGCGGAAATCGACAGCGCCGAGGCCGCGTCGGGTCGCCGAGAACGCGAGGCGCGCGTCGGGGTCGATGATGTAGGTAAACGGATCGATGAAGGTATCAACCACCATGCCAACGGCGTCGCGCGCCGACGACGGGCCGATCAGGGGCAAAACCAGGTAAAATCCCTCGCCGGCGCCCCAGACGCCCAGGGTCTGGCCGAAATCTTCGTCGTGATAGGGGATGCCGCCGGAGCCCGGGCCTTCCTTGTCGCCGGTGGCGACGTCGCCGATGCCGCCGAAGCCGGCCAGCGTGTTGGCGACGAAGCGGCCGCCGGTCTGGGCGGCCCGGTCAGGCTCGACCTGAAGCAAATCGTTGGCGAAAACCACCGGCGACTTCATGTTGCGCAGCACGTTGCGCACGCTGTTGCGCACGCCGATCGGCAGGCCCTCGCGATACATCACCGCAAGGGGGCGCAGCAGCAACGCGTCCAGGTCGCGATTGACCTGGAAGAAGTAGCGGTTCATCGGCTCGAAGGGATCGTTGGCTTCGTCGTAGGCGGCCATCGCCGCCTCGTCATTCGCCGGTGGCGGCGTCGCGCAGGCGGCGGCCAGGGCCGCCACGGCACCAACCAGCGCCAACCGGCCAAATCGAAACGCAACACTTCCCGCCATCGTCAGACTCCAAGCCTCGCCGTGCGCCGGCCGTGCGGTCGTCATGCCCGCCATCTCCCCTCGCCCGCCTCCACGGCGCAATCTGCCCGCGCCCTGCGACGCGAACCGGATCAAGGTGTTGGTAGCATAATTGAGGGTCTCGTGACTATCCGAGCGACACTGAATTGTGTGGATTGTGCCACGACTGTTGCGCATCTGCCGCCCACGATTCATCTGCCCACTCTTGCCCACGATTTTGCTTGCTGTGCTAAAGATATAAAGATATGTACATGTCAGTTGATCAAGGAGCCGCCCCGTGGAATCGCTGCTCGCCGGCCTGCGCGCCGCCGCCGAACCGACCCGATTGCGCCTGCTGGCGCTGTGCGCGCATTCCGAACTCACGGTGACCGACCTGACCCATATCCTGCGGCAATCGCAGCCGCGGATTTCCCGACATCTGAAACTTCTATGCGAAGCGGGGTTACTGGAACGTAACCGCGAGGGCACGCGCGCCTTTTTCCGCCTCGCCTCGACCGGTACCGGCGCGGCTCTGGTACGCACCTTGATCGACCTGATTCCCGAGCACGACGCCGGCCTGGCCCGCGATCTGGAGCGCCTGGAGTCGATTCGCGAGGCACGCCAACGCGCGGCGACCGACTATTTTCGCGCCAACGCGGAACGCTGGGACGAAATCCGCTCGCTCTACGTGCCCGAGGCGGAAGTCGAGCAGGGGCTCCGCGACGTCCTGGGCAACGGACCGTTCGACCTGCTGCTCGACATCGGCACCGGCACCGGCCGGATCTTGCAGGTGTTCGGGCCGGCGGCACGGCAAGGCATCGGCATCGACCTGTCGCAGGACATGTTGAGCATCGCCCGCGCCCGCCTGGACCAGGCCGACATGCGCCACTGTCAGGTGCGTCAAGGCGACATGTACGACCTGGCCCTGCCAGCCGCGACGGCCGACGCCGCGGTGCTGCACATGGTGCTGCATTATGCCCTGGAGCCGGCCGCCGCCGTCGCCGAGGCCGCCCGGGTGCTGCGTCCCGGCGGGCGTCTGGCGATCGTTGATTTCGCCGAGCACGAACAGGATTTCCTGCGCCGCGAGCACCAGCACCACTGGCTCGGCTTCGATCCGGCGCAGGTGGCGCAGTGGTGCATCGCTGCCGGATTGGAATGCGGCCAGCCGGTGCGCCTGGCCGGCGGCGCGCTCACCGTCCTGATCTGGCCGGCGCGGCGACCGGCGCGGTCCGCGCTCACGCAAACCAACGACCAGGGTGAGACGGTATGAGTACGCCGCAGGTTTCCTTCGAGTTCTTCCCGCCGAAGACAGAAGCGCTGCAGGAGAGCCTGTGGCGCTCGGTCGACCGGTTGGCGCCGCTGGCCCCGGCCTTCGTGTCGGTGACCTACGGCGCCGGCGGCAGCACCCGGGAGCGCACGCACGACACCGTGGTCCGGCTGGTCAGCCAGTGGAAGCTGCCGACCGCCGCGCACCTGACCTGCGTCGGTGCCAGCAAGGCGGACGTCGACGCGGTGGCGCGGCATTACTGGGACGCCGGCGTGCGGCACATCGTGGCCTTGCGCGGCGATCCGGCGGAGGTCGGCGGCCGGTTCGAGCCGCATCCCGACGGCTACGCCAACGCGGCGGAACTGGTCGGCGGCCTGCAGCGCATCGCGGATTTCGAGATCTCGGTCGCGGCCTATCCGGAGCGGCATCCGGATTCACCCGACGATGCCGCCGACCTGGACAACCTGAAACGAAAGCTAGACGCCGGCGCCAGCCGCGCCATCACCCAGTTCTTCTTCGACGCCGAGCTGTTCCTGCGCTTTCGCGACAAGGCGGCGAAGGCCGGGATCGATGCGCCGCTGGTGCCCGGCATCCTGCCGGTGACCAACTTCAAGCAGGTCGCGAGCTTCGCCGGACGCTGCGGCGCGGCGGTGCCGGACTGGCTGGCGACGCGGTTCGAAGGGCTGGACGACGACCCGGAGACCCGAGCCCTGATCGCCTCGGCCGTGGCGGTCGAGCAATGTCTGACCCTGGCCGACGCGGGCGTCGAGCAGTTCCACTTCTATACGCTTAACCGATCGGCGCTGGCCTACGCGATTTGCCACGCGCTCGGCCTGCGGCCAGCGGAGAAATCGGCATGAGCGCGTTTCTCGAGGCGCTGAAACGGCGCGTGCTGCTGTGCGACGGCGGCATGGGCGCGCGGGTGCAGTCGATGGCGCAGCTCGATCTGGACGACGACTTCCAGGGCCAGGAGAACTGCACCGAGGTGCTGAACCTGTCGCGGCCCGACGTCATCGTCGACATCCACCGCGGGCACATCGCCGCCGGGGCCGACGTGATCCAGACCAACACCTTCGGCGCCTCGCCGATCACGCTGGCGGAATTCGACCTGGGCGCCAAGGCGCGAGAGATCAGCCGCGTCGCCGCGGAACTGGCGCGCGACGCCATCGCCGGCGCCGCCAAGGACGGGCGTGAGCGCTTCGTGCTCGGCTCGATCGGCCCCGGCACCAAACTGCCGAGCCTGGGCCAGATCGACTATGACAGCCTGGAACAGGCGCTGAGCATCCAGGCCGCCGGGCTGGTCGAGGGCGGGGTCGACGCGATCCTGGTCGAGACCGTGCAGGACATGCTGCAGATGCGCGCGGCGGTGAATGGCGCGCGGCTGGCCATGAACGAAGTCGGCCGCGACATCCCGGTCATGGTGCAGGTCACGGTGGAGACCACCGGTACCTTGCTGGTCGGCGCCGACATCGCCGCCGCCGCGACCACGGCGCACGCGCTGCAGGTCGACGGCTTCGGGCTGAACTGCGCCACCGGTCCGCAGGAAATGGCCGAGCACGTGCGCTGGATCGCCGAACACTGGGACGGGCCGGTCTCGGTGCAGCCCAATGCCGGCCTGCCGGAGCTGGTCGATGGCGAGACCCGCTATCCGCTGCAAGCCGACGAGATGGCCGGCTGGCTGCGCCGCTTCGTGTCGGAGGACGGCGTCGCCATGATCGGCGGCTGCTGTGGCACCGACGACGTGCACATCGCGGCGCTGGACAAGATACTGCGCGAACTTGGGCGGGGCGACCCGCGCCCGGCGCCGAAGGCACGGACGCCGGAGTGGGTGCCGTCGATCGCCTCGCTCTACTCGGCGGTGCCGTACCGCCAGGAGAACGCCTATCTGTCGATCGGCGAGCGCTGCAACGCCAACGGCTCGAAGAAATTCCGCGAGGCGCAGGCCGAGCAGAACTGGGACGCCTGCGTCGCCATCGGCCGCGAGCAAGCCAAGGAAGGCAGCCACGCGCTGGACCTGTGCACCGCCTTCGTCGGCCGCGACGAGATCGCCGACATGACGGCGATGGTGCCGCGCCTGGCCAGCGCCGCCGACGCCCCGCTGGTGATCGATTCCACCGAGCTGCCGGTGCTGGAGCAGGCGCTGAAGCGCTATCCCGGCAAGGGCGTGCTGAACTCGATCAACTTCGAGGACGGCGAGGCGCCGGCCGACGCGCGGCTGGCCCTGGCGCGCAGGCACGGCGCGGCGGTGGTGGCGCTGACCATCGACGAAGACGGCATGGCGAAGACCGTCGAGCAGAAGCTGGCGATCGCCAAGCGGCTCTACGACATCGCGGTGAACCGGCACGGGCTGGCGCCGGAAGACCTGCTGATCGACCCGCTGACCTTCACCATCGCCACCGGCAACGAGGACGACCGCAAGCTCGGCCTGTGGACGCTGGACGGCATCGAGGCGATCGCCAAGGCGCTGCCGCGCTGCCAGATCATCCTGGGGCTGTCGAACATCTCCTTCGGCCTGAACCCGGCGGCACGGCACGTGCTGAACTCGGTCTATCTCGACCACGCGCTGAAGCGCGGCATGACCGGCGCCATCGTGCACCTCTCCAAGATCATGCCGCTGCACCAGATCGCCGACGAAGAGGTGAAGGTCGCGGAAGACCTGATCTTCGACCGCCGCGCCGAGGGCTACGACCCGCTGCAGGCCTTCATGGCGCTGTTCGCCGACCGGAAAACGGCAAAGGTCGAACGCGAGCTGCCGGCCAACGTCGAGGACCGCCTCAAGCAACGCATCATCGACGGCGACCGCCAGGGTCTCGCGCAAGACCTGGACGAGGCGCTGGGCACCTATCCGGCGCTGGACATCATCAACACCTTCCTGCTCGACGGCATGAAGGTGGTCGGCGAGCTGTTCGGCGCCGGCAAGATGCAACTGCCCTTCGTGCTGCAGTCGGCGGAGACGATGAAGGCCGCCGTCGCCCACCTGGAACCGCACATGGAGCGGACCGAGGGCCAGGAGAAAGGTGTCGTCGTGCTGGCCACGGTGAAGGGCGACGTGCACGACATCGGCAAGAATCTGGTCGATATCATCCTCACCAACAACGGCTACAAGGTGGTCAATCTCGGCATCAAGCAACCGATCGCCGAGATCATCGCCGCCGCGCGCCAGCACAAGGCCAACGCCATCGGCATGAGCGGGCTGCTGGTGAAGTCGACCGCGATCATGCGCGAGAACCTGGAAGAAATGAGCCGGGAGAAGCTCGACGTGCCGGTGCTGCTCGGCGGCGCGGCGCTGACCCGGCGCTATGTCGAGGAGGACTGCCGGTCGGCCTATGCCGCCGGGCGGGTGGCCTACGCGCGCGACGCGTTCGACGGGCTGGCGATGATGGACCACGTGGTCGGCGGCACGTTCGACGACTACATCGAGCGGCGCGTGGTCGCGAACCAGAACAAGCCGGTGAACAAGACGCGCAAGCTGGGCGAGCCGACCCTGCTGCCGCGGCCGATGGAGGTGGAGGAAATCCGCGTCCGGCGCGAGGAACTGGCGCGCGGCGTCGAGGTGCCGCCGCCGCCCTTCTGGGGCAGCCGGCTGATCGAGAAGGTGCCGCTGCAGGCGCTGGTGCCGTACCTGAACGAGCGCATGCTGTTCCAGTTCCACTGGGGCTACCGCAAGCAGGGGCGCAGCCTGGACGACTACATGGCCTGGACCCGCAAGGAGCTGCGGCCGATCCTCACCGACCTGCTGCACCGCTGCCACCGCGAGGAGATTCTCCAGCCGCAGGCGGTCTACGGCTACTACCCGGCGGCCTCGGACGGCGACGCGCTGGTGCTGTTCAATCCCGATGGCCAGGGCGAGCTGGCGCGCTTCGCGCTGCCGCGCCAGGCGCGCTCGGGCGGGCTGTGCGTCGCCGATTTCTTCCGTGACGTGTCCAGCAACGAGCGCGACGTGATCGGCCTGCAAGCGGTCACCGTGGGCCAGCGCGCCTCGGACGTGGCGCGGCAGTGGTTCGAGGAGGACCACTACCAGGACTATCTCTACCTGCACGGCCTCGGCGTCGAGATGGCCGAGGCGATGGCCGAGTACGTGCACAAGCGCATCCGCGCCGAGCTCGGCTTCGGGCACGAGGACGCGCGCGAGCGCGACAAGCTGCTGTCGCAGGGTTACCGGGGCTCGCGCTACTCCTTCGGCTACCCCGCCTGCCCCAACTTGGCCGACCAGGCGCCGCTGCTGTCGATGCTGGGCGCAGAACGCATCGGCCTGCAACTGGCGGAGGAGTTCCAGCTGCATCCGGAAGCCTCGACCTCGGCGATCGTCGTGCACCACCCGCAGGCGAAGTATTTCTCGGTATAGCCAAACCGAGGGTTCATTCCGGCAGTCCCGCCGCCCGCAACCCGGACCGGTACCTTTCCATCGCCTCCGGATCTGAGATCACGATGAAGCTCTTCGAGATCGACGCCGTCGGCATGCGCGCGACAATCTCGTCCGCCGCCTCCCTGGCCTTGCCCTCTTCGCCCAATTGCCCGTAGGTCGTCGCACGCCACCACAAATTGCCGATGAATCGTGGATTCTTGCGTCGCGCCACTTCCAGCCGAGTCGCGGCCTCCTCGTAGCGTTCGAGCAGGAATAGCGATTGACCGAGCAACTGGTCGGGCAACCAGTCGTGGAAAGGATTCAGTCGGACGGCAACGCGGAGCCGGGCTTCCGCCTCCTTGCCCCGCCCCAGAAAAATCAGTGGCAACGACGATCGGGTCAGCAAGGCGGCATTCGCCGGATCAAGCTCGATGGCTCGTTCAAACGCGGTTACCGCGCCCTCGTAATCCCGGAGATTCATCAAGGCCTGGGCGTGGACCGACTGCGTGTACCAGTCTCCGGGATGGTCGGCCGCGGCGGCAGCGGCCGCCCGCAAAGCTTCGCCGAGCGATTCCTCGACATTGGCCGCAAACTTGAAGTAGGCGCGCTGTGTCTCGATGAATGCCAGGAGCGCCTTTGCGCGCACGAATTCCGGGTCGCGCGCCAAGGCCGTCGATGCGAGCGCGCGAGCCTTGCCATAGGCCTCCGGCGTGTTGATCCAGCTTTCCCGGTCGGCCTCGAACCAGGCAAAGTAGGCTTCGACGTCGTTTGTGAAGCGCCGGAAATCGCCGGCCTTGGAAAGGTCGTCCGCGACGCGGGCCGCGATCGCGTTGACGAACTCGTCCTGTAGCGCGAACAGATCGCCGGAAGCACGGTCGAAACGATCCGACCAGACGATGCGCCCGGAGATGGCATCGACAAGCTCGGCATCGATACGCACACGATCGCCGGAACGGCGCAGCGCACCGCGCACGACAAACCGTACGCCGAGTTCCTCCGCCACCCGGGCGGGAACGGCCTTCTCCCCCACGTAGCCCATCGTGGATCCCCGCGCGATGACGAAGATGCCGGAAACACGGGCGAGACCTCGGGTCAGATCGTCATTGACCGCGCTGGCGAAGGCCTGATCCCCCTCACCCGTCGACGCCACGTCGAACGGCAGGACCGCGACCGATGGCTTGTCCGGCAGGGGCAATTGCATGGCGGCAACAGAAGCCGCCTCGACGCGGGTGGTCCAAGGCTCCAGCCAAAGGATGGCGCCGACGGCAAGAACCAGAATGGCGACCGCAAGCAGTCCGGCCCGCAAGAGACCAGGCTTCATCGGCTTGCGCGCTGGTCCGACGTCACGCTCCTGCCGATCGCCGCCATCGCGATCCGCAACGACACGGAAGACCCGCACAGGCCGGCTGATGTTCTTCACCTCGACTTCGCCGAGGTCCTCGATGTCATGGGCGAGCTTGTCGCGCACCTGATCCCGCGCGGATCGTGAGATGCAGATACCACCGGGGTCGGCGATCCCCTCCAGTCGCGCGGCGACGTTGACGCCGTCGCCGTGAATGTCGTCGCCCTCGACGATCACGTCGCCCAGGTTGACGCCGATCCGCAGCCGCATCGGCTCGCCGCCGTCCTTGGACGTCGAAGCCATTGCCGTCTGGATCGTGACGGCACAATCGACGGCGTCGACCACCGAGGCGAACTCGACCAGGATTCCATCACCCATCGTCTTGAACAGACGGCCACGATGCTCGTCGATCGCAGGACGGACGATGTCATCCAGTACGTGGTTCATCCTGGCGCGCGTTCCGATCTCGTCCTCGCCCATCAGGCGGCTATAGCTGACGACATCGGCGCACAGGATCGCCGCGAGACGTCGCGGCACACGTTTTTCGGTCATGATGGCGGGCTCGGCGATATTATGACCCACCCTACGATTTGCCGGTTCGAGCGTCCATGCCGAGCGAGAGCCGACCGCACGCCCCTCGATCGACCTGTTTCTCGGTATAGTCGCCCTCCAGAACAGGCGTAACGCCGGGAGGGAAGGATGACCGAGCCGAAGGACGCGGCGCCGGCGACCAAGGCCGCCAACGCGGCGGTGCGCGAGTTGCTGCCGTTCGACGACTGGCAGGATTTCGAGGACGCCAAGCGCGGCCTGATCGCGCCGGTACCGGACGGCATGGTCCGTTCGGCCAGCGGCAACCCGCTGTGGAATCTTTCCTCCTACAGCTTCCTCGACAAGGAGGAGGCGCCGGCGACGGTGAACCCCAGCCTGTGGCGCATGGCGCGGCTGAACATGACCAACGGGCTGTTCGAGGTCTGCGAGGGCGTCTACCAGGTGCGCGGCATCGACCTCGCCAACATGACCATCATCGAGGGCGAGCGCGGGCTGATCATCGTCGACCCGCTGACCGTGGCGGAGACGGCGGCCGCCGCGCTCGACCTCTACCACGCGCACCGGCCGAGGAAACCGGTGGTGGCGGTTATCTACAGCCACAGCCACGTCGACCACTATGGCGGCGTGCGCGGCGTCGCTTCGATGGAGGACGTCGCGGCGGGCCGAATCGCGGTGATCGCGCCCGACGGCTTCATGGCGGCGGTGGCCGGCGAGAACGTGCTGGCCGGCAACGCCATGACCCGGCGAGCGCAGTTCCAGTTCGGCCCGCTGCTGCGCCCCGGCGAGCGTGGCCAGGTCGACGCCGGGCTTGGCAAGGTCACCGCGCGCGGCACGCTGGGCCTGATCGCGCCGACCATGGAGATCGTCGAACCGGTGGAAACCCACACAATCGACGGCGTGGAGATGGTGTTCCACCTGGCGCCGGAGACCGAGGCGCCGGCCGAGATGCACATGTTCATGCCCAAGGTTGGCGTGTTGAACATGGCCGAGAATGCCTGCCGCCACCTGCACAATTTCTGTCCGCTGCGCGGCTCGGTGGTGCGCGACCCGCGGATGTGGTCGCATTACCTGGGCGACGCCATCGAGCGGTTCGGTGCCGACGTGGCAGTGCTGATCGGGCAGCACCACTGGCCGACCTGGGGCCGCGAGCGCGTGGTCGACCACCTGACAAGGCAGCGCGACCTGTACAAGTTCGTGCACGACCAGTCGGCGCGGCTGATGAACAAGGGCTATCGGCCGGCGGAGATTTCCGAGGCCCTGGACCTGCCGCCGGAGCTGGCCGATGAGTGGAGCGTGCGCGGCTACTACGGCACGGTCAGCCACAACTCGAAGGCGGTCTACCAGCGCTATCTCTCCTGGTACGACGGCAACCCAGCGAACCTGCACCCGTTGCCGCCGCGCCAGACCGGCGAGAAGCTGGTCGACTACATGGGCGGCGCGGCCAAGGCGATCGAGCGGGCGCGCGAGGATTTCTCCAACGGCGAGTTCCGCTGGGTAGCCCAGGTGATGAGCCACGTCGTGTTCGCCGACCCGGACAATGAAGAGGCGCGCGAGCTGGAGGCCGACGCGTTGGAACAGCTCGGCTATCAGGCGGAGTCGGCAACCTGGCGCAACGCCTATCTCTATGGCGCGCAGGAGCTGCGCAACGGCATCCGCAAGCTGCCGCCGCGCCCGATCCTGGCACCGGACGTGCTGGAGGCGGTCGGCATCGCCACGCTGTTCGATTTCATCGCCGTGCGCGTCGACATGAACCGCGTCCAGGGCCGGAGCTTCGTGATCAACTGGTCGTTCAGCGACAGCGGCGAGCGACTGGCCCTATCGCTACGGCACAGCGCGCTGACCCATGTGATGGGCAAGCAGGCCGCCGACGCCGACCTGGCGGTGACGGCGACGCGGGACGCGCTGGTGGCGCTGATTCTCGGGCGCGCCACGGTCGAACAGGCGATCGATGACCGCAGCCTTCAGGTCACCGGCGACCCGGCGCCGCTGGCCGCGCTGTTCGACATGCTCGACGACTTCGATTTCATGTTCGAGATCCTGACGCCCGGCCAGCGCGGCTGACGCGGGGCTACGCCTCCCAGCTTGGGCGGTCGCGCAGGCGGGCGTTCCAGGCGCTGACGTGGGACAGGTCGTCGGGCACCGGGGTGCCGGTGAACTCGGCCAGCTTGGTGGTGCACATGCCGGTGATGTCGGCCATCGAGAAGCTATCCCCCGCGAGATACGGGCGGCCGTCGGACAGTTCCTTGTCGAGCCAGGCCCAGACCTGCGGCATGCGCGCCTTGGACGCCTCGGCGACGGCCGGGATCTGCGTCAGACGGGTCTTGAAGAACTCGAAGGTGTGCAGCGCGATGGCGCCGCAGACGTTCATCACCTCGATCTCCATGCGCCGGTTCCACATCTCGACCTTGGCGCGGCTCACCACATCGCTGCCGAACAGCGGCGGCGTGGGGTGCAGGTCTTCCAGATAGCGGCAGATCGCCACGCTCTCGGTGATGACCGTACCGTCGTCGAGCTCGATGATTGGCGTGCCACCGAGCGCGTTCTTGGCCAGGAAATCCGGCGTGCGGGCGGCGCCGGCTTGCAGGTCGAGGTCAACGCGGGGCACGTCGATGCCCTTCTCGGCGATGAAGATGCGGACCTTGCGCGGGTTCGGGGCGCCAATGCCATTGTAGAGCTTCATGAGGTCTCTCCGTCGTTGAATGCGGGTGGCTTGCGTGATATACTTATCGATAATCATACATATGTTCAAGTAACGAATCTTTGACATGCTGAACGAGACTTTCCAGGCCCTGTCCGACCCGACGCGGCGCGCGATCCTCGGCCTGCTGGTCGACCAGGAGCGCTCGGTGAACGACCTGGTCGACCGGTTCGAGCTGACGCAATCCACGGTCTCCCGCCACCTGCAGGTGCTGGAGCGGGCCAACCTGATCACCCGGCGGCGCGACGGGCAGCGGCGGATGTGCGCGCTGGCCACCGACTCGCTGGCCGAAGTGGACGAATGGATGGAGACCTACCGGCGGTTCTGGGTGGAGCGGCTGGACCGGCTGGACAAGGTCGTCGGCGACGGGAGCAGGCAATGACGGAGACCGCCATCACCGCGACGCGCGCGATCACCGTGCGCCGGCACTACCGGTCGCCGCCGGCGCGCGTGTTCGCCGCCTGGACGACGCCGGAGATGGTCGATGCCTGGTGGGGCCCGGCCGGGTTCACCACCAAGGTGCACACGCTGGAGGCGCGGCCCGGCGGGCGCTTTCACTTCGAGATGGTCGCGCCAACCGGCAGTGCCAGCCACACGGCGGGCACCTATGTCGAGGTCGACCCGCCCAGGCGGCTGGTGTTCGAGATCACCGACCACTGCACCGCCGACGTCGAGCCGGGCGAACAGCAGCACGTGCCGGCGCGCGTCATCGTCGAGTTCGTCGCCACCGCCGACGGCACGGCGCTGACGCTAACCCACGAGAACCTGTCGGACGGGTTCGCCGAGCCGGCCTGGGCGCAGGCGCTGGAGAAGCTGGAAGCCGCGCTCTAGCCGGTCTCACGTTCGGTCGGCCGGCCGGTGCCGCGCCGCGCGAGCGATAAACTCTCAGACGACCACGCCGTAGAGCAGGCCCAGGCTGAGCGCACCGACGAAGGCGAAGCCGAGATAGGCGGCGAAGACCGGCGGGCGGGCCAGCGCCCAGACCGCGATCGCGGCCGGGATCGAGCTGACGCCGCCGGCGAGAACGAAGGCCATGCCGGCGCCCGGCGCCATGCCCTGGTCGATCAGGCCGGCAACCAGCGGCAGCGCGGCGTAGCCGTTCAGATAGGCCGGCACGCCGACCGCCGCCGCGCCGAGCACGGTCAGGAAGCCCTCGCCGCCAATGGCCCCGGCGATCCAGTCGGCCGGCACGTAGGCCAGCATCAGGCTCTCCAGGAAGAAGGCGAAGCCGAGCCACTTGCCCAGGAACAGCAGGTTGTCGACGCCGTTCTTGCCGAATTTCGCGCGCCGGTCCGCCTCGCCCCAGAAGCGCCAGGCGACCGGCTTCGGGTCGCGCACGCTGGACGCGCCGCAGCCGCCGTTGCCGACCCCGGCGCGCAGCGGCTCGGTGATGAAACCGGCGCGCATCAGCGCGTAGGTGCCGAAGCCGCCGAGCAGGCCGACGGTAACCGCCGCGACGGTCTTGAACAGCGCGAACTCGATGCCCAGCGTGCCGACGGTCAGCACGAACATCGACGGGTCCATCAGTGGCGAGGCCAGCCAGAAGGCCATCACCGGCGCCACCGGGACGCCCATCGCCAGCAGCGCTGCGATCAGCGGGATCACGCCGCAGGAGCAGAACGGCGACAGCGCGCCGACCAGCGCCGCCGTGACCACCATCGCCAGTTCGCGGCCGACGAAGGCCCGCGCGATCAGGGCGTCGGCGCCGCTCGCCTTGGCGTAGGCGGCAATGCCGATCGACAGCAGCAGGAACGGCGCGACGCCGACGAAGGCGTCGGCGGTGAAGATCACGCTCGACAACGCCTGGTCGCGGTCGAACAGCGCCAGCAGCAGCAACGCGGCCAGCAGCACGAGAAGGACCGGATCGAGGCGCCGGAACGCCTGACGGGTGGTAAGGGCCAATGCGGTCATGACTGCTCTTCTCCAGCCGCGCTCAGGCGGCGTCCGTTGCCGCGTCGCAGGCGCCGGCGTCGGCGCAGCATTCGCGAGCGAGGAAACTCATGGTTTCGTCCATCGCCGTGTAGTCGGCATGACAGGTCAAGGTGGTGCCCTGGCGCTCCTGACGGACTAGGCCGACGCCGATCAGCTTGTGCAAGTGGTGCGACAGGGTCGAGCGCACGACGCCGGTGCGCTGCTGTACCTCGCCGACCGGCAGGCCGTCGCGGCCGGCCCGCACCAGCGTACGGTAGATCTGCAGCCGGGTCAGATTGCCCAGCGCTTCCAGTCGCGCAGCGGTCTTTTCGATGTCCATGAGACGCATGTAGCACCGCCCCATGGCCATTGCAACGGTATTTCGAGGAATTTCGACATAAGGAGATTGGCGGCGCCTCTGCCGCGCCCGGCCGACCTGCTAGACTGCCGAAAACTCGGACACGGAACGCCTGGGCCAAGGGAACGCGTATGAGCATCGACGTCGAAAGTTTCACCAACCGGCGCAACGACCAGCGCTGGAACCGGGTCGCGGTCGGCGACATCATCGAGCGCGTCACCTGGAGCACGCCGGACAAGGAATGCATCGTCGCCACGCCCGACGCGACGGTGAACCCGGCGCACGCGCGCGTCACCTATCGCCAGGCCAACGACCTGATCAACCGCGTCGCCAACGGCCTGCTGGCGCTCGGACTGCCGCGCGCGGCGCGGGTGGCGATGCTGTGCGAGAACTCCGTCGAGGGCTGGCTGACCAAGATCGGCATCGCCAAGGCCGGGCTGGTCGCCACGCCGGTCAACGTGATGATGGCGCCGGACCTGATCACCGACGCGCTGCAGCGGCTGGAGACCAGCGGCATTGTGGTCGACGCCTGGCTCTGGGAATCGCTCGGGCCGGCGGTGCGGGCGGCCGGCGTGGAGCGGATCATGGTCGTCGGCGGCGAGGACGGCGGCGACGTGCCGTCCTTCGACGACTTCATCGCCGGCCAGCCGACCACCGAGCCCGACATCACCATTCACGGCGACGACATCTGGGAGGTCCTGTTCACGTCCGGCACCACGGCGAAGCCGAAGGCGGCGATGATTTCGCACACCTACAGCTATTTCGCCGGCTTCAATCAGGTCATGGCGATGAACCGCGGGCTCGATTTCGATGTCGACCTGCGGGTGGCCACGTTCACGCCGATGACCTTCCACATCGCCGACCACCTGATGATGTTCGCGCCGCTGCTGACCGGCGGCACCGTCATCCTCGGGCGCAAGCCGGACGGGCACATGCAGGCCCAGGCGCTGACCAAGGAGCGCGTCACCTGCTACTGGGGCGGCTCGCCGCAGTTCGTGGAAGCCATGCTGCGCGCGGTCGAAGAGACGCCGCAGGCCTACGATCTCTCGTCGGTGACGACCATGTTCTTCGGCTGGGCGCCGATGGCGCCGGGCTCGCTGGCGGCGCTGCGCCGGCTGTGCTCGCCGCGCTTCACGCCATTCGCGCTGATGGGCCAGACCGAGGCGGTGCCCTGTCACCGGTTCTACATCGACCAGCACCTGGACACCTACCTGCGCCATTCGCCGCAGCAGAACCACATCGGCCTGCCGGTGCCGATCCTGGCCTCGACGGTGTGGGACGAGGATGGCAATGACCTGCGCGACAAGCCAGGCGTGCAAGGCGAGGCGGTGTATCGCTCGCCAGCTATTTTTTCCGGCTATTACCGCGACCCGGCGGCGACCGAGGAAGCGCTGAAGGGCGGCTGGTTCCACTCCGGCGACGCGGTGATGACCGACGAGCACGGCCTGCGGATCATGGTCGACCGCTACAAGGACATGGTGAAGTCCGGCGGCGAGAATGTCTCCAGCATCCGCGTCGAAGCGGTACTGAACCAGCACCCGGCGATCGCACGCGCAGCCGTGATCGGCACGCCGGACGACCGCTGGGGCGAGATGGTGACGGCCTGCGTGATCGTGGCCGACGGCGCCGTGCTGGACGAGGCGAACGTCATCGCTTTCGCGCGCGAGCGGCTGGCCGGGTTCGAGACGCCGAAACGCCTGATCGTCATGGAGTCGTTCCCGGAGACCGTGGGCGGGAAGGTGCTGAAGTACAAGCTCCGGGCGCTGCTGGCCGGGTAACGTTCCGACCGCACGCGACATTTCACACCACCGACCACGCATGCTAGAGCAGGTCCAACTCGCGCGGCCGACGCCGACGCGGGGCGGGGAAGCGTCAGCCAAGCGCCATATTTTGGCGGTGGGCCGGGAGAAACGGAACATGCGACGGATCGATGGGCTGCGTGCGCTGGCGCTCGCGGGCATGGTGCTTTCGGCAAGCCAGGCGGCGGCCGCCGACAAGGTCACCTTCGGCACCAACTGGAAGGCGCAGGCCGAGCACGGCGGCTACTACCAGGCCGTGGCGGCCGGCATCTACGAGAAATACGGGCTCGACGTCACCATCCGCCAGGGCGGGCCGAGCGTGAACCACCAGCAACTGCTGGTCGCCGGCAAGATCGACTTCAACATGGGCGGCAACATGTTCTCCGCGTTCAACTACGCGCTGAACGACGTGCCGATGGTCGCGGTCGCGGCCAACTTCCAGAAGGAGCCGCAGGTCCTGATCGCGCATCCCGGCGTCGGCAACGACAGCCTGGAAGCGATGAAGGGCAAGCCGATGCTGATCAGCCGCGGCGGCCAGATCACCTTCTGGCTGTGGCTTAAGGCGGCCTACGGCTACACCGACGCGCAGATTCGGCCCTATACCTTCAACCCGGCGCCGTTCCTGGCCGACAAGAACGCGATCCAGCAGGGCTACGTGACGTCGGAGCCGTACGAGATCGCCAAGGCCGGCGTCGACCCGAAGGTGTTCCTGCTGGCCGACCACGGCTACGCCTCCTACTCCACCACGATCGAGACCTCGGCCGAGCTGATCGCCGAGAATCCCGACCTGGTGCAGCGTTTCGTCGACGCCACGGCGGAAGGCTGGGTCAGCTACCTCTATGGCGATCCGGCCAAGGCCAACGCGCTGATCAAGCAGCACAATCCGGACATGACCGACGACCGGCTGGCGCATTCGATTCGGACCATGAAGGACTATGGCATCGTCGACAGCGGCGACGCGCTGACCATGGGCGTCAACGCGATGACCGACGCCCGCTGGCAGTCGTTCTTCAAGGAGGTCGGCGTGCCGTCCGGCGTCTACCCGGCCGACCTCGACATCTCCAAGGTCTACAGCCTGCGCTTCGTCAACCAGGGCGTCGGGCTCGACCTGAAGAAGCAACTGCTCGGGAAGTAGCTTGTCCGACGCGCCGCTGGTCGCGCTCCGCGACGTCACGAAGACCTTCGCCAACGGCACCGTGGCGCTTGCCGGGCTCGACCTGGAAATCGGCGAGCACGAGTTCCTCAGCCTGCTGGGGCCGTCGGGCTGCGGCAAGAGCACCGCGCTGCGGCTGATCGCCGGCCTGGGCGAGCTGACGGCTGGGCGGATCGACTGGCGCGAACAACACGCGGCGGCGCGCGACATCGGCTTCGTGTTCCAGGAACCGACCCTGATGCCGTGGGCGACGGCGCTGGCCAACGTGCAACTGCCCTTGAGGTTGGCCGGCGTCGCCGCGGCGGAACGGGCCGAAAGGGCGCGAGCGGCGCTGGCGATGGTCGGCCTGGATGGGTTCGAGAAGGCCTATCCGCGCGAGCTTTCCGGCGGCATGAAGATGCGGGTGTCGATCGCCCGCGCGCTGGTCACCGAGCCGCGCCTGCTGCTGCTCGACGAGCCGTTCGCGGCGCTGGACGAGATCACCCGCTTCCGGCTCAACGACGACCTGCTGAAGCTGTGGCAGGACCAGGCCTGGACCGTCGTGTTCGTCACCCATTCGGTCTACGAGTCGGTCTATCTCTCGGGCCGGATCGCGGTGATGGCGGCACGCCCCGGCCGGATCATCGAGACCGTCGCGGTCGAGGCCCCCTATCCGCGCGACGAGACTTTTCGCACCTCGCAGACCTACAACGACCATTGCCGCCAGGTCTCCGGCGCGCTGCACAAAGCGATGGCGGCATGAACGAGCGGGTCCTTCGCTGGGCCGCGCCGCTGGCCATCGCCGCCGCCGTGCTGGGCCTGTGGGAGTGGGCGATCGCCGCCTACGAGGTGCCGAAGTACATCATGCCGGCGCCGTCGCTGATCGCCGTCACGCTGGTCACCGACTGGTCGAGCCTGATGGCCTCGTGGTGGGTGACGTTGCAGATCACGCTGGCCGGGCTCGCCGTCGCGGTGGTCGGCGGCGTGCTGCTGGCGGTGCTGTTCAGCCAGTGGCGCTGGCTGGAGCTCAGCCTGTTCCCCTACGCGGTGATCCTGCAGGTGACGCCGATCGTCGCCATCGCCCCGCTGATCATCATCTGGCTCGATCCCAACATCAAACTCGCGCTGCTGGTGATGGCCTGGATCGTCGCCTTCTTCCCGATCCTGTCCAACACCACGCTGGGCCTGAACAGCGCCGACCATAATCTGCTCAACCTGTTCCAGCTCTACGGCGCCTCGCGCTGGCAGGTGCTGTGGCACCTGAAGCTGCCGGCGGCGCTGCCCTACTTCCTGGGCGGCCTGCGCATCGCCGGCGGGCTGGCGCTGATCGGCGCCGTGGTGGCCGAGTTCACCGCCGGCACCGGCGGCGCCGAGACCGGGCTGGCGTTCCGTATCCTGGAGAGCGGCTACCGGCTCAACATCGCGCGCATGTTCGCCGCGCTGATCCTGATCTCCGGCACCGGCGTGCTGATCTTCCTGGCCTTCACCGCGCTCACGCACGTGCTCTTGCGCAAGTGGCACGAAAGCGCGGTGCGGCGGGAGAATTGAGGCGACGGCAAGCTCCCCTCAGAGGTGGCCGGGTCAAGCCCACGGCTGTCCGGTCATACTTGCGGTGGCTGTCCGTTTCCTGTTGCCGCTTGGGCGGTTGGGCCGCCTGGGGCGGCAGCGGACAAAAGAACCGCAACAGATTGGTCCAGCTTCTGGACGTGGATGCCCCGGACAAGCCGGGGCATGACGACGTTACTGGAAAACATAGAAAGCCCGTCATGGCCCGGCTTGTCCGGGCCATCCACGTCCCTGAGCTTGCCAAGACGTCGAAGTGTGAGCGCAGGCCGGGAAGGGCGTAACCGGACACCCGTTGGGCAGGTCCAGGCATGACGGCTAGAGATTTGTCGTCATGCCCGGACTTGATCCGGGCATCTCAGAATGACGGGCACTGGACCACGCCGCCGGCGATCAGCCGTTCAATGTCGGATTCGGCGTAGCCAAGCTCGGCGAGGATGTCGCGGCTGTGTGCGCCGATGCCGGGCGCGGCCTGCGGCGGGCGCTTGGCCTCGCCGTCCATGAACACTGGCGAGCCGACGGTCAGCCCGCCGGCGCCGTCCGGCACCAGCGCCCCGGCATCGCGCAGTGTCCCGTCGCCGGCGAGGTCGTCGAGCGTGCCGACGGGGCCGAAGGTGATGCGGTGGCGGCCCAAAATCTCGCGCCACTCGTTCCAGTCGCGCGCGACGAAGGTTTCGTCGAGCAGCTTGGTCAGGGCGGCGGCGTTGGCGCGCCGGCTCGGCTTGTCGGCGAAGCGCGGATCGGCCAGCAGGTCCTCGCGGCCGATCGCCTTGAACACCTCGGTCGCCTCGCGCTCCTCGTTCACCGCCGCCAGGATGAACCAGCGGCTATCCTTGCATTGGTAATGGTTGGTCATCGGGTTCGGCGCGGCGTCGCGATGCGGGCGGGGCGGGATCGCGGCACCGTTCAGCGCCGCCTGGGCATAGAAGGCGTTCATCCAGATGCCGTTCGCCACCAGCGAAGTGGAGACGTGGCTGCCGTTGCCGGTGCGCTCGCGCTTGTAGAGGCCGAGCAGGATCGCCGCCAGCAGCGAGATGCCGGTCGGATGGTCGCCCATGCCGGGCAGCGAGCGGGCCGGGGTCGCGTCGGGCTCCGGCTTCACCAGGTCCATCAGGCCGGTCCGCGCCCATAGCGCAGTGGAATCGAAGCCGGTCTTGTGCGCCTCCGGCCCGACCTCGCCATAGGCGCTCATCGACGCGTAGATCAGGCGCGGGTAGCGCGCCAGCAACGCGTCCGCCGTGAGCCCCAGCTTGTCGCGGACGCGCGGCAGGAAGTTGGTGACCAGCACGTCGGCGCCGGCCAGCAACTGGTGCAGGATCGCCTGGCCCTCCTCGGCCGCCAGATCGAGGCATATGCCTCGCTTGGAGCGATTGTCGACCTGCCAGGCGTAGTTCACGCGCTCGGCCGGCATGCCGGCGTTGTTGACGATGTTGCGGTAGCCGTCGCCGCCCGGCGCCTCGATCTTGATCACATCGGCGCCGAAATCGGCCAGCACGGTCGCCGCCACCGGCCCGGCAATGAAGCTGGCGGCGTCGATCACCTTCAGGCCATCGAGCAGCATCGCGTCGTCGCTCATCGTCGTGCCTATTCCTCCGGCGGTTCGATCGCCGCGGTCTGCGAGGTGATGATGCCGTAATGCTCGATGCGGCGGTGCCAAGCGAAGTTGAACACCGTCTCCTTGATATAGCGGCCTCGGTCGAGGTCGCAGTCGGCGGTGATCAGCTCGTCGTCCATGGTCGTGGCCAGGGCGACGATCTCGCCGGTCGGCGCGACGATGCAGGAACCGCCCATCATCTCCACGCCCTCCTCGATGCCGGCCTTGGCGACGCCGACGGCCCAGCAGCCATTCTGGTAGGCGCCGGCCTGCATCGACAGGTGGTTGTGGAAGGTGCGCAGCGCGCCCGACTCGTAGGCCACCGAGTTGCCCGACGGCGTGTTGTAGCCGAGCACCACCAGCTCCACGCCCTGCAGCCCCATCACCCGCCAGGTCTCCGGCCAGCGGCGGTCGTTGCAGATGCACATGCCGACAATGCCGCCCATGGTGCGGAACACCGGGAAGCCGAGATCGCCGACCTCGAAGTAGCGCTTCTCCAGGTGCTGCCACTCGCGCTCGGGCTCGTACTCGGAGTGGCCCGGCAGGTGGATCTTGCGGTACTTGCCGACGATCTCGCCCTTCGGGTTGACCAGGATCGCGGTGTTGAAGCGGCGCTTCTTGCCGCTCTCGTCAGTGAACAGCTCGGCGTAGCCGAGGTGGAAGCCGATGCCCATGTCCTTGGCCGCGTCGAACAGCGCCTGGGTGTTCGGCCCCGGCATCTCGGCCTCGTAGAAGCTGTCCAGCTCGGCCTCGTCCTCGATCAGCCAGCGCGGAAAGAACGTGGTCAGCGCCATCTCCGGGAAGACCACGAAGGTGGCGCCACGGCTGTGCGCCTGTTTCAACAGATCGATCATCCGCCCGACGACGGAAGGGCGCTGCTCGGCGCGGGCGATGGGGCCGAGTTGCGCCCCGGCGATGACAAACTTACGGTCCATGCGGCACCTCCTGGAAAGCGCAAGCGTAGAGCCATGGCGATCCTGTTCCAATGCCCCTGGACCAATGCCGACGCGTGGCTGGCCGCGCTTCGGGCCGAGTTGCCGGATGTCGAGTTCCGGGTCTGGCCGCAAACAGGCGGAAACGATGATATCGACTTCGCCTACGTATTCCAGCCGCCAGCCGGCGCGCTGGCCGATCTGCCCCATCTCCGGGGCATCGCCTCGATGGGCGCCGGCGTCGACGCCATGATCGCCGACCCGACGATCCCGGCCGACGTGCCGCTGTCGCGGCTGACCGACCCGATCCTGGCCGAGCGCATGGCCGAGTACGTTGCCGGCCAGGTGTTGAACTTTCATCTCGGGTTGCCGGCCTATCGGCGGCAGCAGGCGGAGAAGGTCTGGCAACGACTGCCACAGACCGACGCGCCGGCGCGGGTCGTCGGTTTTCTGGGCCTGGGCAACCTCGCGCGGCGGTGTATCGAGCGGCTGCGGCCGTTCGGGTTCCGGCTCGTGGGCTGGAGCCGCTCCGGAACACCGGTCGACGGCGTCGAGGTCACGACCGATCTCGCCACGGTCCTGCGACAGGCGGAAATCCTGGTGCTGCTGGTGCCGGTCACCGACGAGACCCGCGGCTTGCTGTCGGCGACACGGCTGGCGCTGCTGCCGCGCGGGGCCTGCCTGATCAACGTCGGCCGCGGCGCGCTGATCGACGACAAAGCGCTGCTCGCGGCGCTCGATTCAGGTCACCTGGCCGGTGCCGCGCTGGACGTGTTCAACCCGGAGCCGCCACCGCCAGAGCATCGCTACTGGACGCACCCGCTGGTCGAGGTCACGCCGCACATCTCCAGCCTGTCTGAAGTCAGCAGCGGCGCCCGCATCCTCGCCGCACAGTACCGCCGCGTGCAGGCCGGCGAGCCGATGACCGACCTGGTGGATCGGCAAAGGGGCTACTGACCGATCGCCCTTCCGCGCTACGCTATGGTCAACCAGGCATGAGGGGGACATGGGATGCGCGCGCGCAAGCTGGGGAGCGGCGGCCTGGAGGTACCGGTCATCGGGCTCGGCTGCATGCCGATGCCGGGCTTCTATTCGCCCGGCAGCGAGGCGGACGCGATCGCCACGCTGCATCGCGCCGCCGAGATCGGCGTCACCCACCTCGATACGTCGGACCTCTACGGTTTCGGCAAGAACGAGGAACTGCTCGCCAAGGCGATCAAGGGCAAGCGCGATCGCTACGTCATCGCCTCGAAGTTCGGCAACCGGCGCGACGCCGACGGCAAGGGCTTCGTCGACGGCCGGCCTGAGTGGGTGCAGGAGGCCTGCGAAGCGAGCCTGAAGCGGCTCGGCATCGACGTGATCGACCTCTACTACCAGCATCGGGTCGACCCGGACACGCCGATCGAGGACACCGTCGGCGCGATGGCGCGGCTGGTCGAGCAGGGCAAGGTGCGCCACCTGGGCCTGTCGGAGGCGGCGCCCGACACCATCCGGCGCGGCCACGCCACGCACGCGATCTCGGCGCTGCAGACCGAACTTTCCCTGTGGTCACGCGACGCGGAGGAACACGTCCTGCCGCTGACCGGGGAGCTCGGGATCGGCTTCGTCGCCTATTCGCCGCTCGGGCGCGGCATCTTCGGCGGCGATATCAAAAGTGCCGACGACCTGAAGGACGGCGACCGGCGGCGCGACCATCCGCGCTTCCAGGGCGACAACCTGGCCAACAACCTGAGGCTGCTGGAACCGGTGCGGACGATCGCCAAGAAGCGCGGCGCGAAACCGGCGCAGATCGCGCTCGCCTGGGTGCTGGCGCAGGGCGACAATATCGTCGCCATCCCCGGCACACAGCGGGTCGAGCACCTGGAATCGAACGCCGCGGCCGCCGACATCGGCCTTACCGATCAGGAACTGGCGGTGCTGAACGAAGCCCTGCCCGCCGGCGCCGCCGCCGGCACCCGCTACCCGGAAGCGCAAATGCGGGCGCTGCACCGGTAGGCCAGATCGGAGACCTCACTCTGCGAGTTCGAAGTCGACCTTGCGGGTTTCAGTAACACGCTTCGAGGCGTCGAGTATCTCAAGCGATACCAGATTGCCGTCGCCGTCGTAGTCGAGAATGACGCCTGGCTTATCCTCATCGCTCTCCGCAACGCGAGCATCCTCCTTCAAGACGATGCTCAGCGTATCGGTCCTTGGATCGTAGGCGGCCTTCATCGGTGTGGCCTCCAATATTTTGCAACGTTGCTCATGCAATAGACGGTCACGACCTCTGCCGGCATTCTATCAACATCGACGAACACACGAACGAGGTATTCCCTTTCGCCGAAGGCAACGCGTGCCTGCAAGACATCCCGCCCCGGACGAACGGTCTCGCGCTGTCCTGGTGCCGACAGCACGATTTGCACCGTCGCCAGGTCGATTCCACGCCGGGCCATCTCCTGTTCGGCATGAGGCGTTATCCTGTAGTTGCGAATGGCCTCTACCATGCCAGCAGATTTTTCCTGAACCCGCTTCAACAGTAGAGCACAAAACCATGCCCGTACCCGAACCCGACCTGATCGCCCGCCTGGCCAAGGATTGGTACGGCTTGGAGCTCGACACTGCGGACGCCGAGGGGCTGGCGGCGGCGCTGGCGCCGGTGGAGGCGGTGATGCGGCTGGAGACCAACAAGCTCGGCTTCGACGACATGAACCTGGCGCGGTTCGCCGCCAGCCTGGAGCGGCTCGCCCGGGAACCGGCCGATGACTGAGTGGCTGGACGGATCGCTCGCCGACGCGGCCGATGCGGTGGCGCGGGGCGAGGTATCGGCCGAGGAGCTGACGCGCGCCGCCATCGCACGGGCGGAAAGCCTGCAACCGACGCTCAACACCTTCATCAGCCTGCGCGCCGAGCAGGCGATCGACCAGGCGCGCGGGGTCGATGCGGCCCGCGCCAAGGGTGCGACGTTGACCCCGCTGACCGGCGTGCCGCTGGCGCACAAGGACATGTACTACCGCGCCGGCGAGGTCTCGACCTGCGGCGCGGACTTCCTGAAGCAGACAGCGCAGGACGACACGGCGGCGGCATTGCAACGCCTCGACATGGCCGGCGCGATCGACCTGGGGGGACTGAACCAGACCGAGTTCGCGGTCGGCCCGCTCGGCCACAACGTGCATCACGGCCACATCCACAATCCGTGGAACCCGGACCACTGCCCCGGCGGCTCGTCCAGCGGATCGGGCGCGGCGACGGCGGCCGGCATCGTGTTCGGCGCGCTCGGCTCCGACACCGGCGGCTCGGTGCGGCTGCCGGCTGCCTTTTGCGGCGTGGTCGGCATGAAGCCGACGCTGGGCCGGGTCTCGCGGCACGCGATGATGCCGCTGTCGCATTCGTTCGATTGCGCCGGACCGCTGACCCGGACGGTGCGCGACAATGCCCGCATGCTGGCCGCGATCGCCGGCCATGACCCGCGCGACGCCGCCGCGTCGTCGCGCCCGGTCGACGACTACGAAGCCGCCTGCGGCCGGACGGTGAAGGGCGTGCGGATCGGCATCCCGGACAAGTTCTTCCTCGCCGACCTCGACCCTGAGCTGGAGAAGGCGCTGGGCCAGGCGCAGGACGTGCTGCGCGAAGCCGGCGCCATGCTGGTGCCGGTCACGATCCCCGATCCGGCGCCGGACAACCTGGTCTGGAACGTGATCATGGCCGCCGAGGCTGCCACCTTGCACAAACGTTGGCTGACCGCGCAGCCGGAGCGCTACGCCGAGCAGGTGCGCCGGCGGCTGTCGGTCGGGCTGTACCTGCCGGCGACGCGCTACCTGGAGGCAACGGCGTTGCGCGACAAGGCGCTGAACCGGTTCGCCAGGCTGGTCTTCGGTCAATGCGACATGCTGTTCGGTGCCACGGTACCGTTCGCGGCGCCTGGCCTGGCGGAGACCGATATCGGCGCCGACGCGGCGATGCCGGAATTGATCCTGCGGGTCTCCAGCCTGACCCGGCCGGCCAACTTCCTCGGCCTGCCGGCGATCTCGGTGCCCTGCGGCTTCAACCAGGCAGGCCTGCCGCTCGCCATGCAGTTGATCGGGCAGCCATTCGACGAGGCCGGCCTGTACGCCGTCGCGCATGCCTACGAGCAGGCGACGGCTTGGCACCGCCGGCGGCCGTCACTCTCGTAGGCGGATAGGTTCCTAGGCGGACTTGGCCAACCGCTCGACGCTGGCGTAGCGGTCGGCGAGGCGCGACATCGCGCCGACCGCCTCGCGCAAGCCGTCGCTCGCCGTCGCGTCGCCCGCGTCATTGGCCGGTTCGAGGCGGTTTAGCGCGGTGACGAGCGCCTCAACGCGCTGGCCAAGTTCGGCGGTAATCTCGCACAGGGCCTGGCGCGCCGGACCGGGCGCGTTGGCTAACGCCTTCACCGGATCGAAGGCGCCCTGGCGGCCCAGCCGGCGCACTTCCTCCGCGACCTGTCGGCGGACCTGGCCCAGCGCGCTGACGTCGGTGACGACGTGGACGCGGCCGCCCTTGTCGGTATTGCCGATGGACAGGCACAGCCAGCCGTTGCCGCGACCGCGTTGCAGGGCCGGTCCGGCGCCACGGCGGTGCGCGTGCAGGCTTTCCTCGATCCAGGTCGCTTCGCGGCCGACCGCGTCGGCGGCGTCACCGCGATAGGCAATGGTCTGCAGCAGCACCGACAGCGGCGCCGCCGGCGGCAAATCGTCCAGGGCGACGCCGAACAGTTCGGCATAGCGTGTGGTCGCGAGTACCAAACGCTCGTGCGCGTCGAAGATGGCGATGCCGGCGCCGGTATCGCGGAAGACCTCGTCGACGGTGGCGGCCTCGACGACCGCACTCCGCGCATCGCGCGGCGCAACGCCACGTCGGCGCCGGCACACCAGCGCCAGCACGATCAGCGGCCCCAGCACCCCGAGAAGCACCGCAGCCAGGAAGAAGACGTCGCGGGTCAACACCGGTCCCTTTGCGGCGCGCGGACGGAAAGGCACATGTCAGGGCGCATGCGGTTAACAAATCGCTAAGTCTCGGCTACACCGTTGGCATGAACACAGGCCGCACCATCGATCATTTCGTCGTCACCGTGCCCGACCTGGACCGCGCCGCCGCGGCTTTCGAGGCACTCGGATTCACCCTGACGCCACGGGCGCAACACCCCTGGGGGACCGCCAACCGCCTGGCGCAGTTCACCGGCGGCAACTTCATCGAGCTGCTGGAGATCGACCGGCCGGCGCTGATCGACGCGGAGCAGCGCGACTACGATTTCGGCGGCTTCACCAAGGACTTCCTGAGCCGGGGTCTGGGGCCGTCGATGCTGGTGCTGGCGACCGAGGACGCGGAAGCCGACACCAAGCGCTACGCGGCGGCCGGGATCGCCAGCTACGCGCGCTTCGATTTCGAGCGCACCGGACGCCTGCCCGACGGCTCGGAAGCCAAGATGGCCTTCTCCATCGCGCACACCGCCGACCCGGCGATGCCGTCGGCCGGCTTCTTCACCTGCCAGAACCGTTATCCGGAGAACTTCTGGAAGCCGGAATTCCAGGTCCATGGCAACGGTGCGCAGGAGATCGTGGCGGTGTACCTGGCCGCCGCCGACCCGGCCGCGCACGGCGAGTTCCTGTCCGGCTTCAGCGACGGCACCGTCAGCGAGACCGCCGACGGCATCGACGTGAGCTGCGGCACGCATGCCGTGCATGTGCTGACGCCCGAGGCCGCCGCCAAGCTCGGCGCCGCGCCCGACCTCAGCCACGGGCCGCGTTTCATCGGCGCGGCGATCGTGTCCGACAATCCGCCGACGAAGCGCAGCCTGCCGGACGCTTCGCACGGCATGCTGATCGTCTGGCGATAACCCGACCGAGCGGCAGAGCAGGACACGAGCCAAGATGAGTGCGAACGACATCGTGTGGACGCCGCCGGACGAGATGGTGGCGAACAGCAACCTGCAACGGTTCTTCGACCGTCATGGGCTGGCCGACTACGATGCGCTGCTGGCCAAGGCTGACGCCGATCCGGACTGGTTCTGGAACGCGGCCATCGGGTTTCTCGATATTCGCTTCTTCAAGCCCTACGACAAGGTTCGCGATCTTTTCGACGGACCGGCTTGGGCCAAGTGGTGCGTCGGCGGGACCACCAACCTGGCGCTGAACTGCCTCGACAAGCACCGCGACACGCCGACCGAGCACAAGACCGCCATCGTGTGGGAAGCCGAGGACGGCCACGCCCGCGAGATGACCTATGCCGAGCTGGACGCGGAGAGCTGCCGGCTGGCAGCGGCCCTCGCCGAGCTGGGCGTGACGTCCGGCGATCCGGTCGGCATGTACCTGCCGATGCTGCCGGAGGCGGCCGCCGCCTTCTATGCGATCGCGCGGATCGGCGGCGTGGTGGTGCCGCTGTTCTCCGGCTTCGGCGCGGAATCGATCGCCAGCCGCCTGGCCGACGCCGGCGCGGTCGCGGTGGTCTGCGCCGACGGCACCATGCGCCGGGGCCAGCCGGTGGCGATGAAGGCGATCATGGACGAGGCCCTGGCCAGCGTGCCGACGGTGAAGCACGTGATCGTCGCCAAGCGCGCCGGGCTCGACGTGCCGATGACCGCCGGGCGCGACCACGACTGGGACGAGCTGCTGGCCGGCAAGCCGGCGCGCTTCGCGACCGCGCAAGTGCCGGCGGAACACCCGCTGCTGCTGGTCTACACCTCGGGCACCACCGGGCGGCCGAAGGGCACCGTTGTCACCCATATCGGCGTCACCACCAAGATGGGCGTCGACTTCTGCCTGGCGCTGGACCTGAAGCCGGACGACCGGCTGCTGTGGATGACCGATTTCGGCTGGGTCGTCGGGCCGATGACGGTGACCGCCACGGCCTTCGTCGGCGGCACCATCGTGCTGACCGAGGGCACGCCGGACTATCCGCAGAAGGGCCGCTTCTGGCGCCTGATCCAGGACTACAAGGTCTCCTTCGTCGGCATGGCGCCGACCGCGGTGCGCAGCCTGATGCGCCACGGCGTGGCCGAAGTTCAGAAATACGACCTGTCGACCGTGCGGGTTTCCGCCTCGACCGGCGAGCCGTGGACCGACGAGGCCTGGAACTGGTTCTTCGAGCATGTCTGCGGCAAGCGCGCGCCGCTGCTGAACTGGTCCGGCGGCACCGAGATCGGCGGCGGCATCCTGTGCGGCACCGTGATCCATCCGCTGAAGCCCTGCGCCTTCGCCCGCGCGCTGCCCGGCATGGGCGCCGACATCGTCGACGACCACGGCGAGCCGGTCGGCCCCGGCCAGGTCGGCGAACTGGTGCTGCGCACGCCGTCGATCGGCCTGACCAAGGGGCTGTGGAAGGACCCGGACCGCTACCTGGAGACCTACTGGGAGATGTTCGCGGGGATGTGGCGGCACGGCGACTGGGCCAGCCGCGACAGCGATGGCATGTGGTACGTGCACGGCCGGTCCGACGACACCATCAAGATCGCCGGCAAGCGCACCGGCCCGGCCGAGATCGAGGGCCAGCTGATGGCCACCGGCAAGGTGCTGGAGGCCGCCGCCGTCGGCGTGCCGGATCCGATCAGCGGCGAGGCGCTGCTGTGCGTGTGCGTGCCGGCGCCGGGCATCACGCCGAGCGACGAACTGGCGGAGGAACTGCGCGAGGCGGTAGCGCACGGCTTCGGCCGGCCGTTCAAGCCCAAGCGGCTGGTGTTCGCCGACGACCTGCCAAAGACCCGCAACCTGAAGATCATGCGCCGCGTGGTCCGCGCCGTCGCCACCGGCAGCCCGCCCGGCGACCTCACGGCTCTGGTCAACCCGGAGGCGGTCGAGGCGCTGGAGCCGATCATCGGCCCGGGCGGCTAACCATGACCGGCGAGCCGCCCCGCGGCCTCGACGACATCCTGGCGCGGCTGGCGGCGGCGGACTGGCCGATCCACACCGGCGCGCGCGAGGTCTTTGTCCAGGACCCCGACGGCTACCTGATCATGATGTCACAGGCATTGGGCGAGCGTCGCTGAGCGCACGCTGGCGGCCTCACCCCTCCCGGAACCGCTTGCCCTCGCCGCCTTCGGCGCCTTCGTAGAGGACGCGGGCCTTGATGTCGGCGTCGGCGGCGCAGTCGGCGAAGTCGTCGTCGTGCAGGAAGCCCTTGGGCGGGCCGGCGAGCTTGAAGTGATCGAAACGGTCCTCGCCGGCGACCAGGGTGACCAGCGAGCGGTCGCCGGTGCGCTGTCGCATAGATGGCTTGATGTAGCGGATGGCGACGCCGATGCGGCGGTCGTCGGTGCGGTTCGGGCCCGAGGCGTGGAACAGGTGGCCATGGTGCAGCGAGGCCTGGCCGGTTTGCAGCACCACGTCAACGCCGTCGCTGTCGTCGACCTCGACGGCGATCTCCTGGCCGCGAGTCAGCAGGTTGTTCGCTGCGAAGGTGTCGCGGTGCGGCATTAGATGCTTCTTGTGGCTGCCGGGCACGAAGCGCATACAGCCGCTCGCCAGGTTGGAGGGCGACAGCGCGACCCAGGCGGTGACCTCGTCGACCTCGTCCAGACCCCAGTAGGTCAGGTCCTGGTGCCAGCTCACGATATGCGGGCTGCTCGCCTCCTTGATGAACAGCCCGGCGTTCCAGACCATCAGATCGGGGCCAAGCACCTCGGCGGCCGCGCCGACCAGCTTGCGGTTGCGTACCAGCCGGTCGAAGGCCGGCATCAGCCGGTTGGTATAGGCACGCAACAGGCCGAGCCGCTTGGGATCACCGTCGAGGTCCGCCTCGCCGCGTTCCAGCTCGGCGCGGATGGCTTTCGCCTCGGATTCGTTAATCGCGTCGATCGGGAAGACGAAGCCGTCGCGGTCATAGGTCTCGGCGATGCTCATGCGGCTAGCTCCTGGCCTGGCGCCATGTCTCGTACTCGGCCAGGGTCTGCTCATTCGGCGGGTAGGTGCCGAACAGCTCGGCGCCGTCGCGGATGCGCTCATGGATGAACTGCTCGAGCTGTTCCTGCTCCACCGCGTCCTTGGCGATCTCGGCCGCCAGCGCGGTCGGGATCACGGTGACGCCGTCGCCGTCGCCGACGACGATGTCGCCGGGGATCACCGCGACGCCGCCGCAGCCGATCGGCACCTGCATGTCGGCGCCGTAGTGGAAATTGAGGCTGACCGGGGCGGCGCCGCCCATGCAGAAGACCGGCATCTCGACCTCGGCCACGGCGGCGGCGTCGCGCACCGGGCCGTCGCAGACCACCGCCGCGCAGCCGCGCTTGGCCAGCCGCAGCGCCAGGATGTCGCCGATCAGGCCGGCGCGCGGATCGCCGCGGCCGTCGATCACCAACGCGTGGCCCGGCTCGATCTCCTCGATCACCCGGCGCGGCGCGTAGGACGTGTCGGCCAGTATCTCGCGCCGGCTCAGGTCCTCGCGCGCGGGGATGAAGCGCAGCGTGCAGGCCGGCGCAGCAAAGCTGGACCGGCCGGGCACCAGCGGCTTCGGCCCGGTCATGTAGCAGGTACGGTAGCCGCGCTTCAGCAGCTGCATGGTCAGCGTCGCGGTGGAAACCCCGCGCAGCAGCTCCAGGACCTCGTCCATCGTCTATCCCTTCAACAGGCCGCGTTCGGCCAGGTTGCGCATCAGCGCGCCGGTACCGAAGGTCCAACTCGCGATGCGGTCGGTACGGTTTACCCGGTTGACCAGCGCTCCCAGCTCCGGCGCGGCGATGGTGACCACGTCGCCCAGGTGGTGGGTGAAGCCCTGGTCCGGCGCGTCGCGGTCCTCGGTCGGCGCGAACAGCGTGCCGGTGAACAGCATCAGGCCGTCGGGGTACTGGTTGTGGGCGCCGATCGCCTGCGCCGCGAGGTCGGCCGGGTCGCGGCTGATCTGGCCGAGCGAGCTGGTGCCGTTCAGCACGAAGCCGTCGTCGCCACCGTTGACGGTGAGCGTGATGGTCAGGTCGCGCACGTGATCGAGCCCGAAGGTCTCGTCGAACAGGCGCACGAAGGGGCCGATGGCGCAGGACGCGCGGTTGTCCTTGGCCTTGCCGAGCAGCAGGGCGCTGCGTCCCTCCACGTCGCGCAGGTTGACGTCGTTGCCGAGCGTGGCGCCGACGATGCGGCCGTCCGGCGCGATCACCAGCACCGCCTCCGGCTCCGGGTTGTTCCAGGCTGAGACCGGGTGAATGCCGATCTCCGCGCCCAGGCCGACGGCGGCCATCGGCTGCGCCTTGGTGAACACTTCCGCGTCCGGGCCGATGCCGACTTCGAGATACTGCGACCACAGGCCGCGCTCCTGCAGCACGCCCTTGACCCGCGCGGCCTCGTCGGAGCCGGGGACGATGTCGCGCAGGCTGGCGCCGATCTCGTCGCCGACGGCGCGGCGGATATCGGCGGCGGCCTGCGGATCGCCCTTGGCCTGCTCCTCGATCACCCGCTCCAGCATCGAGCGCACGAAGGTCACGCCGCAGGCCTTCAGCGCCTGCAGGTCGCAGGGCGCCAGGAAGTAGGGCCGCGACGGGTCGCGCTTGTCGGCATGACTGTTGGCGACGGCGTCATCCAGCGTGGCCAGGCGGGCGTCGCGGCTGGCGCGCACGGCACCCAACGGGTCCGGCAGCGCCAACAGCATCGACAGCGTCGGTGCCACGGCGCCGAGGTCGTAGACGCCATCGTCGCGCAGCCACACCGGACTCGGCCCGCCCGGAGTGCCCGGCATCCAGAGCCGGCCGATCAACGTGCCGGCGGTCATGTCGCGCGGCATGATGGCGGCGCTGTCGAACTGCATGTGGCGAGCTCCCTTGATGTCCAGTGCCGTCAGTATGCCACCTGACGGCGGGCTACGGCTTGTACAGCTTCACGTCGGCCGGGTTGGTGACCGCCGGCTCGTCGTAGGGCAGGCCCAAGTAGGTCGCGAGCTGCTGGGCCCGGGTGTGAGCCAGGAACGGGCTGCGATAGTCGGCGAGCTCCAGTTCATCGTCGGCACCGCGCAGAAGAACCTTGAAGTGGTCGTTGGTCGACGACGAGACCCGGTTCTTGGTCACCGTGCTGGTGCGGACGCGCAGGTGGACCAGCGCCACGCGCTCGAACTCGTCCAGCGACCGGCTGCGGCGGTGCTTGATGCCGAGGCAGGAGATCACCTTGTGCACCGCGCCCTCGCGCGGCGACAGCACGAAGCGGTTGCGGAAGGTGATGATGGCAATCGCGATGGCGGTCGCGGCAACCAGCGCGACGATACCGCCGAAACTGAGCGCATGGCCCTGAAACACGCCCTGGAATCCGACCACGAGAATGCAGAAGAAAATCCAGGTGCAGATCGTGACGCTGATCGCCAGGCCGCTGCCGCCGAGATTGTCGACGACCTCGTCGGTCAGCTTGCTCAAGGCCGGGCGCGGTGGCAGCCGATCCACGCTTACCGCGCGCAGCAGGCCGGATCCGCTTTCGGTGTCGTGGCTTTCCATCACCACCTCGTCGCCGACGCCGGCCCGCGCGGCCTGGTCGGCCCGGGCCAGCTCGTCGGCATCGGTGACCCTGCCGGCCGCGCCCCAGGCGAACCAGGCCAGCCCCAGGCTGACCAATGCGATGATGTAGGCGCGGTCGACGTCGACGACGCCGATAGCGTCGGGATCGTCGAGCCGGCGGTGCACCTCGACATAGGCGCCGACGTCGACGCCGGCCAGTTCCGGCACCTCGACCCGGCGCATCGCATCGCCGTCAGGGACCGCGACGATCGGGTTGCCGTTCTCGGCCAGCGCCACCACGTCGACACCGAGTTTTTCGTAGTTGGTGACCTCGTCATAGATGGTCGGGCCGGCCAGCACCGCGCCGATCAGCACGAAGGCGACAGCGCCAAGGCGAGCCCACAGGCGCACCCTGCCGAAGATCGGCGGCAGTCCCTCGCCGCGTTGCATCCGTCTCTCCCGCCAGCGCCGGCCGTGGCGGCCAGCATAGCAAGTTCGCACCATCGTCGCTCAGCAGGCCAGGGGCGCGCCAATGCCCGGGCTCAGATCGGCGACCAGCCACGCCGCCTCGGCCGGGCGCGGCGCCTCGCTGCCGGCGAGCGTCGCCCACAGCCACGGCAGGTCGCCCGGCGCCGACCGCGGCATCTGCATGCGCACCGCCGGCACCGGCCGCAGCAGGCCGTCGCGGTGCTCCGCCACCAGATAGCGGAACACGTAGTTCGGCGTCAGGCCCATACGCAGGTCGGCGACCAGCACCTGGCGGCCATCATCCTCGACCTTCAAGAAGCCCTTGGCGAAGTCGCCCAGGACGGCGGCGGCCGCGTTGCCCTCCAGGCAGGCGACGTTGCCGCGCGGATGCTGGTAAACCGCGACCCGATCGCCGACGACCGTAAGGTAGAGATTCAGATAGCGCGGCCCGTCGATGGCGATGGCGCGCCACAGCAGGGTGTTGAACGGCGTCGGCGTGGCCAGCAGGCGCTCCGGCGCGACACCGGCCGCCGCCAGAGTAGCGGCCGCGCGCTGGGTGACCAGCCGCTGCGCCAGCGCCGACCAGCCAAGATAGGCTGTGGACAGCACGAGCGCCGTAACCAGGGCAGCGCGAAAGCGGGCCGTCCAGCCCTTCAGGCACAGCGCCCAGACGAACACCACCAGCAGCGGCAACGTGTAGAGCGGGTCGATGATGAAGATCGAGCCGAGCCCGACCGGATCCGGCCACAACGGCCAGAAGATGCGGGTGCCGTAAACCGTCATCGCGTCGAGCAGCGCGTGCGTGGCCAGGCACAGGAACACCGCCGCCCAGGCGTGCCAGCGGGCCTCGCGCAGTTGCCTGAAGCCGAACCGGACCAGTTCGCCCAGCACCGGCGTGGCAGCGGCGTGCACGATCAGCGAGTGGGTCGCGGCGCGGTGCCAGACGAAGGCGTCGACCGGATTGTCGAACGGATAGAAGACGTCGAGGTCCGGCAGGGTGCCGAGCACGCCGCCGACCAGCGCCGCCTTGCGCGGCCCGACATGCCGCCCCAGCACCGCCGCGCCAACCCCGGCCCCGAGGACCAGCTGCGTCAAGGAATCCAACGGCTAGGCCCGGCGAAGATCGGTGTCGAGTGCGTCACCATGTGTCGGAAAATTTTCCACTTCGAGTCCGGACGACATTGGTGATGTTCTGCAATCCATTGAAAATACGCCTTAAACGGTTCTGGCCCCAGGATTGCTTGGTATACTAACAGCTACGACTTTGTCGCGTGGGGAGAACTGTCTTGAGTTACTTGAAGACCGCGGCCGCGACCGCTGCCACCGTGTCCTTTTCCGGCGTCGGCGCCCTCGCGGCGCCGGTCACCATCGACTTCACCCTCGATCGCATCGAAGTCTCCGGCATCGAATCCACCGTCCTGCAAGCCGATGCCGGCAGCGGCTCGGTTACGCTGGACGACACGCCACTGGTGCCGATCTCCAACAACACCAGCACCTTCACCATCGACGCCGCGAACGTCGACGCCTTTTCGGTGCAGGTCAACGATCCCGACTTCGGCGCGCTGACCTTCGAACTCGCCGATCTCGATTCGATTGAGATCAAGCTCGAATCAATCGAGAACGGCGGCGACCCGCTTGCGCTGGCTTTCGTGACCGACTCCGGCGGTATCGCGGATTTCGGCAACCCCGACGTAGATTTCGGCAAGGTCGACCTGATCGGCGTGCCGGTGGGGTCGATCGATCCGGTGGCCAACACGTACGCGGTTAACCTGGATGTGCCGGAGCCCTCGACCCTCGGTTTGCTCGCGTTGGGTGCGGCCGGCCTGCCGCTGCTGCGTCGCCGCCGCCGCAAGGCTTAGCCAATCCAGCCCGAGCGACGGTCCGGATCGTTTGGTCAGGGCCGGGCTCAAGCGGCGGACGACAGCGTGCGACGGAAGATCGCCGTGGTCTCCAGTTCGCGGGCGCCGGCTCGGCGCGCGACGTTGACGGTGTCGCGCGTGGTGTCCTCGCAATAAAACCGGCTACGGCGGCAACCTTGTGCCATCGCCCGGCGCGTGACCTCGTCGAGCAGGACGACGTTGGCACCGCGCGCGCGAACCTGCGGCGCCACAACGATGGCGTCGATCATCGCGATGTCGTCGCGGCGGCTCGCCAACACCGCGCCAAGGATCGTGTCGTCGCGCATCATCACCACCGAGATGTCCGGCTCGAACGCCGCCGCGCCGGTACCCGACAGCCGCGCGCGGACAACACGCGGGCCACCGGCGAAGTCGGCGCTGACCAGCTCGATCAGGTCGTCGGCCGGCGCCTCGCGCAGCCCGACCAGCCGCGCGCCCGCCGGCAGGCCCCGTCCCCGGCTCTCGAAACGCGCCCGCACCGGCTGAATCATCGCCGGGAACTCGACATCGTCGGTCTCGAACCCGAGGAACCGGCGGTGCGCCTGAAAACCGGCGGAACGCAGGAAGGCGCCGGCCGGACCGGCCTCGGGCACCAGGGTCCAGCTGCGCAAGGCGTCCGTCTCCGGCGCGAGGATGTCGACGAGACGGTCCACGAGGGCGCGACCGACGCCGCGGCGACGGCGCGGCGGCACCACGTTCACCTGCACCGGAAAGCCGCCGGGCCCCCAGCCGACCGCCGCCGCGCCGGCTAGGTCGGCGCCGTCAAGCGCGAGCCACACCACCGGCGCGCGGTCCGGCGTGAAGGTCTCCGGCAACAGCAGGTGGGCGGCGCGCATCTCGGCCCGAGCGGCGCGGCGAATGATGAGATCGAGGGTCGGCACGGCTGTTATGCTGCGGCAGTGGGAGAGCGGTGACAATGCCATGCGCCGGTTGCTGATCGTCGGGCTGGACGGCGCGGACATCGCCGGCATGCAGGCGTGGGCCGATGCCGGCGAGATGCCGCAACTCGCCCGGATGCTCGAAAACGGCGTCAGCGGCGACCTGGCGCTGGTGCCGCCGTTCCAGCCCTTGCCGGTCTGGGCCGGGATCGCCACCGGTTGCCGGCCGCGTGCGCACGGCGTCGCCGGCACTCGGGAAGCCCGAGCGGACGGCGGCGGCGTACAGCCGACCGGCCGGGCAAGCTGGCGGCGGCCGGCCTTCTGGGAAGTGTTCGAGGCCGCCGGCGCCCCGACCGTGGTGGTGAACTGGCCGGCAACGCAACCGGCGACGGACTGGCCCGGCACCGTCATCGACCCGACCTATCCGGCCGTCACCGGTCCGAGCTTCGACGACTGGCCATTGCCGCCCGATTGCGTGTCGCCGACGACACATCGCGATGCCCTGCGCAACCTCAGACGGCACGGCAGCGAGCTCGGCGGCGGCGAGTTGCTGGACTTCATGCCCCACCTGGCAGAGCTCGACCAGGCCAGCGATCCGCGACCGCAGCAGCTGGCCAGCGCCGTGGCGGCGACGGCCAACGTGCACGCGGTGGCGACGGCGCTGGCCGAGAGCCAGGACTGGCAGGTGCTGGCGGTGGTCCACGACCTGCCGCGCCAGCTTCTGGCCGGGGGCCTCGCCGAACCGACCGCGACACAGACGGCGCATCGGCTGTTCGACATGATGCTGGCGCGGCTGCTCGAGCTGGCCGGTCCGGCGTGCGACGTGGTGGTGCTGGCATGTCCGGCCGCTGGCACGCGCGGGCTGTTCGCGGCTCAGGGGGACGGTCTTGCGGCCGACCGCATGGTACACGGCCTGAGCCTGTTCGACGTGGCGCCCAGCCTGCTGGCGCTGCACGAGCTGGCTTTCGCGTCGCTTGGCGACGGCAGCGCCGTCGACGCCCTGTTCGACCCGCCGCCGGCACCGGCGCGAGCGGTGGCAACCACAGTTCCTGCCCCAAAGGCATGCGCGTTCGAGGCGGACCTGACGGCGATCGGCTATGCGGCGAAAGAGACGCCGGCGCAGGCCAAGGCGCTGGCCGAGGCCCGCGTCGAAACCCTGTGGCAGACCGCCGAGGCCGACCTCGCGCTGGGCGACGTCGATGCCGCGCGTGGCGCGCTGGAAGAGGCGTGGACGCTGGCGCCGGACGATCCGCGCGTCCCCTTGCTGCTGGCCCGGGCCCGGGCGCTTCAAGGCGACTGGCAGGCAAACGCGGCGCTCGCCGACGCGCTGTCCGCCCGCTTCCCCGATGCGCCGTGGGGTCCGCTGGTGCAAGGCGCCGCCCTGGCCGCCGAGGGCCAGGCGGAGGCTGCCCGGTCGCACCTGGACAAGGCCGATACGCTGGGGCGCGAGGACGCGCTAGCACAATTCTTCCTGGCCAAGCTGGCGCTGTACCTGCGCCAGACAGGAACGGCGGAGCGCCATCTGCGCCAAGCGTTGGCGTTGCGAGCCGATCTGGTCGAGGCGCTCGTGGATCTAGCCACCGTGCTGATCGAAGGCGACCACCTGGACGAGGCGCAGCAACTCCTGCAACGGGCGATCGCGGCGCGCTACTTCAATGCCGAGGCGCATCTGAGGCTCGGCCAGGTGCAGGCACGGCGCGGCTTTCTGGTCGAAGCGCAACGCTCGCTGCAGACCGCGCTGCGACAGAAGCCCGACCTGTCCGAAGCCGGCGCGTGGCTAGAAAGAACGTCGCTGGCGATCCGCGCCGAGGCCGGCCGCGAGCTTTAGCCGAGCGCCGCGTTGACGCGTGGCATGACTTCCTCGGCCATTAGCGTCATCGAGCGCTGGGCTAGCGCCTTGTCCTTCCAGTCGTGGCCGGCGTAGAGCAGCGTGCCGAAGTCGCCGACCTGGTCGCGGAAGCCGAGGATCTGGTCGACCACCTGATCGACGGTGCCGCGCAGCACCAGCTGGTCGACGATGTCCGGCACGTTCAGGGCCTCGTCCGGCATGTCCGGGTCGGTCTTGAACTGCACCGCCCGGCCGCCGGCCTTCAGCTTGGTGAACAGCGAGTGGTAGTAGTGCACGTACGACCCGTCCGGGTCGGTGACGTAGCGCTCGGCGGTCGCGGAATCGTCGGCAACGAAGATCGACTTGGCGATGCGCCAGTCGGCCGGGTCGGGCGCGCGGCCGACATTGCCGCAGCCCTCGACGATCTTCTGCCAGTGCGAGGCGACCCACTTCGGCTGCAGGAAGTTGGCCGAGATCACCGACCAGCCCTGCTCCGCCGCCCGCGTCGCGCTGGACGAGAAGGGCGAGGCGGCGGTGACCACGATCGGCGGATGCGGCTGCTGATAGGGGCGCAGGATCTCGCCCTGGCCCAGCTCCGGCAGGTGGGTCTTCACCGTCGACAGCGTCCAGTGCTCGCCTTCGATATCGTAGGGCGGCTCGGCGGCCCACAGGTCGAGCACGTGCTGCACCGCCTCGGCCATCATTGCGTTACGGTCACGCTTCAGGTTGCCAAACATCTCCGCGTCGGACATCAGGCCGCCCGGGCTGACGCCCATGATGAACCGGCCCTCGGCCATGTGGTCGACCATCGCCACCTCCGCGGCGACCATCGCCGGGTGGTGGTTCGGCATGTTGATGGTACCGGTGCCGAGCCTGATTGCCTTGGTCTCCTGCAACAGCCAGGCAATGAAGATCAGGCCGGAGGTGATGGTCTCGGCGCGGTCGGTGATGTGTTCGCCGAAAAAACCTTCCACGTAGCCCAGACGGTCCGCAAGCAGCACCAGCTCGCGGTCCTCCTTCAGGGTCTCGGTGTAGTTCCGACCGGGCGGATGGATCGGCATGGTGAAGAAGCCGAGTTTCATCGCGCTCTCCGATACTCGTCCAGGCGTCGAAGGATTGGCTCAGCCGGCCTTGGCCAGCACGAAGTCGGCCTCGACGACGTTGAAAGGCTGTTCAATGTCGGGGTGCTGGGCGACGTCCTCGTTCGACGGCTTGCGCTGCCACGATATCGCCAGCGGCGCGCGCACGCCGAACACCGCGTCGCCGTCGATGTAGGGGTCGTCCTCGTTGAAAACCTGGGTGATGTGGCGCTTGTAGCCGTCCGCCGTAATCATCATGTGGACATGCGCCGGACGCCAGCAGTGCCGACCCGCGGCGTGGATCAACTCGCCGCCGGCGGCGTCGTCGGGCACCTCGTAGGCGATCGGCGCGATGGTCGCAAAGCAGTAGCGGCCCTGATCGTCGCAGTGCAGCGTCGCGCGCAGATTGTGCTCCGGCGCCTCGGGATCCTGCACCTTGTAGAGGCCGTTGTTGGCGTTCTGCCAGACCTCGATCCGGGCGTTCGGCACCGGCTGGCCGGCGGTGTTCTTGATCTGGCCGCGCACCAGGATGCGCTCGCCGTCATTGTCGCCGATCAGATTGGCGCCGTAGGGCACCTCCGGCGTGCCGGGCAGGTAGAACGGGCCGAGCACGGTGGTGATGGTCGCCGCCGGGTCCTTCGCCGCCTCCTGCAAATCGACCAGGGCTGAGACGCCCAACAGGTCGGAGAGCAGGATGAACTCGTTGCGCTCGTCGCTGCTGGCCTTCGCCGCGCGCAGCAGGAAGTTCATCGTCTCTTCCCACTCCTGCGGCGTCAGGTCGACCTCGCGCACATAGTCGTGCATGTGCTTAATCAGCGAGCCGACCAGCTCGCGCACACGCTTGTTCTCGGTGCCGGAATACGCCTTCAGCACCACGTCGGTAATGTTGTCGTAAGTGATGTCACGCATTGGCTTTCGTCCCTCGCTCAGGGTTGTTTGCGCGCATCATAGCAGCAGGTCGGCGAGTGCGCAGGCTACTACCTCGGTCGCCGCGCGCAGGTCGGTGAGGCGGATGCGCTCGTCGGCACGATGTCCGTTCGCCTCCAGGGGGCTCTTCGGACCGGCACCGTACATCACCGTCGGGATACCGGCCTCGGTGTAGTGGCGCGCGTCCGCATAGATCGGCACCCCGGCCTCGCCCACCGGCTGGCCCAGCACCCGCGCGGCATGCTTCTTCAGCGGCTCTGACAGGCGTTCAGCACCGGGCAGCAGCGGCATCGGCCGAGCCAGCAACAGGCGCTCCACGCCGACCTGAACGGCGGCCGGCGCGGCCGTGGCGATCAGCTCGCGCAGCGTGGCCTCCGCCGCCTTCGGGTCTTCCTCCGGGATCAGGCGCCGGTCGAGCTTCAGGCTGACCCGGTCGGGCACGACGTTGGTGTTGGTGCCGCCGTCGATGCGGCCGACCACCAGCGTCGGACAGGCGATGCCGGGCACCTTGGAGCGCTGCTTCGCCAGGTCGTGGTTGAGGTCGTAGAGCGCCTGCAGGATCGGCATGGCGCCGCGCAGGGCATCGACGCCGGTTTCGGGCCAGGCGGCGTGAGCGGACTTCCCGCGTACCGTCACCTCAAGCTGCAGGCAGCCGCCGTGCGCCACCACCACGTCGTAGGAAAAGCCGGGGCAGATGGCGAGGTCCGGCTCGCTGTGGCCGTGGCTGAGCAGCCAGGCCGGGCCGACCCGGCCGCCGGTCTCCTCGTCGTAGGTGACGTGCAACTCGACGGTGCCGTTCAACGCCGCGTCGGTCTCGATCAGCGCGCGCAAGGCGAACAGGTAGGTGGCGATGTCGGACTTGGAGACGGCGATGCCGCGGCCGTACATCCAGCCCTCGGCGTCGACCTCGGCGCCGTAGGGATCATGGGTCCAGCCGTCGCCCGGCGGCACCACGTCGCCGTGCGCGTTCAACGCCACGACCGGACCGGGGCCGAAGCGGTGGCGCACGATCAGGTTGGTGGCGCTGATCATGCCGACGGCGGCGCAGTCGGCGGCCGGCACCGGCAGACGCTCGACCGACAGGCCCATGCGCTCGATCAGGTCGGCGGTCATCGCGCCGACGGCGGCGAGGTCGCCTGGCGGGTTGTCGGACGGTGCGCGCACCAGCGCGGCCAGGAACGCGACCTGCGCCTCGCACTGCGTGTCGAGCCAGGCAGCAATATCGCTCATGCCGCCGCCTGGGCGAAACGCGCGGGCCGGAACGGCGACAGCAACGGTTCCTCGCGGCCATGCACGATCTCCTCGGCGGCGAACCGGCCGACCGCCGGGGCCAGCGTGATGCCGGAGTGCATCACTGCGAGGTAGAGGCCGCCGACACCGGGCGCCGGGCCGACGGCGGGGAAATGGTCCACCGGGATCGGCCGGTGGCCGACCGAGAAACGCTCGAATTCGAGGTCCTCGGCGCCACGCAGCGCCGCCTTCATGCGGGCGAAGACGGTGCGTGCTTCGGCTTCCGGGTCGGCGCCGGGGTCGGAGCCGCCGTAATCGGCACCTGAGACCAGCCGCCCGTCCAGGGTCTGGCGGATATGCAGGCCCGGCGCCAACACCAGGCCGTTGAGCAGCTTGCCATAGGGCCGGCTGTGTACCAGCAGGCCGGGCAGGGTCTCCACTGGCATCGCGACACCGGCCGTCGCCGCCAGGTCTCCTGTGGCGGCGCCGGCGGCCAACACGACGTGGTCGGCCTTCAGGCGTCCGTCGCCGGTCTCGACGCCAACAACGTCGCCGCCGGCGAGCACCAGCCCAGTCACGCTGGCCTGGCGCAGATCGGCCTCCGCCAGCAGCAGGCGGGCGGCCTGGTCCGGCTCCACCGCGCCTTCCTCGGCGACGTAGACCGCGTCGTCCGGCGGGGCGGCGAGGCTGGGTTCGATCCGGGCGGCCTCGTCGCGCCCGACGCGGCGTACCGGGTAGCCCCAGTCGCCATGGCCAGCGACATAGTTCCCCATGTCCGTAGCCGACATGTCCCAGCGAAGGCCGCCGGACCAGGCCAACGGCAGGCCCGGCACCTGCCCCGCCAACCTGCGCCATTCCGCCATCGACCGGTGGCGCAGGCGGAAATAGGGCTCCGGATTGCCGAAGGTCGCGTTGATCCAGGCGAAGGAACACGGCGTCGCCACGCCGCCCGGTCCGCCCGCGTCGACCACCGTCACCCGGGTGCCGGCGGCGGCGAGGTGCCAGGCAATCGACGCGCCGACGATACCGGCGCCGACCACCACGCAGGATGGCTGGCTCATTCGTTCTCGATCATCTGACGTACCCTGGCCGGATCGGCCTTCACGGTGATGCCGGCGCGCTCGTTCTGCAGGGTCATGGCGACGCGGCTGTCACGGCCTTCCCAGCCCCGGCCCAGCGCCTCGGTGAGCTCCGCCAGGGTCATGTTGATCATGCGCATCGGCACGCCAAGCTCGCGGCCGAGTTCGGCGGCCAGCGACACGTCCTTGTGCGCCAGCTTCAGGGCGAAAGCCGGCGGGTCGAACTGGTCGACCATGTACTGGTCGGCCATGAAGTCGAACGACCGCTGTCGACCGCGCGCCCCCTGGCGGATCGCCGACCACAGCGCCAGCGGGTCGAGCCCGCCCTTCACGCCCATCGCCATGACCTCGGCGAAGGCGGTCTGCATGGCGTAGCCGGCGGCGTTATGCGCCAGCTTTGCGATCGAGCCGGCGCCGATGTCGCCGATGCGCCGCACCTGGTCGCCCATCGCGTCGAGCACGTGCTTGTACTTGTTGAAGACGGCCTCGTCGCCGCCGACCCAGATCGCGCACTTGCCCGACGCGGCGCCCTTCGGCCCGCCGCTGACCGGCGCGTCGAAGAAGTGGATGCCCTTCTCGGCCAGCAGGCCATGCAGGCGGCGCACCCGGCTGGGTGAATTGGTCGACAGGTCGAAGATCGCCGAGCCCGGCTTCAGGCCGGCGGCCAGCCCCGCCGCGTCGAGCACCACGGCGTCGACCTCCGGCGGGCCGGGCAGCGAGGTCAGCACAACCTCGCATTCTTCACCCAGCGCCTTCGGGCTGGCGGCCCAGCCGGCGCCGGCCTGGACGTGACGCTCGGCAAGCTGGCGGTGCAGGTCGTGCACTGTCAGGTCGAAGCCGGCCTTCTGCACGTTGGACGCAAAGCTCGCGCCCATCGTGCCGAGGCCGATGAAGCCCACCTTGGTCATGCGGCGGTCACTTCTCTTCGGCGTCGAGTTCGGCGAAGACTTCCTTGGCGATGGTCGCGCCGGTCATCGCCCGCGGCCAGCCGGCGTAGAAGGCCAGGTGGGTGATGACGCCGATGATCTCCTCGCGGGTCACGCCGTTGTACAGCGCGCGCTGCAGGTGGCCGCGCAACTGGCGCTCGTGGCCCAGGGCGACGAGCGTGGTCACGGTGATCAGGCTGCGGTCGCGCTTGGAGAGCTCCTCGCCTTCCCAGACCTCGCCGAAGACGACCCGCTCGGTGAACTCGACCAGTTTCGGCGCGGTGCCCCTCAGGCCGTCGCGCGCGGCGGATGACGGTGCCTTGACCATATCCCCATTTCCTCTTGCTGGATGGCGTGAGGGACAGCCTAGGGTGGCGCCAGCGGCGGCGGCAAGCTCAGGCGCTGCGGCGCGCCTCGCCAGCTCTGGCACGGGCGGTCAGGACCAGACGCATCGCGTCGACGACGGCGGCCTGGGTCGGGTCGATCACCGGCACGCCGAGGCGATGTTCCAGCGTGGCGCGGTAGGCGGCCATGCCGGCGCAGCCCATGACGATGGCGTCGGCACCGTCCTGATCGATCAGCGTGCGGCCGACCTGGGCCATGCGCTCCAGCACCACCGGGCCCTGCGCCAGCTCGGCGACGGTGAGCTCGATGGCGCGGTCGCCGGCCAGACGCGGGCTCAGGTGCAGCGAGGCGACGTAGCGCAGATGGCGCGGGATCGAGCGCTGGAGGATGGAAATGATGCCGAAGCTTGCGCCCAGCGCCATCGCGGCGTGCATGCCGCATTGCGCGATGCCTAGGACCGGCGACGACGTGGCCTCGCGCGCGGCGTAGAGGCCCGGGTCGGAAAAACAGGCGACGACGTAGGCGTCGGCGGGATCAGCCGCCACCGCCTGCGCCACCAGCGGCGCCACTGCGTCGGCATCGGCCTGGCTCTCGATGCCGGGCGGGCCCGCGGCGATGTCGATGCAGTCGATGACGGGGCCTTCAGCGAAGCGGAAGGACTCCAGCGCCTCGCTCATCGCGCGGGTCACGCCATGGTTGGAATTCGGATTGATCACCAGGATGCGTTCGGTCATCGCGCGGGACCTCCTCGGCACCGTAGCCCGGATGAAACGAAGTGCAATCCGGGACCAGCGGCAGTTGTATGTTCGGCCTGCCCCGGATTTCGCTGCGCTGCATCCGGGCTACGTTACTGTGATGCCACCGCCGCCAAGGAGCAAGCCGATGTCCCGCTGGACCGCCCGCCGCCGCCGCTTTCGCGAAATCCTCGATACCCCCGCCTGTGTCTATCCGGCCTCGGTCTACGACCCGATCTCGGCCCGGATCGCCGAGAATCTGGGCTACGAGATGGGCATGTATGCCGGCTCGCTGGCCTCGCTGGCGGTGTTGGCGGCGCCGGACCTGATCCTGCTGACGCTGACCGAATTCGCCGAGCAGGCGTTGCGCATCAACCGGGCCAGCGAGCTGCCGCTGTTCGCCGATGCCGACCACGGATACGGCAACGCGCTCAACGTCGAGCGCACGGTGATCGAGCTGGAGACCGCCGGCATGGCCGGGCTGGCGATCGAGGACACCGACCTGCCGCAGCCTTTCGGCACCGGCGGCAAGGCGCGGCTGCTGTCGATCGACGAGGGCGTCGGCAAGATGCGCGCGGCGATGGCCGGCAAGGCCGACCCGGACATGGTGGTGGCCGGCCGCACCAGCGCGGCGGGCATGACCTCGGTCGACGACTGCATCGCCCGCGCCCAGGCCTATGAGGATGCCGGGGTCGACGCGCTGATGCTGGTCAACGTGCCGGACCGTACCGCGCTCGACGCCATCGCCGAGAAGGTCAAGGTGCCGTTGCTGCTGGGCGGCGGCGGCAAGGAGCTGCGCGATCGGGACTATCTGGCGGCCAAGGGCGTGCGCTTCCTGCTGCGCGGCCACCACACCTTCACCGCGTCGGTCCAGGCGATCCACGACACCATGAAGGCGCTACGCGAGGGCATCGAGCCGGAGGACGTCACCGGCACGGCGTCCAAGGAGCTGATGGCCGAATTGATCCGCGATCCGGCCTACAAGACACGCGGCGACGACTGGCTTTAGCTAGGCCTTCGCCTTCGCGCGTGACTTGCCCTTGGCCTTGGTCGCGGGCTTCTTCGCCTTCGCGGCGGCGCCCTTGGCGACGTCGACGCCGGCATGCGGACCCATGATCTGGCCGCCGACGCCGGTCTTCTTCAGCGCTTCCGCGGCGAGCGGGTTGTCCATGATCTTGGCCATCACCGCCTCGCGCGAACGCTCGAACGAGCCCTGGTGGTCGATCACGAATTGCCGCGATTCGCGGTAGGGATCGAGCATGCCGTTGACCTCGGGGATCACGTAGCGCGCCATCAGGTCCCAGCTCCGCAGCGTGTTCTCGCGGCTGGCCCAATCGTGCACGAAGCCGCAGACGAGGCCGAAGCCGCCGGTCAGTTTCTGGAGTTCGCGGATACGCTTGACCATGTCGTCGGGGGTGCCAATCACCGCCGTGGCGCCGTCACGGAACGCCATCGCCTCGACGCCTTGGTTCGGCGTCTTGAACGCCGGAACGCCGGGCCGTTTCAAGGTGCCGACGGTGTACTCGTTGTGCCAGCGGAACAGGCCGTCCTTGGCCTGTTCGATGGCTTCCTCGCGCGTCTCGGCGAGATGCCACATCAGCACGATGCGCCAGTCGGCGCGGTCGACCTTCTGCTTGTGCTTCTTGGCCGACTGCTCGGCAAAGGTCCACTGCGTCGGCAGCGACTGCAGGCCTTCGGTCGACACCGAACCGATCGACAGCACGCCGGTGCCGTACTTGCCCGCGAGCGTCATGCCCGACGGGCTGATCATCGAGGCGACGGCGAATGGCATGTCGTCCTGCAGCGGCAGCAGCTGCAGCTTGGCGTCGCGCAAGGTGAACCAATCGGAATCGTGGTCGAAGCGGTCCTCGCCGCGCATCAGGCGCCGGATCACGCCGATCGCCTCGTCCTGGCGGTCACGCTGGGTGATCGGATCGATACCGAGCGTGTGCGCGTCGGAGGGCAGCGCGCCGGGGCCGGAGCCGAAAATCGCGCGACCGCCGGTCATGTGGTCGAGCTGCACCATGCGCTGGGCGACGATGAACGGGTGGTGATAGGGCAGCGACACCACGCCGGTGCCGAGCCGGATACGCTTGGTGCGCTCGCCGGCGGCCGCCAGGAACATTTCCGGCGAGGCGATCACCTCCCAACCGGTGGAGTGGTGTTCGCCGCACCAGAACTCGTCGTAGCCGAGCCGGTCGAGATGCTCGACGAAGTCGAGGTCCGACCGCAGTTGCAGCATCGGGTGCTCGCCGATCGGGTGGTGCGGCGCCAGAAAGGCGCCGAACTTGACGCGGTTCATATCGCGGTCTCCGGAATAGGTGCGTGCGGTTGCACCTCTAATAACATGAAACAGGCCCGCGCGAGGCGCGGGTCAGCCGCGCAACGATTGCAGGTGCGCGGGTCAGCCGCGCAACGGACGCAGGAAGGCCAGCACGTCGTCGGCCAGCGCGGCCGGCTGTTCCCAGGCCGCGAAGTGGCCGCCCTTTTCCATAACCGTCCAGCGGCGGATGTCGGTGTAGGTGCGCCCCGCCAGGCTGCGCGGCGGCAACAGGATTTCGCTGGGGAGTGACGCGTGGCCGGTCGGCACGTCGATGGTCTTGCCGTCGGGGATCGGCCATGGACCGTGCAGGCGCGCATAGTACGGCCAGAAGGACGAGCCGATGGCGCCGGTGAACCAGTAAAGCGCGATATTGGCCAGCATCTGGTCCTTGGTGAGGGCGGTCTCGACGTCGCCGCCGCAGTCGGTCCAGGTGCGGCATTTCTCCACGATCCAGGCGGCGAGACCGGCCGGCGAGTCGGTCAGGCCATGCGCCAGAGTCTGCGGCTTGGTGCCCTGGATCGCCTGGTAGCCGGTCTCTTCCTTGATGAAGTGGTTGAGCTGGGCGAGATACCGCTGCTCCTCCTCGTTCGGGTTCTCCAGCATTTTCGGGTCGCGGCGCAGTGGCAGCATGTTGAGGTGCAGCCCGATCACCTGTTCGGGATACAGCGCGGCCATCACCGAGGTGACAAAGGATCCCCAGTCGCCGCCCTGCAAGGCATAGCGGTCGTAGCCCAGCACCTCGGTCATCAGGGTGGAGAGGACCGGCGCCATGTCCTCGACGCCGAAGCGCTTCTGGCCGGGCGTGAAGCTGAGTCCGTAGCCGGGCAGCGATGGCGCCACCACGGTGACCGCATCGGCCGCGTCGCCGCCGAAGCTCGCCGGGTCGGTCAGGCGCGGGATGATGTCCATGAACTCCATGACCGAGCCGGGCCAGCCGTGCAGCAGCAGCAGCGGGATGGGATTCGGCCCGTTGCCGGGCACATGCAGGAAATGCAGGTCGACGTCGTCCATCGGTACCTTGAACTGCGCAAAGGCGTTGAGTTTTGCCTCCGCAGCGCGCCAGTCGAACCTGTCCTTCCAGTAGCCGACCAGTTCACGCACATAGTCGACTTCCGAGCCGGCCGACCACGGCTCGACCGGCGCGCGGTCGGGGAAGCGGGTGCGCGCCAGCCGCTCCCCCAGGTCGGCGATGTCGCCGTCCGCGACGTGGAGCTGAAACGGTTCTGGCGTGGCGGTCATGGCGGCGTCCTCGTGGTTTCTAGCGCGTAGTTGGCCACACCGGGTGGTGCAGGTCGATGACGTAGGCATGGCTGTGACGCAGCGGTGCGTGGCGGTGCGGATGGGCGTGCGGCTCCGGACCCTCCCAGCCCTCGTGCTCGTGCTGGTGGTGCTCGTCGTGCACGTGCAGATGTTCGTGGTCGCGCGCCGGATGACGGTGTTCCAAGGTGACCGGATCATTGGCCGGCCATAGGGCCGCGGCGGCGCCTGTCGCGGCCAGGGCAATCGCCGCCAGCACCGCGAACCCGGTCGTCAGCCCAAGCCAGCCGGCCAGCGGATAGGCGATCAGCCAGCAGCCGTGCGACAGCGCGAACTGCGCCGCGTAGACCGCCGGCCGGTCGGCATCCCGCGCCGACCGCCGCAGCAGCCGCCCCGCCGGGGTCTGCACCAGCGACAGGCCGACGCCCAGCGCCAGCCACAGCGCCAGCAGGCCGCCCCAGCCCGGCGCGGCCAGGCCGATCAGCAAGCCAATGCCGAGCAATCCGCCGCCAGCCAGCATGAACGGCCGGTCCGGCCAGTCGTCGAGCAGCCGCGGCAACGCCAGTGCCACGACCATCGACCCGGCGCCGGCCGCCGCCAGCGCCAGCGCGGTCTCGGTCTCGCCGGCGCCCAGGCGGTCGCGGACGTAGACCACGGTGTTGACGATGACCATGGCGCCGGCGCTGGCCACCGCCAACGACAGCGCCAGGAGGCCGCGCAGGCGTGGCGTCTTCAGGTAGATGGCGATGCCGTAGCCGATATTGCGCAGGACGCCGCGCTCGCGCGACTGAGATTTCGCGGCCGGCAGGCGGGAGGACAGTACCAGCGCCGCCGAAACCAGGAAGGCGACGGCATTGGCGGCGAAAAAGGCGTCATAGCTCACCACCAGTAGTGCGAGCGCCGCCAGAGTCGGGCTCAACAGGTTCTCCAGGTCGTAGGCGAGCCGCGACAGGGACAACGCGCGGGTATAGCGGCGCTCGTCGGTCAGGATGTCCGGGATGGTGGCCTGGAAGGTCGGCGTGAAGCCGGCCGACCCGGCGCTCAGCACGAAGATCAACGCGTAGATCTGCCAGATCTCGCTGACGATGGGCAGGCAGGCGACGGCGGCGGCGCGCAGCAGGTCGAGCCCGACCAGCAGGCGGCGGCGCGGCAACCGGTGCGCGAATCCGCCGACCACCGGCGCGACCACGACGTAGGCCACCATCTTCAGCGCCAGCGCGGTGCCCAGCACCCGCCCGGCATCGCCGCCGGCCAGGTCATAGGCCAGCAGCGCCAGCGCGACCGTGGCCAACCCAGTGCCGGCCAGCGCCACCACCTGGGCCGCGAACAGCCGTCGATAAGTCGCATCCGCGAGCGGCGAGAGCATGGGTGGAGGATATCGCGGCGCAACCCACATCGTCACCCCGGCCTTGAGCCGGGGGCCATGTCGAGGCCAGGCTCTATAGCCGACATGGACCCCGGGTCTTCGCCCGGGGTGACGAACATTGTGGAGACGACGATGGAACCCACGCCCGAACACCTCGCCGCGCTGGCGGCTGACGACCGGCCGGGGCCGGTGGTGATGCTGAACCTGGTGAAATTCAAGGACGGCGCCGATGCCCGAGCCGAATACCAGACCTATTCCAAGGGCTTCACGCCGCTGTTGAAGCAGCTCGGCGGCACCGTCCTGTGGGCCGGCGATGTCACCGGCATCGCCATCGGCGAGGATGGCCGCGACGACTGGGACTACGCGGTGCTGGTGCGCTATCCGCGCCGGCAGGACTTCGTCGATACCATGACGTCGGACGCATATGCCGCGATCAACCCGTATCGGCTGGCCGGGCTGGCGAAACATGTGATCGTTCCCGTCAGCGAGACCTACTCGAAATTCGACGGATAGGCGAAGATAGGGAAAACGCCGCGAGGGAGCGTCCGTTGCAGAGCTTCGATTACGTGATCATCGGCGCCGGGTCGGCCGGCTCGGTGCTGGCCAACCGGCTCACCCAGGATCCGAACACCTCGGTGCTGGTGCTGGAGGCCGGGCCGCCGGACCGGAATCTCTTCATCCACATGCCGGCCGGGTTCATCAAGACCTACCACAACAAGGCGATCAACTGGGCCTACGAGCAGGAGGCCGGGCCCTATACCGACGGTCGCAAGATCTACGCGCCGCGCGGCAAGACGCTGGGCGGGTCGAGCTCGATCAACGGCCACATCTATAACCGCGGCCAGCGCGCCGACTTCGACACCTGGGCGCAGCAGGGCAATCGCGGCTGGGGCTATGCCGACGTGCTGCCCTACTTCAGGCGCATGGAGAACCGCCACGACGACAAGGCGGACGCGACCTTCCGCGGCAAGGGCGGCGAGCTCGACATCACCGACATCGACTGGATTCACCCGCTGTGCGAGGCGTTCATCGAGGGCGCGGTGAGCCTCGGTATCCCGCGCAACCCGGACTACAACGGCAGGATCCAGGAGGGCGTCAGCTACTCGCAACGCACGATCAAGAACGGCCGGCGGGTGTCCGCCGCGACGGCCTTCCTGCGTCCGGCGATGAGCCGGCCGAACCTGACCGTGTGGACGTCGACCTACACCACCAGTCTGGTTCTCGAGGGCAAGAAGGCGGTCGGTGCGCGCTACAAGCGCGGCGGGCCAAACGGCAAGGAAGAGGAGGTTCGCGCCAATCGCGAGGTGCTGTTGTGCGCCGGCGCCTACAATTCGCCGCAGATCCTGCAATTCTCCGGCATCGGACCGGCCGCCCTGCTGAAACAGCACGGGATCGAAGTGCTGCACGACCTGGCCGGCGTCGGCGAAGGGCTGCAGGACCACTACGCGCCGCGCATGGAGGCGCGGGTGAAGAACTCGAAAACCATCAACGAGCGGGTGCGTGGTCTTGCTCTGATGAGCGAGGCGGCAAAGTGGTTCATCGGGCGCAAGGGCGTGCTGGGCCTGAGCCCGACGCTGATCTACTGCTTCTGGCATTCCGACGAGACGACGCGTCAGGCCGACATCCAGCTCACCTTCACGCCGGCCAGCTACAAGGACGGCGTGCAGGGCCAGCTCGAAGACGAGCCGGGCATGACCATCGCCGCCTGGCAGCAGCGCCCCGAGAGCCGTGGGCACGTCCGCATCACCTCAGCCGACCCATTCCAGGCGCCGGCGATCCAGACCAACTACCTGGCCGAGGAGACCGACCGGCGGGTCCTGGTGGGCGCGATGAAGCTGGGCCGGCGGCTGTTCCGCACCGATCCGCTGTCGCCCTATTTCGACCACGAAATCTGGCCCGGCGAGGCGACGCAGAGCGACGACGAGCTGCTGCACATGGCGACGACGCGCGCCACCACAACCTTCCATCCGGCCTGCACCAACCGCATGGGGCCGTCGAGCGACCCGCTGGCGGTGGTCGACGACGAGCTGCGCGTGCATGGGCTGGACGGGTTGCGGGTGATCGACGCGTCGGTGATGCCGCGGATGATCTCGGCCAACCTGAACGCCGCCACGCTGATGATCGCCGAGAAGGCCTCCGACATGCTGCGCGGCAAGCCGGCGGAGGAGGCGGTGCGCTTGCCGGACTGAGCCGAACCGGCGCACAGTCGGTGTTTGGCCGCACAGGAGTACGCCGATGGCGTCCACGCTCACGCAAAACGGCTTCCCGGTGATGCTGACCTTCGATCTCGACGCGGAGACCATGTGGACCGCGCGCGATCCGAAGAACGCGGAACGGCCGGTGGTGATGTCGCAGGGCGCCTATGGCTGGAAGGTCGGCATGCCGCGCATCATGGACCTGCTGGACCGCTACGGCATCCAGGCCACCTTCTTCATCCCCGGCCTGGTGATCGAGCAGCGCTGGGCCCTGTGCGAGGAGGTGCTGCGGCGAGGCCACGAGATCGCACACCATTCCTGGTCGCACCGCTGGATCGTCAATCTCTCGCCGGAGGAAGAGCGCGAGGAGATGGACCGGGGGCTGGAGATCATCCAGCGCCTGACCGGCAGACCGCCGGCCGGTTGGCGCTCGCCGGCGGCGGAATTCTCGCCGATCACGCTGCCGATGCTGCTGGAAAAGGGTTTCCGCTACTCGTCCAACATGATGGACGACGACACGCCTTACCTGCACGTGCATGACGGTGCCGTCACCGATCTGATCGAGTTCCCATTCGCCTGGGTGCTCGACGACGCGCCGTTCTTCCAATACTCGATCACGCTGCCGGGCCGGACCATGCAGGCGCCTTCGGCGGTGCTGGAAGCCTGGAAGGCGGAGTTCGACACGCTGTTCGCCGAGAACCGCGCGTTCACGCTGGCGATGCACCCGCAGATCATCGGGCGTGGCAGCCGGATTGTCGCGCTGGAAGGGCTGATCCAGTACATCCAGCAGCACAACAACGTGTGGTTCGCGCGCTGCGACGAAGCGGCGGAGTCGATGCGCTCGGTGCTGCAGGTGCGCCACGGCGAGGCATTGCAGGCGGCGCAATGAGCGCAAAGACGTGAGACTGGCGAACCGGCGGGTTCTGATCACCGGCGCCGCGTCGGGCATCGGCGCGGAAACCGCCCGGCTGTTCGCTCGCGAAGGCGCCAAGGTGGCACTGCTCGACCGCGACGAGGACCGGCTGGCCAGCGTTGCCGCCGAGATCGACGCGCTCTCAACGGCGGCCGACGTCAGCGATGCCGAAGCCGTCGCCCGCGCCGTCGACAAGCTGGCCGACGCGCTCGGCGGGCTGGACGGCGTGGTCGGCGCGGCTGGCATCGACCTGCTGCAACCCTTCGCGGAGATGACACCGGCCGCGTGGCGCCATGTCCTGAGCGTCAATCTGGACGGGCCGTTCAACGTCAGCCACGCCGCGCGGCCGCATCTCGCCGGCGCCGGCGGCGGCACCATCGTCCACATCAGTTCCGGCGCCGGCCTGCGTCCCCTGCCCGCCCGCACCGCCTATTGCAGTGCCAAGGCCGGGCTGGTGATGTTCGCCAAGGCGCTGGCCATCGACCTGACGGACGACAACATCCGGGTCAACGCGATCTGCCCCGGCATCGTCGACACGCCGATGTTCCGCGATGGGCTGGCCGCGGCCAGCGACGACCCGGAGGCCGAGCTGGCGATGGTACTGGACCGCTACCTGGTGAAGCGCATCGGCAAGCCCCTGGATATCGCCAACGCGGCGCTGTTCCTGACCTGCGATGAGTCGGCGCAGGTCACCGGTTCGGCGCTGGCGGTCGACGGCGGGCGCGTGTTCCACTGATCCGTATCCTCGCAAAGGAGGCGCGGCGATGAGCAACCCCTTCGCGGTGAACGGTGTGGCGCTGGTGACCGGCGCGGCCAACGGCATCGGCCGGGCCACCGCCCTGGCGCTGGCCGATGCCGGCGCCGACCTTGGCCTGATTGACGTGGAGGCCGACGCGCTGGCCGCAGTGCTGGAGGAAGTCCGCGCGAAAGGCCGCCGGGTCGAGGCGCGGGCCGCCGACTGCACTGACGCGGAAGCGCTGGCCGACGCCATCCAGGCGGTGCAGACCGATCTCGGCGACATCGAGGTGCTGTTCAACAATGTCGGGCAGAGCGCGCGCGACCGCGCCAGCCGGTTCCTGGAGTCGGACGAGGAGGTCTGGCGCTTCGTCCTCGAGGTCTCGCTGCTGACCACGATGCGGGCCAGCCGCCTGGTCGCGCCCGCCATGGTCGAGCGCAGCCGCGGGCGGATCGTCAGCATGTCGAGCGAGAGCGCCTTCTTCGGCGATGTCGGGCTGGTCGACTATTCGGCGGCGAAGATGGGCGTGGTCGGCTTCACCCGGGCGCTGGCCCGCGAACTGGCGCCGCAGGGAGTCAACGTCAACGTGGTCTGCCCCGGCGCGATCCGCACCCGGGCGCACGAACGGCTGCCGGCCGAGGTGATCGACCGGATCCGCGACTCGGTGCCGCTGGGCTTCGTCGGCCTGCCGGAGGACGTGGCCAACGTCGTGGTGTTTCTCGCCAGCGACGCGAGCCGCTACATTACCGGCCAATCGCTGCTGATCGACGGTGGCCGCTGGATGATCTGATCAGAACGACACGAACTGGGGAGCTACGCCAATGCCAACCTATCGCTCGCACCGCACCACGCAGGGGCGCGGCCAGGCTGCCGCGCGGGCGCTGTGGCGCGCCACCGGCACCGCCGAGGCCGACCTGGCCAAGCCGATCGTCGCCATCGCCAACTCCTACACCCAGTTCGTGCCCGGCCACGTGCACCTGAAGAACCTGGGCGACCTGGTCGCGGCGGAGATCCGCAAGGCCGGCGCGGTGTCGAAGGAGTTCCACACCATTGCCGTCGACGACGGCATCGCCATGGGCCACGAGGGCATGCTCTACAGCCTGCCGTCGCGCGAGATCATCGCGGATTCCGTCGAGTACATGGTCAACGCGCATTGCGCCGACGCGCTGGTCTGCATCTCCAACTGCGACAAGATCACGCCCGGCATGCTGATGGCGGCGATGCGGCTGAACATCCCGACCATCTTCGTCTCCGGCGGCCCGATGGAAGCCGGCAAGATGACCCACGAGGGCAAGGAGGCGGTGATCGACGCGGTCGACGCGCTGGTCGGCGGTAACGACCCGAACCTCTCCGATGGCGAGCTGGCAGCGATCGAGGACATCGCCTGCCCGACCTGCGGCAGTTGCGCCGGCATGTTCACCGCCAACTCGATGAATTGCCTGACCGAGGCGCTGGGCCTGGCGCTGCCGGGCAACGGCTCGCTGCTGGCCACCCACGGCCAGCGCAGGAACCTGTTCCAGGAGGCCGGCCGGCGCATCGTCGACATGCTGCTGCGGCACTACGAGCTCGGCGAGACCGACATGCTGCCGCGCAACGTCGCCAACCGCGCCGCGTTCGAGAACGCGATGACCATGGACGTCGCCATGGGCGGCTCGACCAATACCGTGCTGCACCTGCTCGGCGCCGCTTTCGAGGGCGAGGTGCCGTTCACCATGGCCGACATCGACCAGCTCAGCCGCAAAGTGCCGAACCTGTGCAAGGTGTCGCCGTCGGTGCCGCACTATCACATGGAGGACGTGCACCGCGCCGGCGGGGTGATGGGCATCCTGGGCGAGCTGCAGCGCGGCGGGCTGCTGCACGAGGACTGCAACAACGTGCTCGGCGACAGCTTGCGCGACACGCTGGCGATGTGGGACGTGGCGCAGACCAAGGACGCCTCGGTGAAGCAGTTCTATCGCGCGGCACCAGGACGGCAGCGGATGCTGGAAGCCTTCGGCCAGGACGCGATGTACGACGACCTGGACCTGGACCGGGCCGGCGGCTGCATCCGCGACGTCGCGCACGCCTACAGCCAGGACGGCGGGCTGGCGGTGCTGTTCGGCAACCTCGCCGCCGACGGCTGCATCGTGAAGACCGCCGGCGTGCCGGCCGGCATGCTGACCTTCAAGGGCCCGGCGCGGGTGTTCGAGAGCGAGAACGACGCCGCGTCCGGTATCATGGCCGGCGACGTGAAGCCGGGCGACGTTGTGGTGGTGCGCTACGAGGGCCCGCGCGGCGGCCCCGGCATGCAGGAAATGCTGATGCCGACCTCGATGATCAAGGCGGTCGGGCTGGCCGACAAATGCGCGCTGATCACCGACGGCCGGTTCTCCGGCGCGTCGTCAGGCCTGTCGATCGGTCACATCTCGCCGGAAGCGGCCGAGGGCGGCAATATCGGGCTTATCGAGGATGGCGACGACGTGGTCATCGACATCCCGGGCCGCAAGCTGGACCTGGCCGTCGACGACGCCACGCTGGAGAAACGCCGCGCCGCCGCGACCTTCAAGCCGAAGAACCGCAACCGCGTGGTCAGCCGCGCGCTACAAGCCTACGGCGCGCTGGCCCGCTCCGCCGCCTTCGGCGCCGTCCGAGACCCGTCGCTGGTGACGAACAAGTAGCCCGGATTACGCTGACGCTGCATCCGGGCTACGAAGCTGTTCTCATTCCGCCGCGTCGGGCCGTTTCAGCTTGTCGGGGTAGATCGAGCGCAGCTTCTGCACCTTCGGCATCGAGATGCCGCGGATGTAGGGCTGGCCCGGGTTCAACGCGGCGTAGTCGTGGTGGTAGCTCTCGGCCTCGAAGAAGGTCTCCAACGGCGACAGCTCGGTGACGATCGGTCGGCTGAAAGCGCGGAGCTCCTCAAGCTGGGCGATGTACCGCTCGGCAACCTGCTTCTGCTCGCCGTCGGCGTAAAAGATGACGGAACGATATTGCGGGCCGACGTCGTGGCCCTGGCGGTCCTTCTGCGTCGGGTCGTGAGCGATGGCGAAGAACACCTTGAGGATCTGGCCCAGGTCGATGCGGGCAGCGTCGTAGACAATCTCGACAACCTCGGCGTGGCGGGTCTGGCCGGAGCAGACGGTGCGGTAGTCGGCCAGGTGCTGGGCATCGCCGGCATAGCCGGGCCGCACCCGCAGCACACCGTCGAGTTCCTTGTAGACCGCCTCGGTGCACCAGAAGCAGCCGCCGCCGAGCACGACCGAACGCTCGCCGGTCTCGGCCGAGGTGTATTCCGGATCGGGGAAGGACCAGGGATCGATGTTCAAGCTCATGGGCGGCGCCTCCTTGCTGCCCACAGATGTAGGCCGGGTGGGCAGTCACTGCAACTCACGAGGCCATGCTTGCAGCCGCTGCGCCGAGGGCCGATGCTAGCTCTCGGGAGGACATAGACATGCCCGTGATCAAGGCGAAGGCCCTGGCCTGGGGCCGGCTGAGCGCGCCGGACCTGGACGCGCAGGAGGCGTTCCTGACAGACTTCGGCATGATCCGCGCGGCGCGGACGGCCGACGCGCTGTACATGCGCGGCACCGACGCCGGCACCCACCTGCACGTCACCGTGAAGGGCGAGACCAAGGTGGTCGGCGTCGCCTTCCATGCCGACAGCGAAGCCGACCTGGCCAAGCTCGCGCAGCTGCCAGGTGCGTCCGATGTCGAGGCCATGGACGACTTCGGCGGCGGCAAGCGGGTGCGGCTGACCGACCCGAACGGCTATCAGGTCGAGGTGCTGCACGGCGTCGCCGAGCTGCCGGCGATCCCGGTGAATCGCGACCCGACAAACTCCGGCGCCGATCCGCTGCGGCGCGCCGGGCGGCTGATGCGCCTGCCGCCCTCGCCGGCGCCGATCAAGCGCATCGGCCATTGCGTGTTCGGCACGCCGAAGGTGAGCGAGACGGTCGGCTGGTATCGCGAGACGCTCGGACTGCTGCGCTCCGACGACATTCACGACGGGCCGGAGGACAACGTCGTCGGCGCCTTCAGCCGGCTCGACCGGGGCGACGAGTATGTCGACCACCACGTGCTGTTCTGCGTGCGCAACGAACGCGCCGGGCTGAACCACCTGTCGTTCGAGGCGCCGGACATCGACGCGATCATGGCTGATCATGAGTATCTCGCCGGGCTCGGGAAGTACGAGCACATGTGGGGCGTTGGCCGCCACCTGCTGGGCAGCCAGGTCTACGACTACTGGGCCGACCCCTACGGTCGCGTGCACGAACGCTGGGCCGACACCGACCGGCTGAACGCGTCGGACGGCGGCCACCTGCTGACGCCCGAACAGGGATTCCAATCGCAATGGGGCGAGCGGCCGCCGGAGAAGTTCATCGGCCACGTCAGCCCGTAACGACGACGAGAGAGAGCAAGACATGAAGCTGCTGTACTTCAACGATTTCCGCCTGGGCGTGCTGACCGATGCCGGGGTGGTCGACGTGACCGCCGCCACCGAGGGCATCCCGCACACCGACCCGGGCGACCTGATGAGCGGGCTGATCGCGCGCTGGGCCGACTATCGCGGCGCGCTGGAAAGCGCCGCCAAGGCCGGGCCGGCGGTGCCGGTCGACAGCGTGCGCATCCGCCCGCCGCTGCCGCGACCGGGCAACATCGACTGCATGGCCGTGAACTACATGGAGAACGGCACACTGCCGAAGCCGGCGCCGATCAACGCGTTCCAGAAGGCGGCCAACGCGATCATCGGCGACGGCGACACCATGGTGCTGCCCGATGCGCCGGCGACGGTGTTCGAGGGCGAGGCGGAACTGGGTCTGGTGATCGGCAAGCGCTGCTCCAACGTCTCCGAAGCCGAGGCGATGGACTACGTCTTCGGCTACCTGAACTTCATCGACGGGTCGGCACGCGGCCTGCCGCCGGCCAGCAACGTGTTCTTCCAGGCCAAGTCGCGCGACACCTTCGCGCCGATCGGGCCCTACCTGGTCACCGCCGACGAGGTACCCAATCCGCAGAACCTGCACGTGCGGCTGTGGAACAACGGCGAGCTGTTCCAGGACTTCAACACCGACGACATGGCCCACAAGCTCCCGAAACTGATCTCGTGGATCAGCTCGATCCACACGCTGGAGCCCGGCGACCTGGTCGCCACCGGCACCAATCACCGCGGCCTGAACCCGTTCATGAACGGCGACAAGATCGAGCTGGAGGTGGAGGGCATGGGCCGCCTGACCGTCAACGTGCGCGACGACCTGAAGCGCGAGTGGAAGCGGGAGACCCGCCAGCAGCGCAAGGAACAGGGGCACGACACCCCGACGCCGCAGGTCGCCGGCAAGTACGCACAGTAGCTCTGGAAGCTGAACCGGGACCCGTGATCGCGGCCCCCGGTTGGGCGTGCAGCCGGTCAGCCGATCAGGATGTCGGCACCGCCGTCGTCCGCGGATATCGGGCCGTGCCGTCTAGGCCGGCTTGAACACCGGCAGGGCGTGGCCGCCCTCGGTCGGGCGGAACGCGACTTCGACCGCCTGGCCGACGGCCAAGCCATCCAGGTCGGCATCGACGATGTTGGTCATCATCGTCACCCCCTCGTCGAGCGTGACGTAGGCGATAGCGTAGGGGGTCTTGGCGCGGCGCATCACCGAATAGCTGTAGATCGTGCCCTTGCCGCTGGCCTCCAGCCAGTCGACGTCGGTGCTGCCGCAATGCGGACACAGGCTGCGCGGGTAGAAGTGCGGCTCGCCGCAGGCGTTGCACTTCTTGAGCAGCAGCTTGCCGGCCTTGGTCGCCTCCCAGTAGGGCTCGCTCTCCAGGGTGATGGCGGGATCGGGATAGGTGCGCTCGCTCATGCGTCGTTACTCCCCAGGATAAGCGTGCCGCTGGCCGAGCGGGTGGAAATCGCGCCGCCGGTGCCGTGTGCCAGGGCCAGCCGGCAGTCCGGCACCTGCACTTTCGGGTGCGCCTCGCCGCGCAACTGCCGCACCGCCTCGATGACCTTGGTCATGCCGCCGCGGTTCGAGGGGTGGTTGTTGCACAGGCCGCCGCCGTCGGTGTTGAACGGCAGCTTGCCGACGCCGGAGATCAGGTTGCCGTCGGAGACGAACTTGCCGCCCTCGCCCTTCGCGCAAAAGCCCAGATCCTCAAGCGTCTCGACCACGGTGATGGTGAAGCTGTCGTAGATCGAGGCGTAGTCCATGTCGGCCGGCGTCAGCCCGGCCTCGGCGAAGGCGGCGGGGCCGGAGTCGCGCGCGCCGGTGTAGGTCAGGTCGACCTTGCCGCCGTTCAGGTGCTTCAGCGCCTCGCCACGGCCCAGGACCTTCACGCCGCGGTCGCCCAGTGACGTCGCCACCTCCGGGCTGACCACGACAAGCGCGCCGCCGCCGTCGGAGACCACGCAACAGTCGAGCCGGTGCAGCGGATCGGCGATCATCGGCGAGTTCACCACGTCCTCGACCGTGACCACGTCGCGCAGCATGGCGTGTTCGTTGTGTTGCGCGTGGTGCGAGGCCGCGACCTTGACCCAGGCGAGCTGTTCCGAGGTCGTGCCGTACTCGTGCATGTGGCGCATCGCCGCCATGGCATAGAGATTGACCACCGCCGGGCCGTAGGGCAGCTCGAAGCCGCTCTCCGGCGCGATGTCGCCGAAGCTGCGTGCCGGCAGCGCGGTCTGGCCCTGCGCGCGCGGTCGCCCCGCCAGCGTGATCAGGCAGACCGAGCAGCGCCCGGCAGCGATCGCATCCTGTGCGTGGTTGACGTGGAACAGGTAGGACGTGCCGCCGACGTCGGTCTGCTCGAATACCTTTGGGCTGAGCCCCAGATAGTCGGACAGGCCGCCCATGCCGGGCGAGTCGCCGGCACAGAAATAGCCATCGACGTCGGCCAGGCTCAGCCCGGCGTCGGCCAGCGCGCCGGCCGCCACCTCGGCGTGCAACTGCGGCACGGTCTTGTCGACGGCCTTGCGCGTGGGGTGTTCGAACACCCCCGCGATGTAGGCCTTGCTTGGTCGGCTCATGCGTTGCCCTCGATGGTTGGTTAGCGGTTGTTGGCCTTGCGCCAGGTGGCGAAGTCGACACGGGTCTGCTCCTGGGTCGCCGGATAGAGGCCGATGATGGAGCGTCCCTTGCGCACTTCCTCGGTGACGAAATCCTCGAACGCGGTCATTTCCACCGCCTCGTCGGCAACCTCGTCGGCCAGGTGCGCGGGGATCACCACCACGCCTTCGCCGTCGCCGACGACCACGTCGCCGGGCCACACGGCGACATCGCCGCAACCGACCGGCACGTCGATGTCGATGGCCTGATGCCGGGTGAGGTTGGTCGGTGCCGAGGGGCGGTTGTGGTAGACGGGGAACGCCAGCGTGGCCAATTCTGGCGCGTCGCGGAAGCCACCGTCGGTGACGATGCCGGCGCAGCCGCGCACCATCAGCCGGGTGACCAGGATCGAGCCGGCCGACGCGGCGCGCGCGTCCTTGCGGCTGTCGATCACCATCACCGCGCCGGGCGGACAGCGTTCGATGGCGTCGCGCTGCGGATGTTTCGGGTCCTGGAACACCGACAGCTCGTTGAGATCCTCGCGCGCCGGGATGTAGCGCAGGGTGAAGGCCTCGCCCACCATCGGCCCGGCGTCACCCACCGGCCGCACGTCCTGGATGAACTGGTTGCGCAGGCCACGCTTGAACAGCGCGGTGCACAGCGTCGCGGTGGAAACGGTTTTCAGCTTGGCGCGAGTGGCGTCGGAGAGCGGCATGGCGGTTCCTTGCGTGGGCCCGCCATCTTCGCCGGCCGCGCCCACTCGCCGCAAGGCCGGACACCGGCAGCGCTAGGCAGGTTCCAGGTAAGGCTGCCAGAGGTCGACGCGGACCGTGTCGGCCGCGCCGGCCCGTTCGCCCCACAGGTCGCGGGCGGCGAAGCTCACGGTATAGAGGTGCTCGGCGCGGCGTTCACCGACGGCATTGGCGTCGGCGTAGACGTGGCCGCCGTGATGCAGCACCACGGTGCCGACATGGCCGCGCACGTAGCGCGGATTGCGGGTGTGGCCTTCCGGGTTCATCACCCGGGCCCGGACCCTGTCGCCGACCTTGAAGACCGGCGCGGCGTCGATCGCCATCTCTGTCGGGCCGCCGCGGGCCATCGCCGCGTCGACCGCGTCACCGCGCAGGATGCGATCCGGGTTCGCCTTCTCCGTCGGCCGACCGGCGGCAAGCTCGGCCGCGCTGACGACGCCATGCTCGACCAGCAAGGTCCGCATACCCTCGAGCCATTTCTCGTAGTAGCTCATCGCCAGGTAGTCGGCCGGGTCGATGCGCTCGCGCGCGAAGCGGCTGGCGTCGAGCGTCCAGCCGCCGATCGCAGCGCTGGCCAGCGTCAGCGCGAAGGCCCGGCGTTCCCAGTCGGCGTGGAACACCGGCTCCTGGCTTTCCGGCTCCGGGTCGATCGGGCCGAAGCCATGCATGCCGCCCATGTCGTGCGGGCCGTTCAAGACGCGGCCTCCGGCGCCTTGGCCGGCTCCACGCCGATCATCGAGTTGCGGCTGACCAGGTCGGCCAGCCTGTCCTCCGGCCAGCCGTCGGTACCCGGCGGCCGTTCGGGCAGGACGAGGTAGCGCATCTCCGACGTGGAGTCCCAAACCCGCACCTCGACATCGTCAGGCACGGCAGTGCCGAACTCGGCCAGCACGCCGCGCGGATCGATCACCGCGCGGCTGCGGTACGGCGAGGACTTGTACCAGACCGGCGGCAGGCCCAGCACCGGCCACGGGTAGCAGGAGCAGAGCGTGCAGACGACGAGGTTGTGTACCGCCGGCGTGTTCTCGACCACCACCATGTGCTCGCCCTGGCGCCCGGTATGGCCAAGTTCGGCAATGGCGGCCGATCCGTCGGCCAGCAGGCGTTCCTTGTAGGCCGGATCGGCCCAGGCCTTGGCCACCACCTGGGCGCCGTTGCGCGGACCGACCTTGTGCTCGTAGCGCTCGATCAGGGCATCCAGCGCGGCCGGGTCGACCAGGCCCTTGTCGACCAACAAGGTCTCCAGCGACTTGACCCGCATCAGCAATTCCGAGGGCGGCTCGTCGTGGTCGTGATCGTGGTGATCGTGCGCCATGGTCGCGGGCTCCACACTGCCAGAATCCGTGCAGATTAGCGCGACAGGGTTGATCGCGGTCAATGCCCACCTACCGTTACGATGGGAACCATGTCGCGACGACTACGTTGCAGGCTCGAATGTGAGGTTCAGATGATCAAGACCATCGTCGTTGCCACCGACGGCTCCGACCATGCCGGCAAGGCGCTCGACCTGGCCAGCGATCTGGCCAGCAAGTACGGCGCCCGGCTGGTCGTGCTGCACGTCCTGATGTCGAATGCGCGTTCCGATACGCTGCTGGCGCTGGCGGACCGCGACCGGCTCCCGGACGAGTTGCGCAACAAGCTCGACAACTACGAGGCCGATTTCCAGAGCGCGATGATGAGCGCCGGCGGGATGACCGGCTACGTCCCGGCGCCGCCGCCACCGGAGCTTCTGATGGCGATCGCCGGGCAGATCCTGGACGACGCCGAGGCCAAGGCCAAGAAGGCGGGGGTGACGGATGTGGTGCGCCAGGCGGTTGGCGGCGATGCGGCCGACGCGGTGCTGGCCAGCGCCAAGGACGAGAAGGCCGACATGATCGTGCTCGGCAGCCGTGGTCTGAGCGACTTCAAGGGCCTGCTGCTCGGTTCGGTATCGCACAAGGTTTCCAACCAGGCCGAGTGCACCTGCGTTACCGTGAAGTAGCCCAACTCACGCGTTGGCGACGCGACCGGCCTCGGCCGGCACCTTCAGCAGTTCCACGATGGTGTCGCGGTTCAGCGTCTCATGCTGTTCCAGGGCCGCGACCAGCGCTTCGATCCGCGGCCGGTGCGTCACGATGAGCTCGGTGGCCCGAGTCTCAGCCTCGCGCAACAGGCTCCGCACCTCCTCGTCGACCTGGTGCGCGGTCTCGTCGGAGAACTCGCGCGCCTGGCTGATCTCGCGGCCGAGGAACGGATGCTCCTCGGACTGTCGCAGGTCCATCGGGCCAAGCTTGTCGGACATGCCCCAGCGGCTGACCATGGCGCGGGCCAAATGCGTCGCCTGGCGGATATCGTCGTCGGCGCCGGAACTCACGTCGCCGAGCAGCGCCGCCTCGCTGGCCCGCCCCGCCAGCATCACCGCGAGCCGGTCGCGTAGTTCGACGGTCGACTGCGTGTAGCGCTCCTCGGTCGGCAGCATGTGGGTGCCGCCGAGCGCCCGGCCGCGCGGGATGATCGTCACCTTGTAGACCGGGTCGGCATTCGGCAGGTAGTGCGCCACTGCGGTATGGCCGGATTCGTGCACCGCCAGGCGGTGCTTTTCCTCCGGCCGGATGGTCAGGTGTCGCTCCAGGCCCATCATCACCCGGTCGCGGGCCTGATCGACATGCTGCATGGCGATGGTGGTGCGGCGCTCGCGGGCGCAGGCAATGGCTGCCTCGTTGACCAAGTTCTTCAGGTCCGCGCCGGAGAAACCCGGCGTGCCGGCGGCGATGGTCGTCAGGTCGACATCGTCGGCCAGCGGCTTGCCGCGCACATGGACCTTGAGTATCTCCTCGCGCGCGGCGCGGTCCGGCAGGTCCAACGTGACGTGGCGGTCGAAACGGCCGGGCCGCAGCAGCGCCGGGTCGAGCACGTCGGGCCGGTTGGTCGCCGCCAGCACGATCACCGCCTCATGGCCCGCGAAGCCGTCCATCTCGGACAGGATCTGGTTCAGGGTCTGCTCGCGCTCGTCGTGGCCGCCGCCGACGCCGGCGCCGCGCACCCGGCCAACCGCGTCCAGTTCGTCGATGAAGATGATCGCCGGCGCCCGCTTCTTGGCTTCGTTGAACATCGCGCGCACGCGGCTGGCGCCGACACCGACGAACATCTCGATGAACTCGGAGGCCGAGATGGAGAAGAACGGCACCCCGGCCTCGCCAGCCAGGGCACGCGCCAGCAGTGTCTTGCCGGTACCCGGCGGGCCCATCAACAGGATGCCGCGCGGCGGTTCGGCGCCGATCTGGCGATAGCGTTCCGGATCGCGCAAGAATTCGACCAGTTCGGCGACCTCGGCCTTGGCGTTGTCCTGGCCCGCGACGTCGCCGAAGGTGACTTTGCGCGCCGTGGTGTCCTCCTGGCCGGCACGCCCCTTCAGGAAGCGGTCGAATCCGCCGCGGCCCACGCCACCCGGCATGTTGCGCGACAGCCGGCTCCAGAAGAACACGTAGACGCCAATCAGCAGCAGCCAGGGCAGCAGCGAAGCGAGCCAGCCGCCCTCCTGCTCAGGCAACGCGGTGATCTCGACATCGCGCTGCTCCAGCTCGGCCAGCAGCGCGGGATGGCCCTCAGGCGGTACGCGGGTCGTGACCTGGTCGGCCTGGACGCCGGGCAGCACCTCAACGGTCGCATCGAGCTGCGCCTGCAGGTCGTCGCCACGAAACACCACCGACGCGATCTGATCCTCGGCCAGAAGCGCGCGGAAGTTGCTGTAGGAGACGTCGGCGGTCGCGGTCGACGGCCCGACGCCGCGCCCCAGATAGGAGAACAGCATCAACGCGACCACGGCAATGACCGCGACGATCATCCAGTTCTGCTTCACCATCCCGCCTTTCGCCACGCTTCAGGCAAGCGGCCGCAGTGTCGCACCTCGCCGGCTTCTGCGCGAGGGGGAGCGCCAAGTCGTGCCGTCGCCGCCACCCACACCCAGCCGGGCGGGTGCCGCGAGGCCGCCTTCAGGCCGGCGGCGCGATCAGGAACACCTTGGACGAGTTGAAGATCCAGGTGTCGACGAAACCGGTGGTGCCGGGCGCACGGTCGAGTTCGTGCAGCGCGCCGACCAAACACATCCAGTTCAACACCTCCTGCTGGCCGGCATCCTCGATCGCCGGGCCGGTGACGTCGCGCCAGGCCAGGTAATCCTTCGAGCATAGCCGGTCGTAGAGCCGCCGGTCGGTCGGGGTGTCGGGCCACAACAGGTGGTTCTTCGGCGTCAGGAAGGCGTGGCTCCAGCCCGACGAGGCCAGGATCGCCACCCGATAGGGCGAGTCGGCCAGGATGCGCGCAGTGGCGGCGCCGAGGTCGAACAGCCGCGCCGGGGTCGGCGCCGGCGGGTCGAATTCGTCCTCGCGCACAGTCCGGTCGAACACCGGCAGGCCGCCCTTCTGCGCGATCACCTTGCGCCCGTAGCAGTTCACCGAGAAGGGCAGGATCGGATAGTCGAAGCCCTCGCGGTCATAGTCGAGATAGAAGATTGCGTTGGCGAAGGCGTGGCCGAGCGGGTGATGCAGTGGCTGGTAGGAGTAAGCCGTGTCGAAGCCAGCTTCGATCAGGCCCTTGGCCAGCATCTTGCCGGCGGCGCGGTTGCCCTGCAGCTCGTAGACCTTGTCCTTCTCGCCCCACACGTTGTTGGCCGGCGGCGAGAAGCGGAAGCTGTCGTGGGCGTTGATGCAGTAGGGCGGAACGACGTCTTCCTTGAAGTTCTCGTACTGGTCGTCGCCCCAGATCAGCACGAAGTCCGGGGCGAAGTCGTCCAGCGCGGCGCGCACCTGGCGCATCCAGCCGACCAGTTCCTCGCGGTGGCTGGCGGCGGCCGCGGTGCCGTCGTCGGCGGCCCACTGCTCGCGCATCGGCGCCGGCCAGTTGGCCGGGTCGCGCAGCTCGGCCGGCAGGTCCGGGTTCTTCAGCATCAGCTTCAGGATGTAGGCCATGTTCGCATCCGGCCCGACCAGCGGCGGATAGTGCGACAGCCCGAGAGCGAGGATTTCGGCCATGGTTGGCTCCGCCGCTATAGGATGATCGAGATGCGGCCCTGCGGCTTCAAACCGCTGAGGTCGAGCACGCAGCGCTTCTCGCGGATCTTCAGGCCATTGTCGGTCAGCACCAGTCGGTAGCGATGCGAGCCGACGAAGGCGTCGGTGACGTCGTCCTTGGACCGGTAGGTGATGAAGGCGGCGGTGACGAACAGGCTGTCGGCCTCGCGCTCGCGGATGCGCACGTTGGAGACCAGATGGCGGGTCTTGGAACGCGGATATTCCGAATGCGCCATGCGCTTGTTGAGACGGGCCACCCGCGCCTCCAGGCGATAGCGGTCGTCGGCGATGTAGAACAGGTTGTTGTCGGCCGAGGCGTCCGGCGCCACGTCGGTCGACGGGACGTAGTAGTTCGCGTCTTCGGTGAACAGCGTCAGCCATTCGTCGAGCCGCCACTCGTCGAGCAGTTCGGCCTCGTAGAACAAGAAATCCTCGACCTCCGGTCGGCCGATCTCGTTCAGCGTGGTCATGTCAGGCTCCCGGGCCGGCAAGCATCTGGTCGTTCCATTTCGACCAGAAGGCACGAATCTGGATCTCGTCGTCGAACGACGGCTCGGCCAGGCCCATGCCCTTGGAGATGTCGTTCCAGCGCGCTTCCTTCACGTTTTGGAAGCCGCGCTGGCAATGCTCCAGCGCCTCCACATCGTCCGGCGTGGCGAAGCCGCCGGGGCCGAGAAACTCCAGGAAGTTGAACAGGCGGTATTTCCGCGCCCACTCGCTCTCGTCGGCCGGCGCGATCGCCCAGGCGCAGACCTGCATCAGGTCCGGCTCGGTCGGATAGAAGGTCCGCACGGTGATCGCCATGACGTCGTTGATGATCAGGTTCGGGAAGATCAGCAGGTTTCGGTTCCGGAAGGCGAGGCGGTCGGCTTTGTTCTCCCCGAAACGTTCGACGAGGCGGGCGTGAATGCCCTCGACCTCGCGCTTGCCGTCCTCGCCCCAGGCCGGAATCCACTGCGCCACCGGCCGGCCCCAGGGCGCGGAATATTCCACAACCGCGTGACCATTGCCGAGGTCGCGGCCGACGCCGTTCAGGCCGACCTTGGCCAACGCGCCGGCGGTACCCTTGAGATAGTCGAGGTAGGTCGCGTGCGTGGTGGCGGCGTGATAGCCGTCGATGGAATTCTCGGTCAGCAGCTTCCAGTTGGCGCGGATCGAGTAGTCCTGGGTGCCGCCGACGATGGTCATGCCGGCCTCGGACTGGTCGGCGACCAAGTCGAGATACTCGGCGCCGCCGGCCAGGTATTCGACCAGCGGGACCGCCTTCGGGTCGAAGCAGACGAAGGCGAAGTCGCGGTACACCTCGAAGCGCGGCACGTGCACCATGTCGCCGCCGCCATCGGCGTTGAAATTCTCGTCGTAGCTTTCCTTGCCCGGCTGGCCGCGCAGGCCGCCGTCCTGGCCGAAGGTCCAGCCGTGATAAAAACACTGGAAGGCATTGGCGTTGCCGTGGCGCTCGCGGCACACCGTGGCGCCGCGATGCGGGCAGGTGTTGAACATCGCGTGCAGCTCGCCGGCCTTGTCGCGGGTGAACAGGATCGGCCGCCCCGCGACGACGCGGGTCACGAAGTCACCGGGCTTGGCCAGCTCCGACGTGTGGCCGAGATAGAGCCAGCAGCGGTCGAAAATCTGCTCGCGCTCGGCGGCCAGGATCTCCGGGTCGGTGAAGTTCCGGCGCGACACCTTGAACAGGTTACGACCGTTATCGACATGGATGGCCTCTCGTAGGGCCGCTTCGGCGGTCATCGGCGCTCCTCCCCTGCCTGATACGCGTCAGGCTACGACGATCTGGCCGGTCGACAACCGACGACCGGCTTTGCCTGGAGGGTAATACGCTTGCGTACTATTTTCCAGCCACCTAGGGTCGGCCGGGCACGCGGGAGGAGCGGACGGTGGTTGCGCAGTATCTGTTGAGCGACGACGAGCGGGCGATCCAGGACGTGGCGCGGCGCTTCGCCCGCGACAAGCTGGCGCCGGGCTACATGGCGCGCGACACCCACGACGCCGTCATCGACCGCGGCCTGGTGCGCGAGATGGGCCAGCTCGGCCTGCTGGCGCCGGAGATGCCGGAAGCGCTCGGCGGCTCCGGCCTGACCTGCGTCATCGCCGGACTGATCGCCGAGGAGCTGGCCTATGGCGATTTCAACATGGGCTCGGTCGCGGTCTCCGCCTCGCTGATGTCGCAGATCATCGCCAGCAACGCACAACCCCATGTCGCCGCGAAGTGGGTCGGCGGGATCGTCGCCGGCGAGGCGCTGGTCGGCGTGGCGCTGACCGAGCCGCGCGGCGGATCCGACGCGGCGCAACTGGCGCTGTCGGCGCGCGCGGTCGACGGCGGCTACGTGCTGAAGGGCGAGAAGACCTCGATCACCTCGGCGGCCCAGGCCGACGCCATCATCGTCTTCGCCCGCACCGGCGCAGCGGCGGAGAAGGCACGCGGAGTCAGCGCCTTCCTGGTTGACGGCACCGCCAAGGGCCTGGTCCGGACCGAATTTCGCGACCTGGGGGCGCGCGCGATCGGCCGCGGCTCGCTGTTCTTCGACGACGTGTTCGTGCCCGACGACCACCGGATGGGCGACGAAGGCTCCGGCTTCTCCCAGGTGATGGTCGGCTTCGACTACAGCCGCGCGCTCCTCGGCCTGCTGTGCCTGGGCTCGGCGCAGGCCTCGCTCGACGAATCTTGGGCCTATGTCAACGAGCGCGAGGCGTTCGACCGGCCGCTGTCGGCGTTCCAGGGCGTAACCTTCCCGCTGGCCGAGGGCGAAACCGCCGTCGCCGCCGCGCGCGAGCTCTGCTACCACGCGCTGCGGCTGCGCGATGCCGGCCTGCCGCACACGCAGGAGGCGGCGATGAGCAAGTGGCTGGGGCCGAAGACCGCGCGCGACGTGATCCACCAGTGCCTGCTGACCTTCGGCCACTACGGCTACTCGGAGGACCTGCCGCACCAGCAACGCCTGCGGGACGTGATGTCGATGGAGATCGGCGACGGCACAGCTCAGATCATGAAGCTGATCATCGCCCGCCACCAGGCCGCGCTGGCGGCCTCGCAACGGAGCTAGATCATCGTCAGGCCACCGGAGACCGAGAAGGTCTGGCCGGTGATGTAGGCGGCGTCGTCGCTGGCCAGGAAGGCGACGATGCCGGGATAGTCGTCCGGCGTGGCGATGCGGCGCAGCGGGATGCCGCGGGCCATCGAGGCGACGAACTTCTCGCCCTGTTCGCCGCTGCCGACCACCGTCTGCATGAGCGGCGTGTCGGTCGGGCCGGGGCAGACCGCGTTCAGCAGGATGTTGTTGCGCGCCAGCTCCCGGGCCAGCGACTTGGTCAGCGAGATCAGCCCCGCCTTGCAGGCGGAGTAGACCGCCTCGCCGCTGGTGCCGACGCGGGCGGCGTCGGAGGCAATGTTGACCACCCGGCCGCCGGTCTCGGCCATCCGCGAGCACACGGCATGATGCAGGTTCAGCGGGCCGTACAGGTTGATGTCGACGATCTTGCGCCACAGGTCGCGGTCGGTCTTCAGGAACGGCGTCGGAAAATCCCATCCGGCGCAGTTCACCAGCAACGCAACCGGACCGGCTTCGTACACCTGGGCAACGGCGGTCTCGACCGCATCGCCGTCGGTCACGTCGACTTCGTAGGCGATGGCCTTGCCGCCGCTCTCGGCCGCGACCGCGTCGGCGCCGGCCTTGTTGAGGTCGAAAATCGCGACCGCGCAGCCCTCCTCGACCAGGCGCAGCACGATGGCGCGGCCGATGCCGCTGCCGCCGCCGGTGACGATCGCCGACTTGCCTTGCAGTCCGCGCATCTGTTGCCTCCCAGAAAATGATACGCATGCGTACTATCTGGCGGTAGAGTAGCCTCCAGGGTCACAAAAGCAAGCGACTGGGACGATACGCGGATGGCGAACTGGTCAAGCTCCCCCACGGCGACGGCGTTGCGCGTCGGCGGCCGGCTGCTGGCCGACCGGATGACGCGGCCGATGGCGGCGACGCGCGACGACGTGCCGACCTCGGTGGACGCGATCACGCCGGCGTGGTGGACCGCCGTTCTCGCCGCCGACGTGCCGGGCGCGGACGTCGTCGCGGTACGGCCCGTCTCGGCCTCGAAGGGCACGCACCAGCGCCACCGCTTCGCACTGACCTGGAACCAAGCGGGCCAGGACGCGGGCCTGCCGAGCGCGGTGTTCACCAAGTCGCTGCCGACGCTGGTGACGCGGATGATGGGCGGCTACAACGGCACCGCGCGGGCCGAGGGACGATTCTACACCGAGATCCGCCCGGACCTGAACATCGAGGCGCCGCACGGCTACCACGCCGCCTTCGACCGCGACACGCTGGCCTGCGTCAACGTGCTGGAGGACATCGTCGCGACCAGACAGGCGAGCTTCTGCGACTTCCGCACCGCCGTGAGCCGCGAGATGGCGGAGAGCATGGTCGACCTGCTGGCGACGTTGCACGGTCACCGCCACGGCGACCCGCGGCTCGACACCGAGTTGCGCTGGGTGGCGAACTTCGCCGACTGGTACCGCATCGGCGCGCGCAAGATGCGCACCGAGCATTACACCGACCAGGCGCTGACCAAGGCCGCCGACGTGATGCCGCGCGACATCCTGGATCGGCGCGCGCAGGTCTGGCCGGCGACCGACGCCTGCGCCGACATTCATGCGAAGGGACCGCGCGGGCTGTTGCACTCAGATGTGCACATCGGCAACTGGTACCAGACCGGCGACGGCACCATGGGCCTGTGCGACTGGCAGTGCCTGACCCAGGGCCACTGGTCGCGCGACGTGTCGTACATGCTGTCGGCGGCGCTCGACCCGGACGATCGACGCGCCTGGGAGCGCGAGCTGCTGGCGCGCTACCTCGAACGGCTCGGCGCCGAGACCGGGCAGCCGCAAGACTTCGACGACGGCTGGGACAACTACCGGCGGCAGATGCTGCACGCCTTCTGGATGTGGACGATCACGCTGTGCCACTCGCCGTTCCTGCCGGCGATGCAGCCGGAGGACACCACGGTGGAGATGATGCGCCGCATCGCCATCGCGATGTCCGACCTGGACAGCATCGGCGCGGCGCTGGGCTAGCGGCCGAACTCCGCCTCCAGATATTCCTTCACCTTGGCGACGCCGTCGACGCAGGCCTGGTCGTCGCCGACCGGGGCCAGGTTGATCAGGCGGGCGCCGGCGCGGACATAGGCGGCGAGATACTCGGCGACCTGCTCGGCGGTGCCGGCCGGGGCGTAGCGCTCGAACTTCTCCCACGGCACCTGATAGAAGCTCGACATGGTCTGCGACAGTCGCGCCCTGGCGGCGGCGACGTCATCGTCGACGGCGCACCAGACCTGCATCCCGTGGCGCCAGTCGACATCGCGATCCGCCGCCGCCGCGGCTTCGCCGATCTGGTCCAGCGAGCGGGCGAAGCGGTCCGCGGTACAGAAAATACCGAACCAGCCGTCGCCGTGCAGCGCGGCACGCCGCAACGCCGCCTCGGAGCGGCCGCCGACCAGGATCGGCACGGCGGGCTCGACCGCGGGCACGATCTTCACGCCATCGAGCCGGAAGTGCGCGCCCTCGAACTCGACCGGCGCGCCGGTCATCAGGCCGCGCAGGCAGATCAGCGATTCGTCGGTGCGCTTGCCGCGGGTGGCCGGGTCGATGCCGGCCGCCGCGATCTCGGCCCGGTCCTCGCCGCCGACGCCGATCCCGAGCACCAGCTTGCCGGGCGCCATCTGGTTCAGGTCGCTGAGCTGGCGTGCGACCAGCGCCGGGTGGCGCAGCGGCAGCAGGTAGACCGCGACCAGCACGGTCAGGTCGGGTTGCTGGGCATGCACCATGCCGGCGCGGATCAGCGCGTCCTGGCCGAACCCGTTGCGGAAGCTCAGGTGGTCGGAGACGATCACCATCTCCAGCCCGGCCGCCTTGCGCGCCGCCAGCCCGGCGGCGTAGTCGGGCGGATCCCAGGGTGCGTTGATGCCGAGCAGCGGCGCGGCCATCGCTCAGCCCTCCGCCTTGGCCCGGTCGGCCTTCTCGCGCGCCGCGCCGGCGCGGATCTTTTCGCGCGCGGCTTGCCATTGTTCGTCAGTCAAACTCGACAGGTCGGCGAAGGTGCTGGGTGCAGCTAGATGGTGGCCGCCGTCGATGGCGATGGTCTGGCCGGTCAGGTAGTCGCAGGCGTCGGACTGCAGGAAGGCCATCAGGTTGATCAGCTCCGGCAACTTGCCATAGCGGCGCAACGGCACCTGGTCGGGCTGCGTCGCGCCGACCGAGGTGTCGGGGATCGGGTTCAGCTTTTCCCAGGCACTACTCGTCGGGAACGGCCCTGGCGCCACCGCGTTGGCGCGGATGTTGTGCGGCCCCCACTCGACCGCCAGCGACATGGTCATCGCGTGCACCGCGGTCTTCGCCATCGCGGCGGGCACCACATAGGCCGAGCCGGTCCACACCCAGGTCACCAGATTGGACACGATCGAGCCCGGCAGCCCTTGCGCCAGCCAGCGCTTGCCGCAGGCCAGGGCGCAGAAGAACGAGCCGTCCATGATCGTGGAGCGCACCGCCTCGTAGCCGCGCGGCGACAGGTCCTTGGTGGGCGCGATGAAGTTGGCGCCGGCATTGTTGACCAGGCCGGTAAGCGGGCCGACGCGCCAGATCTCGTCGACCATGGCCTCGACCGAAGCGGCGTCGCGCACATCGGCGACATGGGCGACGCATCGCTCGCCCAGCGCCGCCACGGTCTCCTCCAGCACGTTCGGCCGGCGCCCGCAGATATGGACCGTCGCGCCATGCGCCAGGAAGCCCTCGGCCAATGCCTTGCCCAGTCCGGTACCGCCGCCGGTCACCAGGATGCGCTTGCCGGCGAGCGCGTCATCACGGAGCGGACCGGAATCTGCCATGCCCGGCGGCTCAGTCGGCCGCGTCGGCTTGGGTGTCGCCGGTCGACAGGCCGACCAGCAGGTGCTGCTTCATCGCCTCCAGGGTGCGCACGGTGGCCTCCAGGTCGTCTTGCGAGATGTCGCGCAGGATCGCCTGGTTCATTTCCTGGTCGAGCTCGCGGTTGCGGGCGACGAAACGACGGCCCTCGCGGGTCATGTAGACCCGCTTGGCGCGGCGGTCGCCGGGTTCGGCGCGGCGCTCGACCAGGCCGGCGGCCTCCAGTCGGTCGATCAGGCCGCCGAGGCCGACCTTGCCCATGTCGAGCTCCTCGGCCAGCTTGGTCTGGGTCATGCCGTCGTCACGGCTGAGAAAGGCCAGCACCCACCATTGCGATCGGGTGGCGCCAAGCGGCTTCAAGGTGCGGTCGAACAGCACCCGGCGCAGACGCGACACGTCGTGAATGAGGAACCCGAGCCGGATTTCCCAGTCCATCTTACCCGCCAAGGCCACCTCCAGATACGTGCTGCCATGATGGCGCCACCAGAATCGTACGCTAGCTAATTATCGTCACGCGGACAACGCACGACGCCGAGGCCTCAGCCCTGACCATATTGCGGTCGGCGTTTCTCCAGGAAAGCGCGCATGCCCTCGCGCACGTCGGGGCCCATGGCGCACAGGATCTGGTGCCGGTCCTCCAGCGCGACGGCCGCGTCGAGCTCGGAATCGATATTCACGGTCAGCGCTTCCTTGGTCGCGCGCAGGCCGAGCGGACCGGTCGCCATCATGTCGTCGGCCAGCGCCCGGCCGGCCGCTTCCAGCTCATCGTCGGGCACCACGTCGGAAACCAGGCCGATGCGCAGCGCACGCTCGGCATCGACGAAGCGGCCGGTCAGCAGCAGCTCCGATGCGTTCGACAGGCCGACCAGGCGAGGCAGGAAGTAGCTGGAGCCCATGTCGGCGCCGGAGAAACCGATGCGGATGAAGGCGGCGTTCATGCGCGCGCTGGTCGCCGCGATGCGCACATCGGAGGCCAGCGCCAGCGAGAAGCCGCCACCGGACGCGGCGCCGTGGATCAGCGAGATGACCGGCTGCGGGCAGCGGCGCATGGCCAGGATCACGCCGGAGTAGCGGCGCTGCAACCGCAACCCCTCGTGCGGATCGTCGAGCTGGCCGGCCTCGGTATCCTTGATGTCGGCGCCGGCGCAGAACGCCCGGCCGGCGCCGCGCAGCACCACCACGCGCACGCCGCGTGCGTCGACCAGCGACTCGAAATAATGCCGCAACTCGTCGATCAACGTGCCGTTCATGGCGTTCAGCCGGTCCGGCCGGTTCAACGTCAGCCAGTCGACGCCGTCGCGGCGGTCCAGGATCAGGGTCTCGTAGTCGGCCATGGCGGGCTCCTTCGCGAGTCGCGACCAGGATGCCCCGGAATGCAATCCGCCCGACACCGGTTTCGACCGGCGCCGGGCGGTACGCGCGTCGAGGCTACAACTGCATTGCGGTTCGGCCTACTCCAGGATCCAGGAGGTGCCGTCGAACTTCGCCATGCGCAGGCTCTTGTACAGCGTGTAGTTGTCGGGCGAGCTGTTCAGCGAGATACCCGGCAGCACCATTTCGGGCTTGAACCCGTCGATCGAAGTTGCGGCCTTCATCACGTTTTCGCGGGTCAGGTTGTCGCCGGCCTGCTCCAGCACGTGGGCGATGACCTGCGAGGCGACATAGCCGGACAGGCCGACAAAGCCCTCCGGGTTCAGGTTCGGCGCGTACGTCTCCATGAACGCCAGATAGGCCTTCACGTCGGCGTCGTCGGCGTAGGCCGGATCGCCCGGCTGCTTGATGAACTGCGTGGTGTAGGCGCCGACCGCGTACTGCGCACCGGCCTTCGCCAGGGTGCCCTTCACCGAGTTCGACGGCGAGCAGATGTACAGCGTCGGCTTCCAGCCGGTCTCACCCAGCTTCTTGATCGCCTGGGCAGCGAACTTCGGCGTCACGAACAGCATCACAGTGTCAACGCCAGCCGCGCGCAGCGCCAGCACCTGGGCATCGACCGTCGCATCGGTGATCTCGTAGCTCTCCTGCGCGATCACGTTCGACGCCTTGGCGCCCAGCCCGGCTTTCAGGCCCTTGAGGTAGTCCTTGCCGTAGTCGTCATTCTGGTAGAGCACGCCGATCTTGGCGTCGGGCCTGCCGGCCAGGATGTGGTTGGCGAAGTTGCCCGCCTCCATCTCGAAGCCGGGGTAGGACGAGATCGTCCAGGGGAAGTTCTTCGGGTCGTGGAACCGGCTGCCGCCGGCCGAGATCATCAGCTGCGGCACCTGCTTCTTGTTCAGGTACTTCATGGTGGCGACGTTGGGCGCAGTGCCCACGGTGCCGACCTCGGCCAGGATCTCTTCCTCCTCGACCATCTTGCGGGTCTGCTCCAGCGCCTTGGGCGGGGTGTAGGCGTTGTCGAGCGAGATCAGGTTGATCTTGCGCCCGTTGATGCCGCCCTTGTCGTTCAGCATCTCGAAGTAGGCGGTCATCACCTTGCCATAGGAGCCGAAGAACGACGCCGGCCCGCTATACGGCACGCTGGTGCCGAGCTTGATCTCGGTATCGCTGACGCCGGGCCCGTACATCTTGTCGGCCGCCTGCACCATGCCACCGGCCGCCATCAGCAGCGCACCGGCAGCCACAAATGTGGTGTGTCGTTGCATCGGTTCCTCCCTTGGCCGTCGGTCGGTCTCACGTCAGGCGTGGCCGCCGCGGGTATCCGGCGCACCGCCGCAACGGCATGGCGGATACATGTTTCTGATACGTCAACATACTATACACTAGCGAACTATATCATGAAAGGGCGGCTGAACGTCCGGCCGGTTGCCTGGCCGGACGCCGCGACCTGATCGGAACGTTCGTTAGGTGGTCAGCCCGAGGAAGGCGGCGGCGTTGTCGTGGAGCAGGCGTTGCCGGTCGGCCTCGCCGAGTTGCAAGGCGCCGACCGCGCCGACGGGATCGGGGTCGTGGATCGCGTAGGGAAAGTCGCTGCCCAGGAACAGCCGGTCGGCGCCGTATTCGCGGATCAGGTAGGCCAGGGTGTCGGGGTCGTAGACCAGCGAGTCGTAGTACAGCTTGCGGGCGCCGTCGCGCGGGTCCATCGCCATCAGCTCCTGCAGCGCCGGCATGGTGCGCCAGACGTGGGCCAGGCGCGGCAGCAGCGAGCCGAAGGCCCCGCCGCCGTGGCTGAAGGCGATGCGCAGCTTGGGATGCCGGGCGATCAGGCCGCCGGTCAGCACCGAGGCCGCCGCCAGCCCGACGTCGACCGGGAACAGCAGCGCCGCGGCCAGGGACGGCGGGCCGACCAGCCGCTCGCGCCCGGTGGGATGCAACGCGTGCACGAAGACCGCCGCGCCCAGCTCCTCCGCGGCGGCGAAAAACGGCTCCAGCTTCGCATCGCCGATCGCGGTGCCGGCGATGTGGCTGCCGAGCTCGACGCCGGCGAATCCGCGCTCCTTGACCAGCTTCTCCAGCATGCCGGTGGCCAGGTCGACGTCCTGCAAAGGCACCATGCCGAGGCCGACGAAGCGGTCCGGCGCCTCGGCGATCATGTCGGCGATGGTGCCGTTGACGTGGTCGGCGAAGACGGCGGCATCGTCGGGCTGGAACCAGTAGGACAGCAGTTCCGGCATCGGCGAGAGCACCTGGCACGTGATGCCAGCCTCGTCCATCGCCTCGGTGCGGCGGGCGACGCTCCAGGAGCGGTCGTCGACGGTGCGGAAGTTCTTGCCCGCGATCATCACGTTGGCGTGGCAGGCGTCGGTGTGCTGCATCGACGGCCACGGCACGTCCGGGTGGCGGCCGGCATAGGCCGGAAACTCGGCCGGGACGACGTGGGTATGGACGTCGATGGCGCCGTGGGCATGGGTCATGGTGCAACTCGCTCCGCCTGGTTCGGCGACAAGGCTACACCACGCCAGCCGCTATCGCGCGGCCCGGATCGCGCGCCAGACCCGCTCCGGCGTCGCCGGCATGTCGACGTGGGTCACGCCCAGGTCGGCCAGCGCGTCGACAATGGCGTTGACCACCAGCGCCAGCGCCGGCGTGGTGCCGCCCTCGCCGCCGGGTCGGATGCCGTGCGGGTGCGAGCTCGCCGGCTGTTCCAGGATCACAGTCTTGAAGCTCGGCGTGGTGGTGGCGCGCGGCATCGCGTAGTCCATGAACGATCCGCTCAGGAGTTGGGCGCTGTCGGCCTCGTAGTGCACCGCTTCCAGCAGCGCCTGACCCAGACCCTGGGCGATCGCGCCGTGTGCCTGGCCGTGCAGAACCAGCGGGTTCACGGCCAGGCCGACGTCGTCGGCGCCGGTCCAGGCGACGATCTCGACCGCGCCGGTGTCGGGATCGACCTCGACCTCGCAGACGTGCGCGCCATAGGGATAGCCGCCGACCCGGTTGGTGATGTCGCCGACGCCCGCAAGGCCATCCGCCACACGCGCCAGTTCCCAGAGATCGAGGCTGGCGCCGCCGGGGGCGGTGAAGGCGCCGTCGGCATAGCCGATGTCGGCGACGTCAGCCTGGAGCGCCTGTGCGGCGGCCACCTTGCCCCTGGCCAGCAGGTCATCGATGGCCTCGCCGACGGCGATGCTGACCAAGCGCATGGAGCGGCCGGAATGCGAGCCGCCGCCGACCGTGATCCGCTCGCTGTCGTTGGCGACGAAGCGGATGCGCTCATACGGCACCTGCAACCAGTCGCAGACCAGTTGCGGGAAGGTGGTCTCATGGCTCTGGCCGCTGCTCATGGTGCCGACCGCGAGTTCGATGCTGCCGTCGTCGCACACCGTCAGTTCGGCGCGCTCACGTGGGAAGCCGCTGGTCACCTCGATGTAGTTGGCCAGCGCGATCCCACGACGCCGGCCGCGCGCGGCCGATGCCTCGCGGCGGCTGGCGAAACCGTGCCAGTCGGCCTCGCGCAGCGCCGCGTCCATCGCCTCGGCATAGTCGCCGCTGTCGTAGGTGACGCCGACGGCGTTGGTATAGGGCATGTCGTCGGGCGCGATCAGGTTGCGGCGACGCAGCTCGATCCGGTCGAAACCGTGCGCGGCGCAGGCCAGGTCGATCAGTCGCTCGATCATGTAGATCGCTTCCGGCCGGCCAGCGCTGCGGTACACGGCCGTCGGTGCGGTGTGGGTCAGCACAGCGTGGCCATGGAAATGCACGGCAGGGATGCCATAGACCGACTGCATCATCGACAGGCCCTTGCGCAGCGGCCAGAAGAACACCGTCTGCGCGCCCAGGTTCATCGTGTTGACGCCGCGCAGGGCCAGGAAGTTGCCGTCGGCGTCAAGCGCCAGCTCGGCGTGCGAGGCGAGGTCGCGGGCCTGATAGTCGGTGAGGAAACACTCGCTGCGGGTGGCGGTCCATGTCACCGGCCGGCCGACGCGTTTCGCCGCCCAGGGCATCAGCGCATAGTCGGGATAGAAGGCGTTACGGGTGCCGAAGTTGCCGCCCATGTCGCCAAAGACGCAGCGGCACTGCTCGACCGGCACGCCCAGCGCCGCCGCCAGCCGTTCGCGGCTGCGCACCACGCCGGCGCCGGATGCCGTGCGTAGCGTGTAGCGGTCATTGGTGGGGTCGAACTCACCGACGACCGCGCGTGGCTCCATCGGCGCGCCGGTAACGCGCTGCGCCCAGCCATCGAAGCTGACGACGTGGGCGGCTTCGGCGAAGGCGCGCCCGGTCGCCTCGGCGTCGCCGACCTGGCAGGTCAGCGCCAGGTTGCCGGGGCAGTCAGCCCAGACCAGCGGCGCGCCGGGCGCCATCGCAGCGCGGGCGTCGACCACTGCCGGCAAGGTCAGATAGTCGACCTCGACCAGCTCGGCCGCGTCGGCCGCCGCCGCCGCCGTCTCGGCCACGACCAAGGCAACGGCCTCGCCGACGTGGCGCACGGTGTCGGCCGGCAAGGCGAGATGCCTGGTCGCATAGACCGCGAAACCGTCGGGCAGACGCAACGCGGCGTCCGGCGGCGCGGTCCAGTCGGTGTTGTGCACCATCGGGCCCAAGCCGTCGGCGGCTGCGTCGGCACCGGTCAGCACCGCGATGACACCGGGCACCGCCAACGCCGGGCCGATGTCGATGGCCCGGATCGTCGCGTGCGCGTGCGGCGAGCGCACCATCGCGGCGTGGCAGCAATTCGCCGGCGCCAGGTCGGCCGAGAACCGACCCTGGCCGGTAAGCAGCCGGCGATCTTCAACCCGTGTCAGCGGCGCGCCGATGCCGTTCGGCCGCGCGGGGCGTGGTTCCGACAACTGCTTCTCCCATTGGTTTCCGCGCTATACTAGCGCGCCATAACACTCATGCGGGGAGTTGCCGATCATGAACGCCGTCACGCCCTTGGCCAAAGACCACGCCGGCCTGTCCGATCTCGCGTCGCGCTTCGTCAACGTCGATGAACTGCCCTGGGAGAAGGCGCAGTTCGACGGCGTCGAGTACAAGACGCTGTTCCTCGACAAGGAGTCGGGGGTGATGACCGTACTGTTGCGCATGGCGCCGGGCGCGCGCCTGCCGGATCACGAGCACGTGCTGGCCGAACAGACTTACGTCCTGGAAGGCCGGCTGGTCGACAGCGACGGCGAGGTGACCGCCGGCAACTTCGTCTGGCGCCCGGCCGGCAGCCGGCACGGCGCGCACACGCCGGACGGCGGCCTGATGCTGGCGTTCTTCCTGAAGCCGAACAAGTTCTACGCCAAGGACGGCACCGTCACCGACATGCTCGGCCGCGACTACGAAAAGACCTGGGGCTGAAGCATCTCCCGCTTTCGCGGAATCGCACCGGGTAAGCCCGAAGTTCTCTAGGATCCCGGCGACGGTCTAGTCGTTCTCGGTCGCCGCCTCGCCGATACTGTCGACGCCGCGCTCTTCCAGCAGCGTGGTCAGCCAGTTCGGGTCCATCTCCGGCACCGAGGAGAGCAACAGGTCGGTGTAGGGGTGGTGCGGCGGCGTGAACATCACGTCCTTCGGCCCCTGCTCCACGACCTCGCCGTTCTTCATCACCACCACCTCGTCGGCGATCGCGCGCACCGTCGCGAGGTCATGGGTGATGAACATGTAGGCAATGTTCAACTCGCTCTGCAGCCGGTCGAGCAGGCGCAGGATGCCCTCGGCGACGAGCTGGTCAAGCGCACTGGTGACCTCGTCGCAGATGATGAAGGACGGCTCAGCGGCGAGCGCGCGGGCGATGCCGATACGCTGCTTCTGGCCGCCGGACAGCTCCGGCGGGTAGCGGTTGTAGTACTGCGACGGCTCCAGCTCGATCAGGTCGAGCAGCTCGTCGACGCGGCTCTTCAGCGCGGCGCCCTTGAGGCCGTGATAGAAGCGCGCCGGCCGGCCGATGATCTCGCTGATCTGCACTTTCGGGTTCAGCGCCGTATCGGCCATCTGATAGATCATCTGCGCCTGGCGGAGCTGGTCCTTGTTGCGCTGGCGATAGTTCGCCGGCAGCTCCTGGCCGTTGAACAGGATACGGCCTTCGGTCGGCGGCAGCAGACCGGTGATGCAGCGCGCGGTGGTCGACTTGCCGGAGCCCGACTCGCCAACCACGGCCACGGTCATGCCGGCGTAGATGTCGAACGACACGTCGTTCAGCACCTTGGTGGTGCCATAGGCGGCGTCGATATGGTCGACCGAGACCACCGGCGTGGCGTCGCCGGCCGGCCGGGCCTTCTGCTCGCGCTTGAAGCTGCGCACCGACCAGAGCGACTTGGTGTAGTCCTCCTGCGGTGCCGCCAGCATCTGCTCGGTCTCGGCCTGCTCGACCTCGTCGCCCTTCAGCAGCACCTTGATGACGTCGGCCATCTGCGCCACCACGGCGAGGTCATGGGTGATGTAGATCGCGGCGGTGTTGAACTGATCGACGATGTCGCGGATCGCCGCCAGCACCTCGATCTGGGTGGTGACGTCGAGCGCGGTGGTCGGCTCGTCGAAGATGATCAGGTCGGGACGGCACGCCATCGCCATCGCGGTCATGGCGCGCTGCAGCTGGCCGCCGGAGACCTGGTGCGGGTAGCGGAAGCCGATCTCGCGCGGGCTCGGTAGACGCAGCCGCGCGTAGAGCTCCATCGCGTCTTCCTGGCTCTCGGTGCGCTTGCGCATGCGGTATTGCACCGGCGCTTCGGTGTGCTGGTCGATCAGGCGGTGGGCCGGGTTGAACGAGGCGGCGGCGGACTGCGCCACGTAGGCGATACGCGAGCCGCGCAGCGCCCGCAGGTCCTCCTCCGGCGTCGTGGTCAGCTCCATGCCGTCGAACTCGACCGACCCGCCGGAAATGCGGCAGCCGTCGCGGGTGTAGCCCATGGCGGCCAGACCGATGGTCGACTTGCCGGCCCCGGACTCGCCGATCAGGCCCATCACCTCGCCGCGATGCAGCGTCAGGTCGACGCCGTGCACGATCTCGATCCACTTTTCGTCGGAGTAGCCCTCGATGCGCAGACCCCTGATCTCCAGCAGAACCTGCTTCTTCTCGTTGCTGGTCATCGTCACTACTCCCTGAGGCCGGACGAGCGGTAGAGCATCCAGTCGACCACGAAATTCACCGCCACGGTCAACAGCGCGATGGCACCGGCCGGGATCAGCGGGGTGAGCTCGCCGAAGGATATCAGCGTGGCATTCTCGCGCACCATCGAGCCCCAGTCCGCCGTCGGCGGCTGGATGCCGAGGCCGAGGAAGGACAGGCCGGCGACGAGCAGGAAGACAAAGCAGAATTCCAGCCCGAACTCAGCGATCAACGGCGCGCTGGAATTCGGCAGGATCTCGCGCCGGATCAGGTACCACGTACCCTCGCCGCGCAGCCGGGCGGCCTCGACATAGTCCATCACCACGACGTTGCCGGCGACCGCGCGGGCCAGGCGGTAGACCCGGGGCGCGTAGATCACCGCGATGATGATCACCAGGACGAACAGGTTGGTGCCGAAGATCGACAGCAGCAGCAGCGCGAAGATCAGCGAAGGAATCGACATGATCACATCGGCGAAGCGGCCCAAGATCTGGTCGAACCAGCCGCCCTTGGTGGCGGCGAAAAGGCCGGCCAGCGCACCCATGGTGAATGCCAGCGTGGTGGCGACGAGTGCCAGGCCAACGGTGTTGCGCGCGCCATAGACGATGCGGCTGAACATGTCGCGGCCGAGCTGGTCGGCGCCGAGCAGCAGCGTGTCGTCGGCGGGCGCGAAGGCCTCGGTGATGATCTCGGCCTCGCCGAAGGGCGCGATCACCGGCGCGAAGATGCCCATGATCGCATAGGTGAAGATCACGAACATACCGAAGCTGGCGGTCAGCGGCGCGGTACGCAGCGCCTTGGCCGTCTCCATCGGCGCGATGATGACCAGGAACTCGCGGAACGCATATGCAGTGCCGCCGGCGAGCGCCAGCGCGGCGGCCGCAACCGTGATGGTCCACAGCGCCGGCTCGCCGCCGACGATGCCGACCACGAAGGACGCCAGCGTGAGCGAGAACAGCAGCAGAAACACGGTGCGCTGCTTGTAGTAGGCGGCCAGGCACGACGCCCCGATGAGGAAGGCGTAGTAGCCGATAACGAATTCATTCATGGCTGCATCCTCACTTCGGGTGCCGCAAGCGCGGGTTGGTGAGGATGGCGCCAACGTCGGCGGCCAGGTTCAGCAGGATGAAGGTCGCGGCGAAGATCAGGCAGCAGGCCTGCACCACCGGGAAGTCGCGCTTGGTCACCGCGTCGACCAGCAGTTGGCCGATGCCGGGATAGACGAACACCACCTCGACCAGCACCACGCCGGTGATCAGGTAGGCGAGGTTCAGCGCCACCACGTTGATGATCGGCGCCCAGGCATTGGGCAGCGCGTGACGCACGATCACCAACCACGGCGGCACGCCCTTCAGCCGCGCCATCTCGATATAGGGCGAGGCCAGCAGGTTGATGATCGCCGCGCGGGTCATGCGCATCATGTGCGCGGTGACCACCAGGACCATGGTGAGGGCTGGCAGGAATGTGCGATCCAGCCGCTCCAGGAAACTCATGTCCTCGCTGAGCCTGGCGATCGCGGGGAAGTAGTCGACCTTCACCGCCAGGTACAGGATCAGGACGTAGCCGAGGAAGAATTCCGGCGACGAGATCGAGGTCAGGGTCAGCACGTTGGCGACGCGGTCGAAAACCGAGTTCCGCAGCAGCGCGACGATGATGCCGAGCACGATCGCCAGCGGCACCGCGATCGCCGCGGCATAGCAGGCCAGGAACAGGGTGTTAGCGAAACGTCCGCCGATCACCTCGCCAACCGGCGCCTGCGAGATCAGCGAGGTGCCGAAGTCGCCGACGACGGCGCCGCCCAGCCATTGGAAATAGCGCAGCACGGCGGGCTGATCGAGGCCGAGCTGGCGACGCATTGCCGCGACATTCTCTTCCGTGGCCCCCATGCCGAGAACCGCCTCGGCGATGTCGCCTGGCAGCAATTCCACGGCGCCGAAAATCAGCACCGAGATGACCAGCAGCGTTATCAGCCCCAGTCCCAGGCGCTTGAGGACCATGCCCCCGATATCTCTCACGTCACGCACTCCCCGGCTGGTTGCGGTTACGCCGGCTCATCCAGCCTAGCCGGCTTGTCGTTACCCCTGACGGCCGTGCACTCCCCAATGCACGACAGGTCGCGGCGCCAGGCGGCGCCGCGTGAAACGCATCCGGCGGCGGGCGGGCCTCGAATTCAACTGCGAAGCCCGCGCGCCAACCGTTACCCATTCGGCGCCGGTCGCGCCGAATGTCTTACGCCGCTAGGCGAACCACCAACGGCTGCAGCCGCGGGCGCCATCGACCTGCCAGCTCGCGGCCAGGTTCTCGCCGTGCATGACGTTCTTGCGCCGCGCGTAGACGAAGTTGGTGAACATCGGAATGATGGTCCCGCCGTCGTCGCGCGCCAGTTCCTGCATCTCGCGATACATCGCCGTGCGCTTGTCCTCGTCCAGCTCAGCCTTGGCGGCCAGCAGCAGCTCGTTGAACCGCTTGTTCTGCCAACGGCTCTCGTTCCAGGCCGCGTCGTCCTTGTAGGCCAGGCTCAGCATGACGTCAGGCGTCGGCCGGGCGCCCCACTGCACCATGCAGAACGGCTTCTTCAGCCACACGTCGGAATAGTAGCCATCATTCGGCTCGCGCACGACCTTGATGTTGATGCCGGCCTTCTTGGCGTGCTCGGCATAAAGGACGCACATGTCGACGGCGCCGGAATAGACGCTGTCGGCGGTGCTGATCTCGACCGAGAGGCCTTCCGCGCCGGCCTTCTTCAGGTGGTGCTTGGCCTTGTCCGGATCGTACGTGCGCTGCGGCAGGTCGGCCCAGTACGGCATGTTCGGCGACACGTGCACGTCGTTGCCCGGGATCGCCGTGCCGAAGGCGATCTTCTTGATGATGTCCTCGCGGTCGATCGCGAGCTTCAGCGCCAGGCGGACATCGACATTGTCGAACGGCGCCGTATCGCAGAACATCGGCATGGTGATCGCGGCGCCGCTGGGCACGTTGTCGATCAGGATGTTCGGATTACGCTTCAGCAGCGACAGCGTCTTCAGCTCAAGCTGCGTGATGGCATCCACATCGCCGGTGACCAGCGCGGTCTGGCGCGCGTTCGGGTCGTTCAGGACAGTCATCTCGACTTCGTCGAAATAGGCGCCTTCGCCGTGCCATCCGTCGTGCCGCACCATCTTGGTGCCGACGCCGAATTCGTGATTGACGATCTTGTACGGGCCGGTGCCGTCGCCCGACTCCCAATCGATCTTGCCGTCCGCCGTCGCCGGACACATCGCCAGGTGATAGTCGGTCATCAGCCATGGCAGGTCGGCGTTGCCAGCCCTCAGCTTGACGGTGATCGTGTAGTCGTCGTCCTTGACGATATCCTCAACGTCCTGCAGCAGCGCCTTGGCCGCCGAGGTGCTGTCGTCGCCACGGTGATGGTTCAGCGACGCGATGGCGTCATCAGCGGTGAATTTCTTGCCGCTATGGAAGGACGCGTTCCTGTTCAGCTTGAAGGTCCAGGCCGAAGCGTCGTCCGACGCGGACCACGACTCGGCAATATCCGGGCCGAGCCCGTTGGTCGGCGTGATCATCGTCAGATAGCTGCGATAGGTATGCGCCAGCTGGATCATCGAGAACGTGGTGTAGGTGCCCGGATCGTGCGTGTCGCCGGTATTGCCGTCATGGGTGCCGAGGCGGAAGGTACCGCCCTTCTTGGGCTTGGCGTGTGCTGCGGCCTCTACCTGGGTGGTCCAGAGGCTGGCCGCTGACGACACCGTCACGCCGGCCGCCACCGCGTATTGCATGAAGTCACGGCGCGAAAGACGTCCTCGCCGCGCTTCCTCGGTCATCATCTCAATAAGACTCGGTTTCTCGTTCATCGGCATGCCGACCTCTCCCTATAACAATTTCTGGGTGTACGCAGATTTACTCGATTATGGCATTCTTTTTCGATTTTTGCAACAAAGCCCCCTAGTTGTACTCGCAATCGGTACTTAGAGTTCGGCCGTTAAACAGTTGTTCTCTGTGCATGTCGGGAACAATAATTCTTCAGCCAATCGAACATTCCACATTCTGTTGCAAGGCTGCCGAGATTACAGCGCGCGGCGAAGGCGGTCGGCGAAGCCAGATTTTCTCATCGCCACAAGCGTCCGCGGTGGTCATTTCAATACTCGGTGGTGGGTTTGTAGGCATTGCGCATCGCAATTCAGAATCGACAGCGCCAGCCGCCGTCCGTAGTGTTCGCCGGCAATCCTGCCGGCCGCCCGTCGGGCAGTCGCAATTGAAGGTCCGCGACCTTGGTCGACCTCGATTGGCACAGCCATGGCGGCGGCGCGACGCCGCCGGCAACGCTGGAGCTGGCCCCGGCAGATGCCGATATCGACCTCGTCGCGGTGCGCGCCTATCGGCTCGTGAGGGTACGCGCGGAGATGCGCAGCCGCGATATCGCCGCCTGCATCCTGTCCGACCCGGTGAACATTCGCTACGCCACCGGCGCCCGCAACATGCAGGTTTTCACCTCGCGCAATCAGCCGGCACGCTACCTGCTGCTGACCGCCAACGACGCCATTCTCTACGAATTCACCGGCTGTATGCACCTCGCCAACGGCCTGGAAACGCTGAGCGAGGTTCGGCCCGCAATCACCGCCAGTTTCGTCGCCGCCGGCGCTGCGATCGGCGAACGTGAGATTCGCTGGGCTCGGGAAACCGCCGCCGGTATCCGCGCTATTGCTGGTCCTGGCGCACGGGTCGGCCTTGAGCGGTTGAACACCGGTGCGGCCCTGGCGCTGGCCGCCGAGGGGCTCCACCTCGTCGACGCGCAGGAACCGGTGGAGATGGCCCGTGCGATCAAATCGGCGGAGGAAATGAAGGGCGTGCGCGCCTCGCTGCACGCGACGGAGACGGCCGTGGCCCGGATGCGGGCGGCGATCCGACCCGGCATCAGCGAAAACCAGCTCTGGTCGGTGCTGCACCAGACGGCGATCGAACTCGGCGGCGACTATTGCGAGACCCGGCTGCTGAACGCGGGCCCGCGCACCAACCCCTGGTTCCAGGAGTCCGGTGGCAACCTTATCGCCGACAACGAACTGGTTGTACTCGACACCGACGTGGTCGGCTGCCACGGATACTTTGCCAACTTCTCGCGCACCTTCCATGCCGGGCCGGCGAAACCGACGCCGGCGCAACGCCGCCTGTACCAGACTGCCCACGAGCAACTGCATCACAACATGGCGATATTAAAACCAGGACTGAGTTTGCGGGACTACGCCGACAAAGCCTGGGCGATCCCGGCGGAATATTTCGCCAATCGCTACTACCTGCCCGCGCACGGTGTCGGCATGACCGGCGAGTACCCCTATCTTTATCACCGCGCCGACTTCGACGATGCCGGTTATGACGGCGTTGTCGAGCCCGGTATGACATTGTGTTTGGAAAGCTATATCGGCGAGGAAGTCGGCTTAGAAGGCGTGAAACTCGAACAGCAGGCGCTGGTTGCGACGGACGGGATCGAATTGCTTTCACGCTTTCCGTTCGAATCCGACCTCCTGCACTAACCAGGTTCGTCAGGCGCAGCTACCGGGAGTTCCGTCGAAAATGCCCGCAACCGAGCCACCGTTCAGCAGCGACGAGTACGCCCGACGGCTGCAGCGGACCCGGGCCGAGATGCGCCGGCGCGAGCTTGCCGCCCTGTTCGTCGCCGATCCCTCGAACATGGCCTGGCTGACCGGCTACGACGGCTGGTCGTTCTATGTGCCGCAGGGCGTCGTGGTGACGCACGACGGCGACCCGATCTGGTGGGGCCGGCGCCAGGACGCGGCCGGCGCGCGCCGCACCGTGTGGATGGCCGACAACCGCGTCGCGTCCTACCCGGAGCACCTGGTGCAGGCGACCGACGGCCATCCGATGCAGGACCTCGCCGCGTTGCTGCGTGATGCGGGTCTGGGCGAGGTGCGTCTCGGTCTGGAGTTCGACAATTACTACTTCTCGGCCAAGGCGTACCTGACGTTGCAGGAAGAGTTGCCGGCGGCCGACCTGATCGACGCCACCGGCGTGGTGAACTGGCAACGCGCGGTGAAGTCGGACGAAGAGATCGTCTTCATGCGCCGTGCCGCCGCGATCTCCGAGAGGATGGTCGACGGCGTGCTGGCGCGGATCGAGCCGGGCCTGGCGAAGAACGAGATGGTGGCCGAGATATTCGCCGACGCGATCCGCGGCGTGGACGGTGCCTGGGGCGACTACCCCGCCATCGTGCCGTTGGTGCCGAGCGGATCGGACGCCGCCGCGCCGCACCTGACCTGGGACGGCCGGCGCTTCGAGAGCGGCGAGGCGACCTTCTTCGAGGTCGCCGGCTGCTACCGGCGCTATCACGCGCCGCTGTGCCGCACCGTATTCCTCGGCACGCCGCCGCAATACCTGCTCGACGCCGAGAAGGCGGTGATCGAGGGGCTGGAAGCGGGCCTGGACGTGGCCCGACCAGGGGCGACAGCCGGCGACGTGGCGCGCGCCCTATTCGCCGCGCTGCGCAAGATCGGCATCGAGCGCGAGGCGCGCTGCGGCTATCCGATCGGGCTGTCCTATCCGCCGGACTGGGGTGAGCGGACGATCTCGTTCCGGCCGTCCGACGAAACGCCGCTGCAGGCGGGCATGACGTTTCACTTCATGCCGGGGCTTTGGATGGACGACTGGGGCCTGGAGATCACCGAGAGCATCTTGATCTGCGACGGCGGCCCGGCGGAATGCCTGTGCGACCGCCCGCGGCCGATCTTCGTCAAGGCCTGAGGCCGGCGCAGCGAGTCTTGAAGCGCGCCGGAGGCCGACACGCAAACTGTCCTTTGCGCCCGACCGCGAGGATGGAACACTATGGTAACTGGTGCATCACGCAGGAGATGTCGATGAAAGCATCCGACATTCGCGAGTTGATACCGCCGCTCGGCCTGAAAGAGTACTGGTATCCGGCGCTGCCGGCGCGCGAGGTCAGGGGCAAGCCGGTCGGCCTGCGCATCATGGGCGAGGACCTGGTCTTCTTTCGCGGCCGCGACGGCGACGTGGCGGCGTTGAACGACGTCTGCCCGCACCGCGGCGGCTCCTTCGCGCATGGCGACTGCCACTACAAGGGCACCGTCGCCTGCCCGTATCACGGCTGGGTGTTCGACGAGGACGGCGAGTGCCTGGCGGTGCTGTCGGAAGGGCCGGACAGCCGCATCCCCGGCAAGGTCCGCGCCCGCAAGTATCCGACCCAGACGCACAAGGGCCTGGTGTTCGTCTGGATGGGCGATGAAACGGCGGTCGACATCGCCGAGGACGTGCCACCGGAGTTCTTCGAGGGCGAGGAGACCATGCTGTTCACCGCCGTGCGCGACTGGCCGGTGAACTGGCGCGTGGCGCTGGAGAACTCGCTCGACTCGCACGTCATGTATGTGCACCGCAACGCGCTGCTGCAGCTCAAGGAGGCGGTCGCGCAGTTCGGCCGCTTCGGTTACTACCCGCGCATCGTCAACGACAAGACCTGCATCGGCTACATCGGCGACCCGCCGACCTTCGGGCAGCACTACTACCCGAAGCTCGGCGCGTTCTGGCCGAAGACCGACTGGCGGCGCTACTGGCTCTGGATGTTTCGCTTCTCGGCCAAGGTGTGGACCGACTTCCCGCCCTACAACGGCGACGAGGAGTGGGACATGCACACGGAGGTGAACGGCCAGCGCGTGCGCTCCGGCGGCCACCACCTGCCGACCATGTTCCGCTTCGATTTCGGCACCCACATGTACACGCGCGCCTGCGTGCCGATCGACGAGGAGACCACGCGGGTCATCTATTATCACAGCGTCCGCCGGCCGACCGCGCTCGGCAGGCTGAAGCACAAGCTCTACTTCTACCTGTTCCTGACCTGGGCAATGCACGACAACTTCTCCGAGCAGGACCACCGGGTGATGGCGCCGCAGCGCTACGACACGCCGGAGAAGCTGTCCGGCACCGATGCGCAGGTGATCGCCTGGCGCAAGCTGCTGCTGAAGGCGCGCGGCATGCCGGACAACGTCGTGGTGCCGGAGGTCGAAACGCTGGAGCCGCAGGTCGCCACCGGCGACTGAGGCCGCGATGGGCGACGTGGAGGCGGCGGTCGCCGCCATCGATGCCGACGGGCTGCTCGATCTGCTCGGCCGCATGGTCGGGATGGCGAGCCCGACCGGCGCGGAAGGCGCGTTGGCGCAAGCCCTGGTCGCGCATTGCAACGCCGCCGGCATTCCCGCCACATACCAGCCGATCGACGAGACCCGCGGCAACTGCATCGGCCGCCTGAACGGTCAGGGCGGCGGCGCCGACCTGCTGGTCTACGGCCACCTCGACACCACTTTCACCGGCGACCGCGAGGCCGACCGGCCGGTGCTCGGCGACGAAGTCCGTCCCGACCTGGAACCGCGCCTGACCCGCGATGGCGACCTGGTGATGGGGCTTGGCGTCGCCAATCCGAAGGGCGGCGCGGCCTGCGCCATCGCGGCACTGGAGGCCATCGTCAGGGCCGGCGTGCCGCTGGCCGGCGACGTGGTTCTGGGCATCGTCTCCGGCGGCATTCACAAGCGGCCGATCGACAGCCTGGCACGACGCTACGAGGGCGCGCGCTACCAGGGCTTCGGTATCGGCTGCGAATACATGCTGAAGCACGGCCTGACGGCCGATGCGGCGATCAGCACCAAGCCGGGCTACGGCATCGTCTGGGAGGAGCCGGGCGAGTGCTGGTTCATGATCGAGGTGACCGGGCGGCTGTGCTATTCGGGCCTGCGCCACGTCACCGAGCATCGCAACCCGATCATCGACGCGGCGGCGCTGGCGCAGGCCATCGAGGCCTGGTTGCCGAGCTACGCGGAACAGTTCGAGGCCGGACAAATCCGGCCGCAGGGCGCGGTCGGCGCGATCGAGGGCGGCTGGCCATACAAGCCGGAATTCATCCCCGGCGTGTGCCGGCTCTACGTCAACATGCACACCAATGCGGTGACGTCGCCGCTGCTTGTCCGGCGGCACTTCGAGACGTTCCTGGACGAGTATCGCGCGGCCCATCCGGAGGTCGACTTCCGCTGCGAGATGCTGCTGTCGCAGTCGGGTGGACGGACCGACCCGGAGGCGCCGATCGTCGCCGCCTGCCGCCGTGCCTTGGAAGCGGTGGAGGGCAAGCCGGCACCCGAAATGAGCCGGATGAGCGGCACCACCGACGGCAACATCCTGCGCAACTGGGGCATCCCGACGGTGCGGGTCGGCCTGCCCGGGCTAATGGCGCCGGAGAAAGGCTGGCCGTCAATGTTCGACGCCGCCCGCGTCGACGACCTGCGCAAGGTGAGCGAACTCTACGTGCGCGCGATCTGCGACGTCTGCGGCCCGCGCTAAACCTCCAGCCATTCGGCGCGGACGTCGGCGGCGTTGCGCAGATCGTCCGGGGTACCCTCGAAGACGAGCTGGCCGTGGCCCATGACCAGCACCCGGGTCGAGACGTCGAGCGCGATGGTCAGCTTCTGCTCGACCAGCAGGATCGAGACGCCGCGCGCCATCATCGCTTCCAGCAGCCGCCCTACCTGCTGCACCAGCATCGGCGCCAGGCCCTCGGTCGGCTCGTCGATCATCACCAGGTCGGGGTCACCCATCAGCGTGCGGCACATGGTCAGCATCTGCTGCTCGCCGCCGGACAGCACGCCGCCGGGATTGTCGGCCCGCTCGCGCAGGTTGGGGAACAGCTCGAACAGGTCGTCCATCGACCAGCGCCCGGCCTGGCCGCGGCGCTTCTCGCCCAGCAGCAGGTTCTGGCGCACGGTCAGGCTGGGGAAGATGTCGCGGTTCTCCGGCACGTAGCCGAGGCCGGTAAGGGCGATCTCGTGCGGCCTGGCGGCGCCGATCTCCTTGCCGCGAAAGCGGATCGAGCCGGTGCGCTCGACCAGGCCCATGATCGCCTTGATCGTGGTCGAGCGGCCGACGCCGTTGCGGCCGAGCAGGCTGACGATCTCGCCCTCGGCGATATCGAAGTCGATCCCCTGCAGGATGTGGCTGCGCCCGTAGTAGGCGTTCAGGCCGCGAACCTCGAGCACGTCAGTCCTCCATCGTCCCGAGATAGGCTTCCTGCACCGCCTGGTTGGCGCGGATCCGCGCCGGCGTGTCGGTGGCGATGACCTCGCCGTAGACCAGCACGCTGATGCGGTCGGCGAGGTCGAAGACGACGCCCATGTCGTGCTCGACCATGATCAGCGTCTTCTGCTCGCTGACGTCGCGGATCAGGTCGACGGCGTACTGCGTCTCCGAGCGGCTCATGCCCGCGGTCGGCTCGTCGAGCATGATCAGGTCCGGGTTGGAGCCCAGCGTGATGGCGATCTCCAGCGCGCGCTGGTCGGCGTAGGACAGCAGGCCGGCCGGCACGTCGCGGCGGTCGGCCATGCCGGTTCGTTCCAGGATCTCCGCGGTGCGCGCCTGCACCGCCTTGTCGCGCGACACGAAGCGCCAGAAGGCATAGCGCGCGCCCATCTCCCACAGCACGCCGACCAGGATGTTCTCGAACACGGTCATCTTCGGAAAGATGTTGGTGACCTGGAAGCTGCGGGCCAGACCCATGCGGTTGATCTCGTAGGGCGCCCGGTTGGTGATCTCCCGCTCGCGCAGGTGGATGTGGCCGGCGGTAACGTCGTAGCGGCCGCTGATCAGATGGAACAAGGTCGACTTGCCGGCGCCGTTCGGGCCGATGATGGCGTGCCGTTCGCCGTCCTCGATCTCCAGGTCGACGCCGCGGATGATCTCGGTCGGCCCGAAATTCTTGCGCAGCCCGCTAAGTTTCAGCAGCGCGCTCATCCCAGCAGCCTCGCGCGCGCCTCGGCGACGGTGGCGTCCCAGATCCGGGAGACCTGCGGATAGGTCCGGCGCGCCGCCAGCAGACCGGCGCCGAGAAGGACGGCGAAGCCGATCCACGGCCACGGCGCCTCGGTGTCGAGCTCGATCCAGAACACCGTGGTCTTGGAATCGAAGGCCAGGTCCGAGGTCAGGTGATAGACCATCTCGATCAGCCCGATGGCGCCCGCCGCTATCAGCAGGGTCGTTGCAATCGCCGCCAGGTAGGGTAGCGCCAGCCGGCGCAGCAGCGAGCGGTCCACCCGCATCAACGGCTCGTGCATGGTGATCAGGCCGGCGAGCCCGGCCGGCGCGAACATCACCGTCAGCACGAACACCAGCCCGAGATAAAGGAACCACGCCTCGGTCAGGTCGGACAGCGACGCGTTCAGGTAGCTGATCAGCACGGCGCCGACGATCGGCCCCAGGAAGCTGCCGATGCCGCCGATATAGGTCATGAACAGGACCAAGCCGGAAGTCTGCACGCCGACGGTCTCGAAGCCGACATGCTCGTAGTTGATCGCGTGCAGCGCACCGGCCAGCCCGGCGAAGAAGGACGACAGCGCGAAGGCGAGCCAGCGCACCCGATGGGTGCTGTAGCCGATGAACTCCAGCCGCTCCGGGTTGTCGCGCACCGCGTTGGAGACGCGTCCGAACGGCGTGCGGGTCAGCGCGTACATCGCCGCGGTGGCGATGAAGGTCCAGATCGCGATCAGGTAGTAGACCTCGATCTCCGGCCCGAAGCTGATCCCCAGCGGGCGCGGCTCGTAGACCCGATTGCCCTGCACGCCGTCCTCGCCGTTGAAGAAGGTCAGCAGCACCAGCGTCATCGCGGTGAACAGTTCGCCGAAGCCGAGGCTGATCATCGCGAAGGTGGTGCCGGCACGGCGCGTCGAGACGAAGCCGATCAGCACGCCGAGTACCAGCCCGACCAGCCCGCCGATCAGCGGCAGCAGCGTGAGCGGAAACCAGATCGCCTCGTCCTCGACCGCGTTGATCAGGTGAATGGTGCAGTAGCCGGCGATGCCGAAATAGACCGCGTGGCCGAACGACAGCAGGCCACCCTGACCGAGCAGCATGTTGTAGGCGCAGGAAAAAATGATGAACACGCCCATCAGGCTCAGCACGGTGAGCGCAAAGGACGAGTCGAACAGCGTCGGCAGTCCCAGCATCAGCAATGCCAGCAAGGCCCACGGGCCGAAGAGCCGAATGCCCCGGGTCATGTGTCGCGGGTGCCGAACAGGCCGCGCGGGCGGAAGATCAGCATCAGTACCAGCATCAGGTAGGGCAGCACCGGCGCGATCGAGGCGCTGGTGATGCGGGCCAGGTCTTCCCAGGTGCCGCCGAGGTCGGCGGTGATGCCGAACAGCGCGAAGAACGGCGCGAAGGAGACGTTGAACGCGTTCGCCATGTTGTCGACCAGGCCAATCAGCAGCGAGGCAACCAGGGCGCCACCGAGCGAGCCCAGGCCGCCGATCACGATGACCACGAAGATGATCGGCCCAAGCTGGATCGCCATCGCCGGCTCGGTCCCGAGCACGTTGCCGCCGATCACCCCGGCGACGCCGGCCAGCGCGCAACCGAAACCGAAGGTCAGCATGAAGATGCGCTCGACATTGTGGCCCAGCGCCGCGACCGTCTGCGGATGGCTGAGCGCGGCCTGGATCACCAGCCCGACCCGGGTCCGCGTCAGCAGCAGGAACAGCGCCACGAAGATCGCCACCGACACCAGCAGCATGAACACGCGGTAGATCGAGTAGTCCAGGCCCTGGATCGAGAACGCCGCCTCGCGCATGAACTCCGGCACGCGGTAGGGCACGTTGACCCGGCCCCAGATCAACTGAACCAGTTCCTCGATCAGGAAGGCCAGTCCGAACGTGAACAGCAACTCGGCGACGTGGCCGAAACGGTGCACCGGCCGCAAGCCGTAGCGTTCCACGAAGGCGCCAATCGCACCGACGATCAGCGGCGCGAAAAGGAGAGCGGGAAAGAAGCCGATAAACGTGCTGATCGAATAAGCGAAGTACGCCCCCAGCATGAAGAAGCTGGCGTGGGCGAAATTGAGCACGCCCATCATCGAGAAGATCAGCGTCAAGCCGCTCGACAACATGAACAACAAGGCACCATAAAGTACCCCGTTGAAGATCGAGAAAACCAATACGTCCACGCGACAACCGCCTCCCGGACGGCATGCTAGACGACAATGACGGCAAAGATAAACCGGCGCGTGTTGAACCGTTGCTGTGTGGCCAATCGCGCGGTCGGCTGCCGCTGCTTGTGCGCCTGCCGGCCTGTTGTTACGGTTTCATCAGAAACAAGCGGACGGGAGGAAAGGCGACAATGCTAAGGAAATTAGCGATTGCAGTTGTTGCGGCCGCGGCAATCGGACTGCCGACGGCGCAGCGCGCGGCGGCGGCCGACACCATCCGGCTGGCGTTGATCGAACCCTACTCAGGACCGGTGGCGGCGATCGGCCGCGACTTCCTGCAGGGCATGCAACTCATCGCCGATGAGATCAATGCGGCCGGCGGCATCGCCGGCAAGACGCTGGAGATCGTGCCGCTCGACAACGCCATGAAGGCGGAGAAAACCACCGAACAGGTGCGCAAGGCGATTGACGACGGCATCCGCTTCATCACCCAGGGCGTGGGTTCCAATCACGCGCTGAACATCATCGAGCAACTTGAGAAGCACAATTCCCGCAATCCGGACAAAACCGTTCTGTACCTCAATCACTCGGCGGTGACGACGGCTTTCACCAACGAGAAATGTTCGTTCTGGCACTTCCGTTTCGATGCCCACCTCGACAACAAGGCGGCGGCGCTGCTGACCGCGATGGGCAAGGATGACGAGGTCAAGAACGTCTATATGCTGAATCAGAACTATGCGTTCGGCCAGTCGTTCAAATCGGCTGTGAACAACATGTTCGCCGAGCGCGTGCCGAACGCGAAGCTGGTTGGCGACGACTTGATGGTGCCGTTTGGCAAGGTGCAGGACTTCACGCCCTACGTCGCCAAGATCAAGGCGAGCAACGCCGATACGGTGCTGACGTCGAACTGGGGGCCGGACATTTTCCGGTTCATCAAGGCGGTGGTCGATGCCGGCCTGACGCCGCAATTCTACACGCTTTACGGCGGTCAGGCGGCGACCATCGCCGGCTACGGCAAGGACGCCGGGCTGGCCGTGCGTCTGAAGCAGCTCACCGAGGCGCACGAAGGCATCAAGATGACGGCCGACGCGCAGGCCTTCTCCGACAAGTTCCGCAAGGAGACCGGCAAGTCCTGGTACGCCGATCGCACCCGCTGGGTGTTGTGGCTGTTCAAGGCCGCCGTCGAAAAGGCCGGCAGCGAAGATCCCGCCGCGGTCGCCAGGGCGCTGGAAGGCATGACGCATCCGGGCGCGGTCGGCGAGGTCAAGGTGCGCACCGACGATCACCAGATCCTGATGCCGCTGGTGCTGTCGGAGATGACCGAGGACGTCACGCCGGAGAACCGGTTCATCTACAACGGCGAGGACTACGGAATCGGCTTCAAGACCATCACCGTCGTCCCACAGGACCAGGTGACGCTGCCGACCACCTGCAAGATGAAGCGGCCGTCGTAGACCGGCGACATCGACGACAGCTGACCCGCCGCCCCGGTTCGCCGGGGCGGCGGTGTCCGTAGGAAGGGACGACACATGGATCTGGACCTGAGCGGCCGGCGCGCGCTGGTTACCGGCTCGACGCGCGGCATCGGTCATGCCGCCGCGCTCGGCCTTGGCCAGATGGGCGCCACGGTGGTGGTCAACGGACGCGGCCAGGCGGCGGTCGACGAGGCCCTGGAACGGCTCCGCGCGGCGCATCCCGACGGCGTCTTCGAGGGTGTGCCCGCCGACCTGGGCACCGCGGCGGGCTGCGAGGCGATGATCGACGGCGCCGGCGAGATCGACGTGCTGGTCAACAACACCGGCGTCTACGACATCGGCCAGTTTGCCGACATTCCCGACTCCGAGTGGGAACGGCTGTTCACCGTCAACGTGATGAGCGGGGTGCGCCTGACCCGCCACTACCTGGCGAAGATGATCGAGCGCAACTGGGGCCGGATCGTGTTCGTGTCCAGCGAGTCCGGCATCTTCGTGCCGGCGGAGATGATCCACTACGGCGTCACCAAGGCGGCGCAGCTCGCCCTGGCGCGCGGCTGCGCCGAGCTGACCAAGGGCACCGCCGTCACCGTCAACTCGGTGCTGCCGGGGCCGACCTGGGTGGAGGGACTGGCCGGCAACTTCGAACGCCGAGCCAAGGCGCGCGGCGTTCCCGTGGAACAGCTGCAGAAAGAAATGTTCGAGCAACGCCGCGCCACGTCGCTGCTGCAGCGCTTCGCCACCGCCGAGGAGGTCGCGAACATGATCTGCTATGCCTGCAGCCCGGCGGCCAGCGCCACCAACGGCGCCGGTCTACGCGTCGAAGGGGGCATCGTGCGCAACCCGTTCTAGGTCGGCGGCGCACACGACCATGCAGATCACCCAGGGACTCCGCCGCGCGGTCCAGGTCAACGCCGACGGCACCGCGACGATCTTCAACGGCCGGCGCCAGACCTGGCGCCAGTTCGCCGACCGGGTGGCGCGGCTGGCCGGTGCCATCGCCGCGCTCGGTCTCAAGCCCGGCGACCGGCTGGCGGTACTGGCGCTGAACGGCGACCGCTACCTGGAGATGCTGTTCGCCGGCTGGACCGCCGGCGCCGTGCTGGTGCCGCTGAACACGCGCTGGGCGGCGCCGGAACTGGCGTTCGCGCTCGGTGACTGCGGCGCGGCGATGCTGTTCGTCGACGACGCCTATGTCGAACTCGCCGATGGCCTGCGCCGAACCTGCCCGGACGTGCGCGAGGTCGTCTACATGGGCGAGAGCACGGTTCCGGCCGGGATGCACGACTACGAAACCGTGCTCGACGCCGCCGCGCCGATGGCCGACGCCGGTCGCGGCGGCGACGATATCGCCGGCCTGTACTACACCGGCGGCACCACCGGGCGCTCCAAGGGCGTGATGCTGAGCCACCGCAACATCGTCTACAACGCCATCAACGTCGCCGCCACGATCCGCTTCGACCGCGACACCCACTGGCTGCACTCGGCGCCGATGTTCCACATCGCCGATGCCTGCGGCACGCTGGTGACAACCACCGTCGGCGGCTGCCACAGCTTCCTGCCGTCGTTCCGGCCGGAGGCGGCGATGCAGGTGATCCAGGACCACAAGACCAGCTACTCGATCCTGATCCCGACCATGATCAACATGCTGGTGAACCACCCGGCGCTGGACGACTACGACCTGTCGCACGCGATGACCTGCCAGTTCGGCGGCTCGCCGATGCCGCCGGCAGTGCTGCGCCTGGCGATGGCGAAGCTGCCGAGCTGGCGCTTCATCCATTCCTTCGGCATGACCGAGCTGTCGCCGTTCACCACCGCGCTGGTGCTGACGCCGGAGATGACCAAGGGCGAAGCGCCGCTGCTGGCCAGTTGCGGCTACCCGTCGCTGGGGTGCGAGGTGCGCATCGTCGACGAGGCCGACCGGGAGGTGCCGGCCGGCACCGTCGGCCAGTTGCTCGCGCGCGGCGACAACGTGATGCGCGGCTACTGGAACCGGCCGGAAGAGAGCCAGGCGGCGCTGAAGGACGGCTGGATGCACACCGGCGATGCCGCCTATGTCGACGACGACGGCATGATCTACCTGGTCGACCGGCTGAAGGATATGATCATCTCCGGCGGCGAGAACGTCTATCCGGCCGAGGTCGAGCAGGCGATCTACCAGCACCCGGCGGTGCTGGAATGCGCGGTGATCGGCATGCCGGACGAGACATGGGGCGAGGCGGTGCATGCCATCGTGCGCTGCCGCGACGGCCAGCGCGCCACCGAGGCGGAGATCGTCGCGCATTGCCGCGAGCACATCGCCGGCTACAAGTGCCCCCGCGGCGTGACCTTCCGCGAGGAGCCGATGCCGCTGTCGGGTGCCGGCAAGATCCGCAAGCTCGAACTGCGCGAGCTCTATGCACGCCAGCCCGCGCCCTAGGGCCAGTCGGCGTAGGTCTCCACCGCTTCGCCACGGTCCTGGCCTTGCGCCAGGTGAATGCTTCGGCGGTAGGTCGCCGGCGGCAGGCCGATCTTGGCCTTGAAGAAGCGGCTGAAATGAGCGACGTCGCGGAAGCCGAGTGCGGCGGCGACCTGCTCGACCGTCAACGTGGAGCGCCGCAGCGACAGCCGCGCCTCGTGCAGCACCCGCTCCTGCACCAGTTGGCTCGGCGTCTTGCCGAGGTGGCGGCGGCAGATGTCGTGCAGCCGGTCGGTCGACAGACCGACCGTGGCGGCATAGGCGGCGATGCTCCAGCGGTCGCGAAAGTGCATCTCCACGAGCTGGCGAAAGCGCTGCAGGATCCGCGACGGCTCGCCCTGGGTACGCAGCGCCATCGCCTCGCTGCCCGACAGCCGCCACAGGATCACCAGGATGGTGCAGAGCTGCGCCTGAACAAGCGCCAGCGAGCCGCCCTGCGGCCGGCGCAATTCGCGCGCCACCAGGCCGAAGGCGTTCTCGATGTCGGCAACGGTCTCGTCCGCATCGTCGATCGCGGCAACGACGCGGCGGTCGGCGAGCTGACGCAGCCCGGCGGATTCCGGATTGTTGGCCACGACGCTGGCCAGCACGGCCTGGTCGACCGCGAGCTGAAAGCCGACCGCGCCGGCGTGCACCGTCAGCGTGCGATCCGCCTGCCACGGCATCCAGGCCAGGCACGGCGCGGCCAGCGCAACCGCCTCGCCGCCGCCGATGGTGCCGGTCCCGGCGGTCAGCAGCAGGCAGCGCCACAGGCGATCCCCGGCTTGCGGACCGGTCCCCAGCACGCGGTGCTGTAGCGCGCAGACCACCCGGTCGGCGCTGATCTGCGGCATTTCGAGCGCGTTCACCGCATCGCTTCCTCGATGACCACCAGGAATATGCAAGTTTTCACCAGAATCTTCCATTATCGCCCCCGCCCGACTTTGCTGTCCTATGGTCCGGAAGTCAGGACAGGCGGCCTTCAACAACGTCATGCCCGGCTCCGGGGGAGGATGCGTGGTTTACGAAGCCCAGCTTCTGATCGACGGCCGTTCGGTGACGGCGCGGCGCGAGGCCACGTTCAGTCGCAGCGGTCCGATCGGCGGCGGTGCCGCGACCGTGGCATCGGCCGCATCGGTCGGCGATGCGCTGGCCGCCGCCAACGCCGCCGCCGCCGCCTTTCCGTCCTGGTCGACGACGCCGGCATCGGAACGCGCCAGCATCCTGGAACACGCCGCCGACCTGCTGGAATCGCGGCAGGACGAGTTCGCTGCCGTCATGGCGCGCGAGCTCGGTGCCACGCCGACCTGGGCCGGTTTCAACTGTTCGCTCGGCGCCGCGATCCTGCGCGACGCTGCGACCCGAACCGACTGCCTGGGCGATACCGGCGGTCCGGCCGCCGGGCCCGCGGTCACAAACCTCGCGGTGCGCCAGCCGGCCGGCGTGGTGCTGGGCATCGCGCCATGGAACGCGCCGATCGTGCTGAGCGTGCGTGCCGTCGCGGTGCCGCTGGCCTGCGCCAACACGGTCGTCCTGAAGGCTTCCGAGCTCTGCCCGAAGACACACAGCCTGGTGGCCGAGACCCTGAACGACGCCGGCCTGCCGCCGGGCGTCCTGAACCTGGTCAGTAACGCCCCCGACGATGCCGCCGAGATCATCGAGGCGCTGGTCGCGCACGCGGCGGTACGTCGCGTCAGCTTCACCGGCTCGACCCGGGTCGGCCGCAGCGTGGCCGAGATCTGCGCGCGGCACCTGAAACCCTGCCTGCTGGAGCTTTCCGGCAAGGCGCCGCTGTTGCTGCTGGACGACGCCGACATCGAGGCCGCCGCCGATGCCGCCAGCTACGGCGCCTTCTTCAACCAGGGCCAGGTCTGTATCTCGACCGAGCGGGTCATTGTCGACGAGGCGGTCGCGGCGGATTTCGTCGCGCAGTTCGCGACCCGCGCCAGCGCACTGCGCGCCGGCGACCCGTCGTCGGGCAGGCACGCGCTGGGCGCGATGATCGGCACCGAGGCGGCGAACCGCGTCGGCACCCTGGTCGAGGACGCGCTGGCCAAGGGCGCCACGCTGGTCTGTGGCGGCCAGCGCGACGACGCAGTGATGCAGCCGACGATCATCGATCACGTCACCTCGACAATGCGGCTCTATCACGAGGAATCGTTCGGCCCGGTCGCGGCAGTGATCCGCGTCGCCGGCGTGGAAGAGGCGATCGCGGTCGCCAACGACAGCGACTATGGCCTGGCGGCGGCGGTCTTCGGCCGCGACACCGCGCGCGCGCTGGCGGTGGCGCGGCGGCTGGAGACCGGCATCGCGCACGTCAACGGCCCCACCGTCTACGACGAACCGCACATGCCGTTCGGTGGCATGAAGGCCAGCGGCCATGGTCGTTTTGGGGGCGACAGCGGCGTGCAGGCGTTCACCGAATTGCGTTGGATATCGCTGCACCGACAGGCGCACGACTACCCGATCTGACTCGTGCCAGTCGGTGGCAAACCGTCGCGCCAAGAACGCGACACATAAGAGGGAGGAGACCCATGAACCGAAGGACAACGCTCAAGATGGCGGCGGCCGCGACGCTGCTCGGCGGCCTGATCGCCGGGCCTGCATCGGCCGCCGACACCATCAAGATCGGCGCCGTGGCGGCCAAGACGGGCCCGCTGGCCGGCGGCACCGCCGTCACCCATTGGCCCAACATCCAGCTCTGGGTGGAGCAGGTGAACGCTCGCGGCGGACTGAAGCTGAAGTCCGGCATGGCCAAGATCGAGGTCATCGAATACGACGACCAGACCAATCCGGGCGAAAGCATCAAGGCGGTGCAGCGGTTGGCGACGCAGGACAAGGTCGACTTCATCGTCGCGCCCTACGGCACCGGCTTCAATCTGGCGGTGGCGCCGATCTTCGCCAAGTACGGCTATCCGCAGCTCGCGGTCACCGCGATCACCGACCAGATCGAAACGCTGACCGAACGCTATGACGGCCTGTTCTTCCTGCTCGGCTCGACCGAGGCCTTCACCCAGGCGGTCGTCGATATCCTGGTCGACCTGAACAAGGCCGGGAAAATCGGCAACAAGGTGGCGATGGTGAACGTTGCCGACGCCTTCGGCATCGAGCTGGCGAACTCCGCCCGCCCGGCATTCGAGGCGGCCGGGCTGGAGATCGTCTACGACAAGTCCTATCCGCTCGGCACCCAGGACCTGTCGCCGATCGTCAAGGGCGCCAAGGCCGCGAACCCGGACGCCTTCATCGCCTGGTCCTACCCGCCCGACACCTTCGGCCTGACGCAAGAAGCGATCGTCCAGAGTCTCGACACCAAGGTGTTCTACACCGCCGTCGCCACGTCATTCCCGGCCTATGGCGGCAAGTTCGGCAGCAAGGCCAACAACGTGCTCGGCGCCGGCGGCATCGACCCGGACACGCCGGAAATGCAGGCCTACCTGAAGGCGCACAAGGAGGTTACCGGCAAGGCCGCCGACGGCTGGGCCAGCGCCACCGTCTACGCCAGCCTGCAGATCCTGGAACAGGCGATCGAGGGCGTCGGCAGCACCGACCGCGCCGCCGTCACCGCCTATATCAAGAGCCACACATTCAAGACGGTGATGGGCGACGTCACCTTCAAGAACCAGAACAACGAGGTGTTCTGGACCGCCGGGCAGTGGCAGGACGGCCGCTATCTCGGCGTCGCCTCCACCGGCCGGCCCGGCGCCAAGCCGGTGCAGCTCAAGTCCGGCTGGAACTAGGCGGCAAGCAGACGGGCGGCGGCGCGGGAACGAGCCGCCGCCCAGGTCTGGCCATGGACATCGTCATCACCGGCCTGCTGCTCGGCGGCACCTACGCGCTGATCGCGATGGGGCTGAACCTGCAGTACGGCGTCGCCCGGATCATGAACCTGGCGACCGGCGAGATGCTGGTCGCCGGCGCCTTCGCCGCGTTCTGGTGTCACACCGCGGGCCAGGTCAGCCCGCTGCTGTCGCTGCTGCTGGTGGCGCCGCTGGCGTTCGCCGGGAACTGGATGGTCTACCGCTTCATGCTGCGCCCGCTGGTGCGCCGTGCCCGTGATCCCGGTCAGCTCGAGGTCGACAGCATCCTGGCGACCTTCGGCATGGCCTTTATCTTCGTCGGCATCATGCTGGCCGGCTTCGGCGGCGATTACTTCTCCTATTCCTACCTAGTCGAGCCGGTCGACATTTTCGGCGCGACCTACGCGCTGAACCGCATCGTCGCCTGCCTGGCGGCCGCCGCCATCGGCGGCCTGTTGTGCCTGTGGCTCTATGGCACGCGAACCGGCGTGGCGATGCGCGCGGTGGCGGTCAGCCCGCGCTCGGCCGGCCTGGTCGGCATCGACGTGCCGGCGATGTCGGCGCTGGCCTTCGCGCTCGGCGGGGCGGTTGCCGCGTCCGGCGGCGCGCTGATCAGCACCTTCCTGACCATGGACGCGTCGGTCGGTGTGCTGTTCACCATGAAGGCGCTGGTGATCGTGATCATGGGCGGCGTCGGCGACATGCGCGGCGCCATCCTCGCGGCGGTGATCCTGGGCATCGCGGAGACCGCGGTGGCGACGCTGATCGACCCCGGCCTTACGCTGGCGGCGGCCTACCTGATGTTCATCGCGGTCCTGCTGTTTCGGCCGCAAGGGCTGTTCGGAAGGCGCGCCGCATGAGCCGCGCCGGCGGCTGGCGCATGGCATTGGCGGCGGCCGGCTTCGCGCTCGCCGCCCTGCTGCCGCTGGTCGACCAGGGCTACCTGCTGACTTTCGCGGTCACGGTGGCAATGTACGCCGTGCTGGCGACGAGCTGGGCGGTGTTCTCCGGCCCGACGCGCTACATCTCGCTGGCGACCGCGGCGTTCTACGGCCTGGGCACCTACGTCGTCGCGATCGGCATCGACGTGCTGCCCTACCCGCTGCTGCTACTGCTGGCGCTGCTTGCCGGCGCGGTGCTGGCGGGCATCGTCGGGCTGGCGACGTTGCGGCTGTCGGGCGTCTACTTCGTGATCTTCACGCTCGGGTTGGCCGAGCTGGTGCGCCAGCTCGTCACCTGGACGCAGAACAACTTCGGCACCAGCCGCGGGCTTTACGTGCTGACCGACCTAACCGAGAGCCACATCTACTGGGAGTTGCTGGCGGCGACGGCGGCGGTCTACCTGTTCGGCTGGTGGATCGGGCGGTCGCGGATCGGCTTCGCGCTGCGCATCATCGGCAACGACGAGGTCGTGGCCGAGCACTGCGGCATCGGCACTGCCGCCAGCAAGGTGGCGCTGTTCATGTTTTCCGGCGCGGTCGCGGCCCTGGTCGGCGCCCTGCTGGCGCCGCGCTGGACCTATATCGACCCCGGCATCGCGTTCTCGCCGATCCTGTCGTTTCAGGTGGTGATCATGGCGCTGCTCGGCGGTGCCGGCCGGCTGTGGGGGCCGCTGCTCGGCGTCCTGCCCTTCGCGCTGCTGTGGGAAGTGATCTCGGCGCAATTCCCGAACCAGACCACACTGCTGCTCGGCATTGCCTTCCTGCTGGTGGTCTACGTGGTGCCGCATGGTGTCGCTGGACGGCTGGAAACGTTGCTGCACGCCCTGCGGCGAGGGCGAGGCTAGCGCGATGACCGACAGGTTGCTGAACGTCCGCGAAGTGAGCAAGCGGTTCGGCGGCCTGATCGCTGTCGACGGCATCAGCTTTGAGGTCGCCGAGCATCAGGTGCTCGGCCTGATCGGCCCGAACGGGTCCGGCAAGACCACGATGCTGAACCTGATCTCCGGCGCGTTGCGACCGTCCGGCGGCGCAATCGAATTGCGTGGCCAGGCGATCGCCGGGTTGCCGCCGCGCCGGATCAGCCGCCTCGGCGTCGGCCGCACCTTCCAGCTCGTGCGGCTGCTGCCGTCGCTCTCGGTGCTCGACAACGTCATCGCCGGCGCCGCCTTCGGCCATCGCCGGCGCTGGGGCGCCGAGGCGCGCCGCCATGCGGAAGCACTTCTGGAGCGGGTCGGCCTCGCCGTGGCGCCAGACGCCGCCGTCGGCACCCTGACCTATATCGACCAGAAACGGCTGGAGCTGGCCCGTACGCTGGCCGGCGATCCGGTCCTGCTGCTGCTCGACGAGTGGCTGGCGGGGCTGAACCCGACGGAACTCGCCACCGGCGTGGCGCTGATCGACAGCCTGCGTGCCGAGGGCCGCACTATCATCCTGGTCGAGCACGTGATGGATGCGATCCGCAGCCTGTGCGACACCTGCGTGGTGATGAGCAGCGGCAGCAGAATCGCCCAAGGCCCACCGGAGGCGGTGCTGGCCGACCCGGCGGTAGTCCGCGCCTATCTGGGCGACGACGGTGCTTGAGGTCGCCGGCCTGTCCGTCAGCTACGGCCGGCACCAGGCGCTGGCCGAGGTGTCGCTGCGCATCGCTCCAGGGGAGATCGTCGTCATCCTCGGTGCCAACGGCGCCGGCAAGAGCACGCTGCTGACCTCCATCGCCGGCATCTGCGAGGGCACCGGGAACGGCTCGATCACGCTGGATGGCGCGCCGATCCTGGCGCGACCGCCGCACCGGATCGTCGCTGACGGGATCACCCTGGTGCCGGAAGACCGCGGCCTGTTCGCCGACCTCTCGGTGCGCGAGAACCTCATCCTCGGCGCCCACGTCGCTCGCGCGCGGCCGAACGAGGCGGCGAACCTCACGCGTGTGCTCGAACTGTTCCCACGCCTCGCCGAGCGCGCCCGGCAGCCGGTACGCACCATGAGCGGCGGCGAGCAGCAAATGGTGGCGATCGGCCGCGCATTGATGTCGATGCCGACGATTCTGTTGCTCGACGAGCCCTCGCTCGGCCTGTCGCCGCTGCTGTGCCGCGAGCTGTTCCGCACCTTGACCACCGTGCGCGAGGCCGGCATCGGCATCCTGCTGGTGGAGCAGAACGCGGCGCAGAGCCTGGCGATCGGCGACCGGGGCTACCTGCTGGAGAACGGCCGCGTTGTCGGGCACGACAGCGCCGCCATGCTGGCCGCCGACCCCGCCGTGCAAGCCGCATACCTGGGCGTCAGCGCGCCGGCGACCTGACGGCGTGATAAGGTCAGCAACGGGCTCGCGGAGGCTGATATGGCATACCTGTCGCTGGATGATCGGTCGATCTACTACGACATCGTCGACCTGACGCCGCCGTGGGTGCGCGCCCCGCAGACCATCCTGTTTCACCACGGCGTGGCCGCCAGTGCCGAAATCTGGGCCGACTGGCTACCGGCGCTGATCGGCCGCTACCGGCTGGTGCGGTTCGACATGCGCGGGTGCGGGCGTTCCGAGAAGGGTGACGCACGGGCGGCCATCGGGTTCGAGTCGATGCTGGGCGATCTGTTGGCGCTGGCCGACGCGGTCGAGGCGAACCGGTTCCATCTGGTCGGCGAGTCGATCGGCGGCAGCCTCGCCCTCCTCGCGGCGCTTCGGCAGCCACAGCGCGTGCGCAGCGTGACCGGCGTGTCGTGTAGCCATCGCGGCAGCGGCGTCGACAACGTGGTGCCGTGGCGCGTCTTCATCGACGAGCACGGCATGGCCGGCTGGTCGGAAATGATGATGGCCCGACGGTTTCATCCCGGTGCGCTGCCCGACGCGCGTCACGCCTGGTACCAGCGCCAGCAGTCCGAGCAGGACCCCGACGTCGTTCTGGCGCTGGCGCAGGCGCTGCTCGACCTCGACCTGAGCCCGGAACTGGACCGGCTGACGCAACCGGTGCTGCTGCTGTCGCCGGACGACAGCCCGTTCATCGGACCCACCATCACTGCCGAACTGCACCGGCTGCTGCCCGACAGCGAGATGCAGGTCTTCGCCGGCACGCGCCACGGCCTGCCTTTCAGTCACGCGCGGCCATGCGCGGCGGCGACGGCCGACTTCCTAGCGCGCCGCTTCGAAAACTAGGCGCCGGCGACCAGCGTGCCGGCCTGTTCCAGCGCCTGGACCTCGCCGGCGCCGATACCGAGGTGGCGGCCAAGAATGTCTGCATTGTGTTCGCCCAGCGACGGCGCCCAGCGATGGGTAAGGTCGCCGCGTTCGGGAAAACGGAACAGCGAGCCGGGGACCTGGAAGTCGCCAATCACCGGATCGCCGATGTCGACCACGGTCAGCCGATGCAGCAGCTGCGGTTCGCGCAGTGCGTCGGCGACGCTCAGCACCGGGGCGCAGGGCACGCGGTGCGACTGCAACGTGCGTACCGCATCGGCGTCACTGGGCTGTGCCTTGAGCCAATCCTCCACGACGCGGTTCAGCTCGGTGCGATGCGCCACGCGGCCCGCGTTGTCCTGGAAGCGTGGGTCGTCGATCAGGTCGGACCGGTCCATCGCGTTGGCCAGGCGGCGCCACATCGCCTCGCCGACCGGGATCAGCACGACGTGGCCCTCGCGCGCGGAGAACACACCGGCGGGAACGAGAGTCAGGTGTTGCGTGCCGGAGCGGGTCAGCGCGATCTCGCCACCGGACGCGCTATAGGACTCCACCGCCATGGCGTGGCCCTGGAAGTAGAAGTCGATCAGCGCCACATCGATGCGCTCGCCGCCGCCGCCACGCTTCAGGCGGCCGTAGAGCGCGGCGTTGACGGCGCCTAGCGCGCAAGCACCGGCGCCGACATCGCCGATCGCGGCGCCGGTCAGCGGCGGTGCCATGCCGGGCTCGCCGATCATCGAGGTGATGCCGGAATAGGCCTGGCCGACGAAGTCGAAGCCCGGCAACTCGGCCAGCGGACCGTCCTGCCCGAAGGCGGAGATCGAGCACATGATCAGGTCGGGGTTGAGCTCGCGCACCGCGTCCCAGCCAAGACCGAGCCGGGCGATGGCGCCGGGCGAGAAATTCTCCACCAGTACGTCGACCTTCGATACCAGCCGTTTCAGCAGGTCGAGCCCGGCCGGCTGGCGCGGGTCGACGGCGAGGCTCTTCTTGCCGAGATTCTGCTGCACGAAATAGGCGCTGCGCCCACCGCGCCGCACCGGCAGGATCCGCGCCTGATCGCCGGTCGGCGCCAGCTCGACCTTGATCACCTCGGCGCCGAGCTCGGCCATCGCCCGGGTGCAGACCGGGCCAGCGACGAATTGGGTGAAGTCGAGGACGACGACGCCGGCCAGCGGCGCCTCAGCCACCCGTGGCCCCTCGCGCGCCGCGCACCAGCGCGCCGGGCAGCTCGCCGGTCGCTTCGCCATTCTCGAACGTGGCGACGCCGGACACCACGGTCATGTCGTAGCCCTCGGCCCGCTGCACCAGGCGCCGCCCGCCGGCCGGCAGGTCGTAGACCATCTCCGGCGCCCGCAGGCGCAGACGCTCGAAGTCGATCAGGTTCAAGTCGGCCTTCATCCCCGGCACCAGACGGCCGCGGTCGTTGAGGCCGAACAGCGCCGCGGTCTCGCTGGTCTGGCGCTTCACCGCCTGTTCCAGCGATAGCTTCGTGCCACGGGTGCGGTCGCGCGCCCAGTGCGAGAGCATGAAGGTCGGCGTCGAGGCATCGCAAATCAGGCCGCAATGCGCGCCACCGTCCGACAGGCCCATGATGGTGTTCGGGTGGTCCATCATCTTCTCGATGTCGGAGAAGTCGCCGGCGGCGTAGTTGAAGGCCGGCATGAAGATCAACTCGTGGCCATCGCGCTCCAGCAGCACGTCGTAGGCGACCTCCTGCGCGTCGCGGCCCTGCGCGGCGGCGAGCGCGGCGAGGCTGTCGTCAGCGGCGGGCTCGTAGTCCGGCGGGTCGCCCAGGCGGAACATGCGGTCGAAGCGCTCGGTGACCGTGCGCATGATGTCGCTGCGGTGGCTGACCTTTTCGGCCAGCATGCGCGCGCGGAACGCCGGGTCGCGCATCTGCTTCAAGCGCTCGGCCAGCGGCAGCTTGGCGATCTGCTTGTAGCTCGGGCGGCTGACGAAGGGATGCAGCGAGCTCTCCAGGCCGAGCAGGAAGCCGATCGGCCGACCAGCGACCTGGGCCAGGATCGGTTCGCCCGCCTCGGTCGCGTCGACCGTGCGTTGCAACAGGCGGACGTACTTGCCCGGGTCGTCGTTGAACTGCGCCAGCAGGAACCAGACCGGCCGGCCCGACTCGCGACGCAGTCGGCGCAGCCAGTCGAACTCCGCCGCCTCGTCGACAAAGTCGACGTTGACGCCGATGGTGCCCTTGCCGGTGGCGCCGGCGGCGCGGCCCAGAACGACCAGTTCCTCGGTCTCGACATTGAAGCCGGGGATGTGCTCGCCCCTGGCGGTGCGGTGCACGTCGGTGCGCGAGCTGGTGAAGCCGAGCGCGCCGGCGGCCAGTGCCTGGCGCAGCGCCTCGCTCATCGCGTCCAGGTCGTCGGCGGTCGCGGTCTCGTTGGTGGCGCCGCGCTCGCCCATCACGTAGGCGCGCAGCGCGGCATGCGGCAGCTGCGTGCCGATGTCGATGGCGCGCGGCAAGCCGGCGAGCGCGTCGAGATACTGCGGAAAGCTCTCCCAGTTCCAGGAGATGCCTTCGTGCAGCGCGGTGCCGGGGATGTCCTCCACGCCCTCCATCATCTCGATCAGATAGTCGTGGCTGTCCGGGCGCACCGGCGCGAAACCGACGCCGCAATTGCCCATGACGATGGTGGTGACGCCGTGCCAGGACGACGGCGCGAGCTGGGGGTCCCAGCTCGCCTGGCCGTCATAGTGGGTGTGCACGTCGACGAAACCGGGCGTGACCACGCGGCCGGCGGCGGCGACCTCGCGCCGGCCGGGGCCGGCCTTGCCGCCGATCGCGGCGACGCGGCCGTCCTCGATGGCGATGTCGCCGGCGAAGGCCGTCTGGCCGGTCCCGTCCACGATCAGGCCGTCGCGTATCACCAAGTCATGCATGACGCTCTCTCCACATCCGTTACGCAATGCTATCGTCGCAGCACCGTTCACGCCACCGAGACTCGGCCCGCCCCCAGATGAGAACAGCCCCCCGCGTATCCTTCGACATCGGCGGCACCTTCGCCGACGTGGTGGCGATGACCCCCGATGGCGCCTTGCGCACGTACAAGCTGCTGTCGCTGCCGGAACAGGTCGCCGGCGACGTGCGCGACCGCCTGCTCGACGTGATGGGCGCCAGCGGCGCCGGCGAGCTGGAAAGCCTGGTCCACGGCACCACGATCTGTTCCAACGCGCTGCTGGAAGGCAAGGGCGCCAGGACCGGGCTGTTGACCACAACCGGCTTCCGCGACGAGCTGGAAATGCACCGGCAGGCCCGGCCCGGCATCTACGACTTCCTGTGGCAGCGGCGGCCGCCGCTGATCCCGCGCCGGTTGCGGCGCGAGGTGAACGAGCGCGTCACTGGCGCGGGCGAGGTGTTCCGACCGCTCGACCTCGACGATGCCCGCGCGGCGCTGCTGGCGCTGCAGGTACAAGATATCGAGGCGCTGGCGATCTGCTTCATCAACGCCTTCGCCAATCCGGCACACGAGCGCGAGGTGGCCGACCTGGCGCGCGAACTGCTGCCCGACGCGGCGCTCTCGGTCTCGCACGAAGTGCTGCCCGAGATCCGCGAATACGAGCGGACCAGCACCACGGCGGTGAATGCCTACCTGATGCCGGTGGTGGAACGCTACATCGGCGGCCTGGAACAGACGTTGGGCGGCTACTGCTCGCGTGGCCTGCGCATCGTGCAATCGAATGGCGGGCTGACCACGGCGGAGCAGGCGCGGCGCTTTCCGGTACGACTGGTCGAGTCGGGGCCCGCCGCCGGCGTGCTGGCGTGTGCCGTACTGTGCCGCGAGGTCGGGCTGGATCGCGCCGTCTCGTTCGACATGGGCGGCACCACGGTGAAGGCCTGTCTGATCGAGGACGGCGCGCCGGTGGAGAAGACCGAGCTGGAGGTTGGCGGCGAGGCCAACGCCAGCGCGCGCTACAGCCGCGGCGCCGGCTATGCGATCTCGGTGCCGTCGCTCGACATCGTCGAGGCCGGTGCCGGCGGCGGCTCGATTGCCTGGATAGACGACGGCGGCACGCTCCGGGTCGGACCGCACAGCGCCGGCGCCGCGCCCGGCCCGGTGTGCTATGGGCGCGGCGCCACCGAACCGACGATCACCGACGCCAACGTCGCCATCGGTTTCATGAACCCGACCGCGATCGCCGGCGGCTCGGTCCCGATCGACCGGCCCGCAGCGCTGACGGCGTTCGAGCGGGCGCTGTGTCCGCGCCTCGACCTGCCGCCGCTGGCCGCCGCGCACGGCGTGCACACGGTGGCCAACGCGGCGATGACGCGGGCGATCCGGGCAGTGACGACCGAACGCGGCCGCAACCCGCGCGACTACACGCTGGTCGCCTTCGGCGGCTCGGGCCCGGTGCACGCGGCCGGGCTGGCCGAAGCGCTGGACATGAGACGGGTCTACGTGCCGCTCTATCCCGGGCTGTTCAGCGCGCTGGGCCTGCTGCTCGCCGACCTGCGCTACGACCACGTGCGAAGCGTGCCCGGCCGGCTCGACGCGCTCGGCGCCGACGACCTGCTGGCGCGGTTCGAGACCATCGCCGCCGACATTGGCGAGGAGATGCGGCAGGACAATATCGACGCCGCCACCGTCCGTTTCGAGCGCTACCTCGACCTGCGCTACCAGCGGCAGACCTCGGAGCTGACCATCGCCGTGCCGGACGACGTCACCGCCGAGACATTGGTCGCGAGCCTGACAGAGCGGTTTCATGCCGCGCACGAACTGTCCTACGGCTACCGCAGTGCGGACGAGGCGATCGCGGTGGTCAGCCTGCGCCTGAAGGCGACGGCGCCGGCCCGCGCGATCAGCTTCGGCGACGCGGCGGCGGCCTTTCGGCGCGACCCCGGCAACGCCACGGAGAGTACCCGCGAGGCCTACTTCGGCCCCGACCACGGCACGCTGGCGACGCGGATCATCACACGTGCCGGGCTGATCGACCGGTCCTGCGAGGGCCCGGTGGTGATCGAGGCGTTCGACACCACGGTCGTGGTGCCGCCGGGCTGGCGGGCACGCCTCGACGACTATGCCAGCATCGTGCTGGAGCGAGAGCCATGAGCGAGAGCTTCGATCCGATTCTCACCGAGGTGATGCGGCACGAGCTGATCGCGGTCTCGGAAGAGATGAACATCACCATGAAGCAGACCACGCGGTCGATCGTCGCCAAGGAGGGCGGCGACTTCTCTGCCGGCCTGCTCGACGCGCACGGCCGTGTGATCGCGCAGGCCGTGCCCTATGGGCTGGGCTACTTCACGGCGGTGATGCCGCACATCATCGCCGCCTACGGCGGCAGCTTCCGGGCGGGCGACATCATCATCTCCAACGACCCCTACGGCGGCCTGTCGCACCTGCCGGACATCGCCGTGGTGCTGCCGATCTTTCACGACGGCACGCACCGGGGCTTCGCGGCGGTGGTGCAGCACCACACCGACATCGGCGGGCGGTTCCCCGGCGGCATGGGCCTGCCGTGCGAGGAGATCTACGAGGAAGGTCTGCGGCTGCCGGCGCTCCGCTACTACGAAGCCGGGCGGCGCAACGAAGCGGTGCAGGCGATCATCGCCGCCAACGTGCGTGCGCCGGACGACGTGCTGGGCGACCTGGACGCGGCCGTCGCCGCCTGCCGGCGCGGCGAGCGCGGCTTGAGCGCGCTGATCGACAAGCACGGCGCCGAGGCCGTCGGGGCCTGCGCCCGCCACCTGCTGCGGCACAGCGAGGACGCCATGCGCAAGGCGCTGCGCGCGGTCCCCAACGGCCGCTACAGCCACAGCGAACGGTTCGACAGCGGCACCGGCGCGGCGGTGGACCTGGCGGTAACTCTGGTGTTCAAGAACGGCGACGTCACCATCGACTTCACCGGCACCGGCGCGCAATTGCGCAACGCACTCAACGTGCCGCCGGACATGATCGGCAATTGGGTCGCCAACATGGTGTTCCTGGCGCTGCTCGGCGGCGGCGATATCACCATCAACTCCGGCCTGTTCGCGCCGATCACCACCGTCGCGCCGGAAGGCAGCGTGCTGCGTCCCAACTTCCCGGCAGCGGTCGGCTCGCGCGGACAGTTGCTGTGGCGGGTGACCGACCTGGTGACGGCGGCGCTGGCCAAGGCAATCCCGGAGCGCATGCCGGCGGCCTCCGAAGGTGGCATCTCGATGATGGTCTACACGCCGGCCGACGGCGGCGGCATGCTGACCGAGATGTATGCCAGCGGCTGGGGCGGGCGGCCGGACAGCGATGGTATCGACGGGGTGATGCCGGTCGGCATGTCCGGCTTCCGCGCCACGCCGGCCGAATCCATTGAACAGGAAATGCCGGTGATGCTGGACGGCTTCGGGTTCGTGCCCGATACCGGCGGCGCTGGCGCGCATCGCGGCAGCCTGTCGGTGTTCCGGCGCTGGCGCTTCGGTGCGCCGGGCCGGGTGATGCTGCGCACCTGTCGCGTCGACTCGCTGCCCTACGGCCTTGCCGGCGGCGAGGACGGCACGCCGTTCAAGGCGATCCTTGAGCGCGACGGCGAGGCCACCGAGCTTCCTGCCCGGATCATGCTCGATATCGAGGTGCGCCCCGGCGACGTGCTGACCCACGTGCAGCCCGGCGCCGGCGGCCATCGACCGGCGCATCAGCGCGACCCGGACCGGGTGCTGGCCGATGTGCTGGACGAGAAGGTCACGCCGGCCCAAGCCGAGCGCGTCTACGGCGTCGCTATCGATCCCGCGACCGGAACCATCGACGCGGCGGCAACGACACGCCTCAGGGCGCGCCGTCAGGCGACCTGATAGCGCCCCGTCTCGCCGATGCTGGACATCCGGGGGTCGCGGATCGCGCCCCGGCTGTCGATTGATTCAGGTTTCATCGGCAGGCTGCGCGGCGCGCGGGCACCGGTCTCCGCCAGTTGCGCCGGTCAGCACATCGGCGTCAGCGGCGACATGGCCGGTCGCCATCCGCGCCAGCGCTTCGGCGTCAGCCGGCGGCTCGTCGCCGCGCCAGGCGACATGCAGGTCGGGACGCAGCAGGAACAGCCGCCGGCCATAGACCTTGCGGATACGCGGCTCGTTCAAGCGTTGCACCGCCAACGGTGCACCCAGATTCTCGAACGCGCGTTCCAGCGGCGCGGCGTCGATGTCGCCGGCCAGGTCGAGCAGGGTGTAGCCGTCGCCAAGCGCGTCCTGCATCGCGCGGCCGTCGCTGAGCCACATGTGCGGCAGGCGCATGCCGGGGCGGGTGTGCGGGACGTAGCGGCTGCGCTCCCACACCGGCTCATTGTCCGGCTCGTCGGCAATCAGCGCCGAGCCGGCATAGGTGTAGTTCATCTCCGCGCCGATCATGCCGTGCATACGACCATGGTGTTCGGCGAAGGCAGCGGCCAGCTCGTCGCGCTTCGCCATGCCGGCGGGGCCGTCGTCGTCGACCTCCGGCGTCACCAGGGCCCGCCACAGCGGCACGCCTGCGGCCGCCCAACCGGCCGAGTCGGTGTTGTAGAGGCCGACCGGCCGCCGCTCGGCCTCGTAGCTCGCGAGCAGCGCCGGACCGCCCCAGCCGTGAACCGCGCCGGCCAGCTTCCACGACAGGTCGAAGGCGTCACCGACGCCGCTGTTCATCCCGAGCCCGCCGGTCGGGATCACCAGGTGCACCGCGTCGCCGGCCAGGAACACGCGGCCCCTGCCGTAGTGTTCGGCGACCAGCAGGTTGTGACGCCAGCTCTGCACATGGCGCACGTCGAGGTCGCAGTCGAAGCCGATCAGGTCGCGCAGCACCGGGCGGAAGTCGGTGTCGGCCGGCAACGACGTATGCAGGGTGAACTCCTTGCGGTCGCCCTGGGCGATGATCACGGAGCCCTTGTCGTCGGCAAAGTTGTAGTGCCGCCCCTTGCCGGCGCGGATGCGCTCGTAGAGGTCCTCGGCGTGGAAGATCACCTGGCGTACGTCGCGCAGCCCACCGCGGCCTTGCAATGGAATATCGAGGGCGCGGCGCACCGCCGAGCGGCCACCGTCGCAGCCGACCAGATAGCTGGCCTGGAATGACAGTGCCTCGCCGTCGAGCGTGCGCACCGATGCGGTAACGCCATCGCCGTCCTGGCCTACGTCGATCACCTCGTGGCCATAGCGCACGGTGACATTCGGCGTCGCCTCGGCGATCTGCTTCAGCAACGGCTCGATCTTGTTCTGGCTGACGAGCTGATAGGGCTCACGCGGCAGCGAACTGTCGGTGCAAGCCGCGATGCGCTCGCGAGCCTCGGCCACGGACGGAAATGGCAACACCGCGATCGCCGGCTCGCTCATCCGGCGCAGCAGAAACACGTGCATCGGATTGTCTGGCGGATAGCCCAGCGCGCGGATGCGGTCGGCCAAGCCGATACGCCTGTACATCTCCATCGAGCGCGCGTTGGTGCGGTCCATCTTCGGCCACACCGTCGGCGTCGCGTTGCGCTCCAGCAGCAGTGTGCGCACGCCGCGCCGTCCCAGGTCGATCGCCAGGGTCAGCCCGACCGGCCCGCCGCCGGCAACGATCACGTCGTGGGAAACCATCTCCACGCAAGTATGCGCTGGTAGCCACCCGCGACCCAACCCCACCAAGCGGCGACGCCCGGCACGCTGCAGCTTTCGTGAGGATCGCGTTCCGCGCCGGCATCGGCCGGCGCGGTGGCGACGTCAGATCGCCAGGTACTGCTGACGCATGTCGGCGTCGTCCAGGACCTCTTGCGCGACGCCGTCGAACACCACCTGGCCCATGTCCAGGATGATGGCGCGGTCGGCCAGGTGCAGCGCCGCGATGGCGTTCTGCTCGACGATGATGGCGGTCATGCCGAGCGACTTGATCTGCTCCAGCGTGCGCTCGATCTCCTGCACGATCACCGGTGCCAGACCCTCGTAGGGTTCGTCCAGCAGCAGCAGCTTCACGTCACGGGCCAACGTGCGGCCGATCGCCAGCATCTGCTGCTCGCCGCCGGACAGCGTGGTGCCCTCCTGCTTGCGGCGTTCGCCCAAGCGCGGGAACAGCTCGTAGATGCGCTCGATCGGCCAGCCCACCGGCGGCGCGATCTGCGCCAGCTTGAGGTTTTCCTCCACCGTCAGGCCCTGGATGATGCGCCGGTCCTCGGGCACCAGTCCGATGCCGTTCTGCGCCGCCTGGTGCGCGCGCATCTTGTGCAGCGCCTGGCCATCTAGCCAGATCTCGCCGGACTTGAGCGCCGGATCGTCGACCCGGGCGATGGCGCGCAGCGTGGAGGTCTTGCCGGCACCGTTGCGGCCCAGCAGCGCGACGATCTCGCCTTCACGGACCTCGAAGTCGACGCCCTGAACGATGTAGCTCTCGCCGTAGTAGGCGTGGACGTCGCGGCAGGCGAAATAGGCCGGGCCGGTATCCGCCGCCGTCTGGACCGTCGCGGCGGTGTCACTCGGTTGACCCGGGCTGTCCATCTGGCTCCCCCACATGCGCGGCACACTCAACGTCATAGGTGGGCGCCGCCGAGATAGGCTTCCTGTACTTTCGGGTCGCCCTTGATCCTGTCGGGCAAACCTTCCGCGATCACCGTGCCCTGCGCCAGGACGGTGATCTTGCTGGCGAGCGAGAATACCACGTGCATGTCGTGTTCGATCACCACCATGGTGACGCCGCGCCCGGCGATGCGCTGCATCAGCTCGATGGTGTTGTTGGTGTCGGCCCGGGCCATGCCAGCGGTGGGCTCGTCGAGCAGCAGCAGCTTGGGCTCCTGTACCAGGCACATGGCCAGCTCCAGGCGGCGCTTGTCGCCGCGGCTGAGCTGACCGGCGATGTCGCTCGCCTTGCCGGCCAGGCCGACGTCTTCCAGCATCGCCATGGCATGGTCGCGGATGTCGGTCTCGCCACGCATCGCCCGCCAGGCCTTCAGCGTGAAGGCGCCGTCGCGCTTGGCGAAGGCTGGGATCATAACGTTCTCCAGCAGGCTCAGGTCGCCGAAGATTTCCGGTGTCTGGAACACCCGGGCAACCCCGGTCTGGTTGATCTGGTGCGGCTTCAAGCCAAGCAGCGAGCGGCCATCGAAGGTCACCGTCCCGGTGTCGGGCTCCAGTCGGCCGACGAAACAATTCAGCAGGGTCGACTTGCCGGCGCCGTTGGGGCCGATGATGGCATGCACGGTCGCCGCCTCGACCTCGAGGTTGACCTCGTTCAGCGCCCGCAGGCCGCCGAACTGCTTGTTGACGTTCTGCACCGATAAGATGCTCATGACCGTGCCCGGCGGGCTCGACGCAATGCGTCGAGGGCCTGCCTTGAGTTATGAGCGTGCTGTTGCGCGCTCATGGCCGTGCCCCGGCACCGGCCGGCGTCGCTACGACCGCGCCGCCGCCGCCGCCGCGATGACGGAACCGCTGGCGAATGCGATTGAATCCTTCCATCAGGCCGCCCGGCAGGAAAATCACGATGATCATGAACAGCGCGCCCAGCGTCAGGTGCCAGCCCTCGCCCACGAACAGCGAGCTCACCGAGACCATGACGTACTGCAGCCCCTCGGGCAGGAAGTCGAACGCGGCCAACAGGATGCCCTCGTTGAAGGCGGAGAAGATGTTCTCGAAATACTTGATGACGGCGGCGCCGATCACCGGGCCGAGCAGCGTGCCGGCGCCGCCGAGGATGGTCATCAGCACGACCTCGCCGGACGCCGTCCACTGCATCCGTTCCGCGCCGGCCAGCGGATCGGTCACCGCCAGCAGGCCGCCGGCGAGGCCGGCATACATGCCGGAAATGACGAACGCGGCCAGGGTGTAGGGCCGGGTGTTCAGGCCGGTGTAGTTCATCCTGTTCTGGTTCGACTTCACCGCGCGCAGCATCATGCCGAAGGGCGAGCGGAAGATGCGCTGCGAAATGAAGAAGCAGACGATCATCAGCACGGCGCAGAAGTAGAAGCCGGGGTAACCGGTCATGTCGATACCGAACAGATCGGACGACGGCAGTACCGCGCCGTAGTCGCGCCCGAAGGCGACGTCGAGCACGCGCGGGTCGGCCTGACGCAACTGGAGCCCGGTCTCGCCGTTGGTCAGCGGGGTGAGCACCGAGTAGGCCAGGTTGTAGCTCATCTGCGCGAAGGCCAGCGTCAGGATCGAAAAGTAGATGCCCGAGCGGCGCAGCGAGATCACGCCGATCAGCGCCGAAAAGACGCCGCCGACCAGGGTGGCGAAGATGATCGCGGGAATCGGGTTCATCGACAGCAGCTTGAAGGTCCACACCGCGGTGTAGGAGCCGACGCCGAGAAACGCCGCGTGGCCGAAAGACAGGTAACCGGTGAGCCCGAACAGGATGTTGAAGCCCATGGCGAAGATGCCGAATATGGCGAACTTCTGCAGCAGGTCGGGATAACCGGCGCCGATCGGCTGGCCGATTATCGGCCCGGCCAGCACCACGGCGGCGAAGCAGATCAGCACCAGCAGGTCGGTGCGCGGTGAACTGGCTCCGGTCATCGCCTAGCTCTCCATCACGCCCTTGCGGCCGAGCAGGCCGCGCGGACGCACCAGCAGGATCACCACCGCGATCAGGTAGATGATGATCTGGTCGATGCCGGGCAGGATCTCCTTCACCTCGTTCATCGAGGCGAAGCTCTGCAGGATGCCGAGCGTGAAGCCGGCCAGCACGGCGCCGCCGAGCGAGCCCATGCCGCCGACCACGACGACGACGAAGCTCAGCACAAGGAAGTCCATGCCCATGTGGTAGTCGGGGCTGAGGATCGGCGTGTACATGGCGCCAGCCAGACCGGCGACGATGGCGGCGATGCCGAACACGATGGTGAAGCGGCGATCGATGTCGATGCCGAGCAGGCCGACGGTTTCGCGGTCGGCCATGCCGGCGCGCACCACCATGCCGAAGGTGGTGAACTGGAGGAAGGCGAACACCGCGCCGATCAGCGCCAGCGAGAACAGGAAGTAGATCAGCCGCCACAGCGGGTAGACGACGTTGCCGGCCTGGAAGCCGATGGCGACGCCGAAGTCGACCATGCCCTTGGCGGCTTCCGGTGCCGGCTGCGGGATCGGGTTGGCGCCGTAGATCGACTTCACGATCTCCTGCAAGACGATCGCCAAGCCGAAGGTGACCAGGATCTGCTCGGCGTGCGGGCGCTTGTAGAAAAACCGGATCAGACCGCGCTCCATGGCCAGCCCGATCGCCAGCATCACCGGGATCGCGACCAGGATGGATACCGGGACGGCGTAGTCGAGCATGGTCGCGCCGAAGTCGCCGAACCACGTCTCGACATAGGGCGTGCGGATCTCCATCGGAGAGCCCCAGGCCGTCTTCTGGGTCGGATCGAGCGCGACCATCTCAAGGCTCAGCAACGCCTTGACGGTCACGGCGCAGAACGCGCCCAGCATGAACAGCGCGCCGTGCGCGAAGTTCACCACGCCCAGCGTGCCGAAAATGATGGTCAGGCCCAACGCGATCAACGCGTAAGCGCCGCCCTTGTCCAGTCCGTTCAGGACCTGCAGCAGGATCGCGTCCATCGCTCATCCGCCCCCGATAGTGCGACGCCGGCCGCCGCCCGCAATACTCGTACGCGCGGGCGACGACCGACAGCCTTTTGTCAGGCGGTCAGGCGGCGCCGTCGTTGTACGGGCCCAGTTCACCACCGAGCAGCGAGGCGGGATACTCGACCTGCGCACGCGGCGTGACCTCGACGACCTCGAGCACGTCGAACTTGGAGCTCGGATTCTCCTTGCCCTTCACCACCAGCACGTCCTTGAAGCACTGGTGATCCTCGGCGCGGTACTCGGTCGGGCCGTTGCCCAGGCCGTCGAACTTGAAGCCTTCCAGGGCCTTGCCCACGCCCGAGGGGCGGAAGGTGCCGGCACGCTGGCAGGCATCCGCGTACAGGATCGCCTGGCAGTAGGTGGTGTGCGCAGCCTGGCTCGGCGGGAAGCCGTACTTCTGGCCGAAGGACGTCACGAACGCCTTGGAGCCCTCGTCCTGCAGCGACCAGTGCCAGTTGGTGGAGCCGAAGATGCCCTTCACGTTCTCGCCGGCGCCCTGCGCCATCAGGCGACTGTAGAGCGGCACGACGATGGCGAAGTCCTTGCCGTTGACTTGCTTGTCGCGCAGGCC
>JAVKFY010000057.1:0-46237 GCA_040223615.1 Alphaproteobacteria bacterium
CTCCGTCTGGCCCAGCACCGGAACATCGACGACATCTCGCACCGCATCGGCACGCTCGTCAGCGGCTTCAAGCCGGACGAATGCGCAAACTATCTCGTCAATGCCGGTTACGCTTCAGTCAAAACATGAAACGCTCTAGACCGTGAACGTCTCGCTCATCGCCGACCAGTCCGGTTCGCCGCCGCTGGCGAAGCCGGGGCGGTCGAGGCTGGCGATGTCCAGCTTGCCGTCGGCGATCTTCAGCCGCACGGCGCCGGCCTTACGTTCGTAGAGGCCGGGCACGGCGTCGAGGAAAGACTGTTGTTCAGTCTCGCTCAGTGCCGCCATCCCGTTGACGAAGTGATGGCCGTTGCGCTCGATGTGGGTGATGCCGAGGAAGGCGACCAGCGCCAGGTCCTGCTGGATCGCGATGCCGGCTTGCATGGTCAAGTCCTCCGCCGACAGGAACAGCTTGCGCCCCGGCGCCAGGCGGCCGTCGGCGCAGCGCGCGGCGTTGAGGGTCGACTTGTAGAAGCCCTTGCAGGACTTGCTGGAGACGCCGTTGTAGCCCAGCGCCAGGGCCTGCGGGAAGGCGTCGAGCGTGGCATCGGATTCGTCGATGATCACCGGCTTGCGACTGGCGATCGGTCCGATGTCCTGGCTCAGCGCCACCGCGCGGGTCATCGGCTGTTCGATGAAGATCACCCGCGACCACAGGTTGGCCAGCGTCGGCGTCGCCTCGATCCGGTCGAGCAGCGCGACCACGCCGTCGACGCTCTTGTACTGCTCGTTGCCGTCCAGGCTGGCCTGGTAATCGCGGCCGTCCAGCACCGCGGCGATGTCGCTCAGCCGGCCGATGTCTTCGTCCAGGTCGCCGCCGACCTTCAGCTTGTAGTAGCGGTGGCCATAGGTGTCGGCGATCTCCGCCAGGGTCTCCGGCAAGCCGTCGTTGAGTGGCTCCGGGTTCACCGTGATCGGATCGACCAGGCCGACCGTGTGCCGCGCTTCCAGCGTCCGCAGCGGCTTGCGGCTGGCCAGGAAGCCGGCGATGTCGAAACCTTCCAGGTCCGGTGTAAGCGGGCCGACTTCGATGCCCGGCTGATTCGCGGCCATCGCCTGGTTGAACGACACGCCGGACAGCTTGCAGGCGCCGTCCAGCACCGCGCGGTCGAGCAGCGCCGGGCCATAGCTGGCGACCAGCGGCCCCAGGCCATCGGCGGCGCATTGCGCCAGTTGGGTCTCGTAGCAGGCGGCGTACAGGCCGAAAGGCGTCTGAGCGCCAGCGGCCCTGTACAGGTCGGCGGCATGTCGCAGCGCCTGGCGGAGCTGCACGAAATTGTCGTCGTTGGACAGCGAGGTGTCCTTGTCGAACCACTTCGGCGCCAGCATCTCCGCCGCGACGCCGGTCGTCTCGTTGCCGGCCTCGTCGCGCACCCGCAGCCGCACGAAGACCTGCGGGCTTTCGGTCAAGGTCACCACGCCGAACCGGAATGCGAGGCGGAAATTTACCGGCCGCTCCTTCACCTCAACGGATTGCACTGATAACCGCATCGCTGCCTCCAAAGCTTTTCTCGGCGTAGACTACCCGAACAGGGAGGCAACGATGACGACAAGCGGAAAAATCGCGGTAATCGGACTGGGCTCGATGGGCTGGGGCGCGGCGGTGTCGCTGCTGCGCGCCGGATTCGAATCGCGGGGGTGCGACCTGCGCGACGAGGTCCGCGCCAAGTTCACGGCCGAAGGCGGTGTCGCCTGCGTCAGCCCGGCCGAGGCGGCCGATGGCGCCACCACGATCCTCACCTTCGTGGTCAATGCGGAACAGACCGAAGCGGTGCTGTTCGGTGACGGCGGCGCGCTGGAGACGGCCGCGCCGGGCACGGTGGTGCTGAGCTGCGCGACGGTGCCACCGGCCTATGCCACCGACCTGGCCGCGCGCTTGTCGCAGCGCGGAATGCTGCCGCTCGACGCGCCGGTCTCCGGCGGCGCGGCAAAGGCATTGACCGGCGAGATGACGGTAATGTCAGCCGGCGCGGAAGCCGCCTACGCCGCCGCGCAGCCAGTGCTCGACGCCATCGCCACCAAGGTCTACCGGCTCGGCGAGACACCGGGCCTGGGCAGCCAAGTGAAGATGATCAACCAGTTGCTGGCCGGCGTGCACATCGCGGCGACGGCCGAGGCGCTGGTCTTCGGCATGAAGTGCGGGCTCGACCCGGCGACGCTCTACGAGGTGATCTGCGCCTCGGCCGGCAACTCGTGGATGTTCGAGAATCGCGGGCCGCACATCGTCAACGGCGACTACACGCCGCACTCGGCGGTCGACATCTTCGTCAAGGACCTCGGCATTGTGCTGCAGGAGGCCGGCGCCATCGACTTCCCGACACCGCTGGCCGCGACCGCGCGGGCCCAGTTCGAGGCCGCCAGCGCCGCCGGGCTGGGCCGCGAGGACGATGCCGCCGTGGCCAAGGTCTACGCGCGCGCCGCCGGCATTGCCCTGCCGGGCGAGACGGACTGATGCCGGTCGCGGCGGTCATCGGACTGGGCATCATGGGCGGCGGCGCGGCGGCATCGCTGAAGCGGGCAGGCTTCACGGTGCGCGGCTGCGACGTCAGCGGGCCGGCGCTGGCCAAGTTCAAGGACCGTGGCGGCATCGCCTGCACCAGCGCGGCGGAGGCCGCCGAGGGCGCCGACGTGGTCTTCGTCTTCGTGATGGACGCAAGCCAGACCGAGCTGGTTCTGTTCGGCGCCGGCGGCGTGGTCGACACTGCCGCGCCCGGCACCGCCGTCATTTGCTGCGCCACCGTGCCGCCCGACATCGCCAGCGATATCGGCGAACGGCTGGCCAAACGCGGGCTGCTGCCGCTCGACGCACCGATCTCCGGCGGCGGCAAGAAGGCGCTGATGGGCGAGGTCACGGTGATCGCCGCCGGTTCGCCAGAAGCGTTCGAAGCGGCCGGGCCGGCGCTGGACGCGATCTCGGCCAAGGTTTTCCGGCTCGGCGAGACGCCGGGGCTCGGCACCCGGGCGAAGATGATCAATCAGCTCCTGGGCGGTATCCACAATGTGGCGACGGCCGAGGCGATGACGCTCGGCATCGCCAGCGGACTCGACCCGGCGACGCTGGCCGAGGTGGTGACCGCCTCGGCCGGCAGTTCGTGGATGTTCGCGCAACGCGCGCCACGCATCGCCGCCGGCGACTATGCCGCGCCGTCGCTGCTGTCGATCTTCGTCAAGGACCTGGCCATCGTCACCAAGGAGGCCGAGGCGGCGGGCATGTCGCTGCCGCTGACCGAGGTGGCGCGGGCGCAGTATCAGGCGGCAGCCGACGCCGGCTTCGGCGGCGAGGACAGCGCCGCGCTGGCGAAGGTCTACGCAGAGCGCGCCGGCGTGAAGTTGCCGGAGGTGGACTAGAGATGCCCGGATCAAGTCCACGGGTGTCCGGTTAAGCTTGCGGTGATCGTCGATTCCCCATTGCCGCTCAGGCGGTTGCGTCACTTCGGACGGCACCGGACAGAAGAACTGCAACCGATTGGTCCAGCTTCTGGACGTGGATGCCCCGGACAAGCCGGGGCATGACGACCTTGTTGAAAAACATAGAAAACCCGTCATGGCCCAGCTTGTCCGGGCCATCCACGTTCCTGAGCTTGCAAAGACGTCAAGGGGTGGGCACAGGCCCGGAAGGACTAAACCGGACACCCGTGGATCAAGTCCGGGCATGATGGCATCAATTCGTCGCCATCGCCGGGCTTGGCCCGGCGATCTCAGTTCCGGCCGACAAGATCCTTGTACAGCGTCTGAATGCGCCGGGTGAGCGGCCCCGCGCCGCCGTCGCCGAGAGCGCGGCCGTCGATCTCGGCGACCGGGGTCTGGGCGCCGAAGGTGCCGGTGATGAAGGCCTCGTCCGCGCCGTAGGTGTCGAGCAGCGAGAAGTTACGCTCGAAGACCGGGATACCGTCGGCGCGGCAGACCTCGATCACCTTGCGCCGGGTGATGCCGTTCATGCAGTAGTCGCCAGTCGAGGTCCACACCGCTCCGGCCCGTACGACGAAGAAGTTGCAGGAGTTGGTGGTGTTCACGAAACCATGCGGGTCGAGCATCAGCGCCTCGTCGGCACCGGCCTTCTGGGCGTGGATGCCGGCCAGGATGCAGTTCAGCTTGGAGTGCGAGTTCAGCTTCGGGTCCTGGGTCAGTGGCAGGCCGCGATGCTGCGGCACGGTGAACAGGCGGATGCCGCGCGCCGGCGGCGTCGGCAGGGAATGCTCCATGATGATCACCAGCGTCGGGCCGTGCCTGGACAGGCGCGGGTCCTGGAACGGCTTGGACTTCGGCCCGCGCGTGACCATCAGGCGGGCATGCGCGTCACTGCTCATGTCGTTGGCCGCGCGCGTCGCTTCCAGCGCCGCGACCAGGCCGGCTCGGTCCGTGCCGATATCGAGGTCGAGAGCCAGCGCCGCCTCGAACAATCGGTCGAGATGCTCATCCAGGAACGCCCACTTGCCGTCATAGAGCCGCAGGCCCTCCCACACGCCGTCGCCGAGCAGGAAGCCTGAGTCGTAGACCGACACCTTGGCCTCGTCGCGCGGCACGATGTCGCCGTTGACATAGATGCGGATGGTTTCGTTGCGCGGATCGTCGGCGGCATCGTGGGTCGAGGTGTGGCTGGCGGGCACGGTGTTCTCCGGCTTGGGCGCGGGCGCGCGAGACACTATGTTGCGGACAAGCCGGAGAGAAGCAAACCGTGACGAGCCTCGACCGCCGCTTCTGCGTCGCCCCGATGATGGACGGTACCGACCGCCATCAGCGGTTCATGGCGCGCGCGCTCAGCCGGCATGCCTTCCTCTACTCCGAGATGATCAACGCGCTGGCCATCGTCCACGGCGACCGCGACCGCTTGCTCGGCTACTCCGAGGCGGAGCACCCGGTGGCGTTGCAGCTCGGCGGGTCCGACCCCACCGCGATGGCGGAGGCGTCGACGGTGGCCGAAGGATACGGCTACGACGAGGTCAACATCAATGTCGGCTGTCCGTCGGATCGGGTGCAGGACGGCCGCTTCGGCGCCTGTCTGATGGCCGAACCGGAGACGGTCGCGGCTTGCGTCACGGCGATGCGGGCGGCGGTATCGATCCCGGTGACCGTGAAGTCGCGCATCGGCATCGACGACAACGACGCCTACGAAGACCTGGTGCGCTTCGTGGAGCCGGTGGCGGCGGCCGGCTGCCGCGTGTTCATCGTACACGCGCGCAAGGCGATCCTGTCCGGCCTGAGCCCGAAGCAGAACCGCGAGATTCCGCCGCTGCACTATGACCGGGTCTATCGCCTCAAGGCCGACTGTCCAGACCTGGAGATCATCCTGAACGGCGGTCTCGCCGATCTTGCGACGGCGCATGCGAGCCTCGCCCGCGTCGACGGCGTGATGCTGGGCCGCGCCGCCTATCACAACCCGTACCTGATGGCCGACGTCGACGCGCTGTTCCATGGCGACAATCGCTCGCGCCCGAGCCGCGCCAACATCGCGCGGACGATGATCGACTATGCCGAAGGCCAGCTCGCCGCCGGCTGGCGCCTGACCGCGATCACCCGGCATATGATGGGCCTGTACCAGGGCCAGCCCGGCGCGCGCGCCTGGCGCCGCCACCTGGCCACTGCCGCGCCAAAGCCCGGCGCCGGTCCGCATGTCATCGCCGACGCCCTGGCGCTGGTCGAGGCGGCGCGCGCGGCGGCCTGAGCCATCAGCGGAGAACTCGCGGGCGGCGGCCGTCGCTCCACCTCACCTGTCCTCTCCGCCCCAGGGCGGAGAGGGACGCGGTTTCATCGGCTTTCTACTCTCTCACCGCCCCTGCCTTAAGGACGCATCTGGTTCAGCCCGGCTTCCACCTCGCCCTTGTAGCAGGTCAGGTCGATCTCGATGCGGGCGCCGCGCGCCAGCGCGGTGACGCCGATGGTTGTCCGGCCCGGGCGCAGGCCCTCCGGGAATGTCTCGGCCCAGATCGCGTTCATCGCCGCATAGTCGTCCTCGAAATGCGTCAGGTAGATGCGGGCGAAGACGATCTCGTGGAACTGGAAGCCCGCCGCCTTCAGCACCAGGCCGAGATTGTGCAGCACCTGGCGGGTCTGGCCGTCGATATCCGGCGCCAGCGGCGCATTATCGTCGTCGGGAACGGTCGGCATCTGGCCGGTGACCAGCAGCCAGGGGCCGATCCGCACCGCGTGGCTGAACGGCGCCACCGGCCGCGGCGCGCCCTCGATCATCAGGAAGCTGGGCTGCACGTCTGGATTCTCCCGGTCGGCTCGTGTGAAATGCGCGCACATAAGCCTACAGAACGACAGGGAAGCAAAACAGATGACCACGATCAGCCGCCGTCGCCTGCTGACCACCGCCGCATCGGCGCCGGTCGCGGCCAGCCTGCTGCCCGGCCTCACCAGCGCCGCCGCGCATTCCGATACGCTGACCATCGCCTACAACGTCGTGCTGCCGTCGTGGGACCCGACGGTCGGCCTGTCGGCGGTGAACCCGACCATCCAGTCGATCTACAAGTCGGTGTTCGACCAGTATGTCGACCAGAACCCGGACCTGTCGTTCAAGCCCGGCCTGCTGACCAAATGGGGCTGGAACGAAGATCGGACCAAGGTGTCCATGACGGTGCGCGAGGGCGCCTTCTGGCACGACGGCTCGGCGGTCACGGCCGAGGACGTCGCATGGTCGCTGGAGCGCGCCGGCAACGAGGCGACCGGCAACCCGATCCAGTTCATCTGGGGCAAGATCGGCAACCTCCAGGTCGACGGCAACACCGTCACCGCCGACGTGAAGGCGTTCGAGCCGACGCTGTTCAAGTGGATGGCGTTCCTCACCGCCTACATACTGCCCAAGGCCTACTACGAGAAGGTCGGCGCGGAGGGTTTCGAGACCGCGCCGGTCGGCAGCGGCCCCTACATGGTGGAACAGTTCGAGCGCAACGCCTTCGTGCGGCTGAAGCGGTTCGACAAGTACTGGGGCCCGAAGCCGGCCTTCGAGACCGTGGTGTTCAAGTTCGTGCCCGACGCCACCAGTCGCGTCGCCGAGGTGGAGAGCGGCGCGTCCGATATCACCATCGAGATCCCCTACGAGGAGTACGACCGGCTGTCGAAAAAGCCCGGCCTGAAGGGTGCGACCACGCCGGTCTCGGATATCGGCATGATCTTCCTCAACGACGTCGGCCCGATGGAGGACAAGAACGTGCGCCAGGCCGCCGCCTTCGCGATCGACAAGAAGGCGATCGTGGAGCGTCTGCTGCGCGGCTACGGGGTGCCGATCGACACGCTGGAGGCACCGCAGTATGCCGCTTTCGATCCGACCATCTCGGTGCCGCACGATCCGCAGCGCGCGGTGAAGCTGCTGGCCGAGTCCGGCTATGGCAAGGACAACCCGGTCAAGTTCAAGATTCAGACCACGCGCGGCTTCAAGCCGAAAGACTATGAGATGATCCAGGCGATCGTCGGCATGTGGCGCAAGGTCGGCATCGAGGCCGAGATCGAGGTCTACGAGATCGCCAAGCACTACGAGCTGCGCGCGCGCGACGAATTGGCGCCGGCGGCGTTCTACAACTGGGGCAACTCGATCGGCGATCCGTCGACCTCGACCGGCTTCGCCATGTTCGGGCCGTCGCCACACTCGGTGTGGGACACCGACGATCTCGACGGCATGATCGGCCCGCTGTGGGGCGAGGGCGACGAGGCCAAGCGGATCGCCGGCTGGAAGGCGGTCGACCGCTATATCGCCGAGAACGCCTACGTGATCCCGCTGCTGCAGTACGTGCAGCCGATCGTCTACCGCGACGGCCTGAAGGTGACGCCGCACGTCGCCAACTTCATCCTGCCGCAGAACGTCTCGCCGGCGGGGTAGTTCACCGACTGCGCCCGTTGCAGCATCCCCCACCTCACCCCGACCCCCTCCGCCCCCAAGGGCGGAGGGGGAGCGTACCGGCACCGACGCTTCGTCCCCCTCCGCCCTTCAGGGGGAAGGAGACAGGAGAGGTAGGCCTTCGCCAGAAGACGGAGCGTCGGGGCGCGTGAACGCCACCTATCTCGCGCGGCGGCTGCTGCTGGCGATCCCGACGCTGGCGGGGGTGGCGGTGATCGTGTTCGTGCTGTTGCGCGTGGTACCGGGCGATCCGATCGCGATGATGATCCCACCCGGCGCCGGCGAGGACGACATCGAGCGGCTGCGCGCGCTGTACGGACTCGACCTGCCGATCTGGCAACAGTTCCTGGCCTGGCTCGGCGACGTGGCGGTGGGCGACTTCGGCACCTCGATCAGCCTGCGCCAGAACGTGCTCGGGCTGGTGCTGAGCCGCCTGCCCGCGACACTGGAACTGGCCGCCGTCGCCATGCTGCTCGCGCTCGCCATCGGTCTCACCTTGGGTCTCGTCGCGACGCGCTGGCGCGGACACTGGCCGGAGGCCGGCACCGACGGCATCGTCGGTCTGGCATTGGCGGTGCCAGACTTCCTCTGGGCGCTGGTCTTCGTGCTGCTGCTGGGCGTGGCCTGGCCGGTGCTGCCGATCTCCGGCCGGCTCGATCCGCGTCTGGGCCTTGAATTCACAACGTCGTTCTACCTGATCGAGAGCCTGGTCACCGGCCGCTTCGCCGTCGCCGGCATGCTGCTCTCCCACCTCCTGTTGCCCGCCACCGCCCTCGCCCTGCCGCTGGCCTCGGTCATCGCACGGGTGCTGAAGACCTCGATGGCGGAGGTGATGGGCGAGGACTACATCCTGATGGCCCGCGTCAAGGGCTTCGGTGCCTGGCGCGTGATCCTGGGCGAGGCGCTGCGCAACGCGCTGATCCCGACCGTCACACTATCGGGTGTGCAGTTCACCTTCCTGGTCGGCGGCACGGTGCTGATCGAACGCATCTTCAGCTATCCCGGCATCGGCAACATGGCGATCGGCGCGGTGATCGAGCGCGACCTGCCGCTGATCCAGGGCCTGATCCTCACCTTCGCGGTGCTGTTCATCGCGGTGAACCTGATCATCGACATGGCCATGGTCTGGCTCGACCCGCGCGTGCGCCATGGCTGAGCCGCGCATCTGGGCCGGCGGCGCCGTGCTGGCCACGCTGGTCGCCGTCGCGCTGCTGGCGCCGTGGCTGGCACCGCACGACCCGCTGGCGCAGGACCTGCTGGCCGGACAGTTACCGCCATTCTGGCTCGCCGGCGCCGATCCTCTGTACCCGCTCGGCACCGACAGTCTGGGGCGCGACCTGCTGTCACGGCTGATCTACGGTGCGCGGGTGGCGCTCACTGTCGCGGTGGTGGCATCGGCGCTGGCGGCGCTTCTGGGCACGGCGCTGGGCCTGGTGGCGGGCTGGTTCGGCGGCTGGGCCGACATGGCGATCTCGCGTCTCATCGATATCTGGATGGCGTTCCCGCCGGTGCTGCTGTCGATCGTGCTGGTGGCGGTGATCGGCGCCGGACTGCCGGCCGTGATCATCGCCATCGTCATCGTCGACTGGACCCGGTTCGCCCGGGTAATCCGCGCCGAGGCGATCCAGCAACGCGGCCGCGACTACATCACCTCGGCCGTCACCATCGGCCTCGGCCGCTGGGCGATCCTGCTGCGCGAGATCCTGCCCAACGTGCTGCCGCTGCTGCTGGTGCTGTTGACGCTCGAAATGGGCGTGGCGGTGATCGTGGAGGCGATCCTCAGCTTCGTCGGCCTGTCGGTCAGCTCCGACTCGCCAACCTGGGGCGGCCTGATCGCCGAGGGGCGGCAATATATCCACCAGGCGTGGTGGGTGATGGTGGCGCCGATCTGCTGCCTGATCGTCGTCGTGGTCGGGCTGAACGCGCTCGGCGACGGCCTGAAGAACGCGCTCGATCCGGTTCTGAGAAGATGAGCGCGCTCACGGTCGACGACCTTCACCTCGCCATCGGCAAGACGTCGGTGCTGCGCGGCGTGTCGCTCGACCTGCCGGCCGGCAGCGTGCACGGGCTGGTCGGCGAGAGCGGCGCCGGCAAGACCATGGTCGCCCGCGCGGTGCTCGGCATCACGCCGCGCCGGGCGCGGATCACGGCCGGGCGCATCGCCATCGCCGGCCAGGACGTGACCGCCGGCAAGCGCCCGCTGGGCAAGGGCGTGGCGCTGATCCCGCAGGATCCGATATCGGCGCTGAACCCGGTGCATCGGATCGGCCGGCAGATCGGCGACGCGCTGCGCCTGCATCTCGGGCTGGACCGCAAGGCGACGGACACCCGCGTGCTGGAACTGCTCGACCACGTGCATATCCGCGAACCGGAACGCGTCGCACGGCAATACCCGCACGAGCTCTCCGGCGGCATGCGACAGAGAGTCCTGATCGCCGCCGCCTTCGCCTGCCGCCCGCCGCTGATCATCGCCGACGAGCCGACCACGGCGCTGGACGTGACTGTGCAGCGCCAGATCCTGCGCCTGATCCGCGAGTTGCAGCGCGAGGCCGGCACCGCGATCCTGTTCGTCACGCACGATCTCGGCGTGGTCGCCAAGGTCTGCGATCAGGTCAGCGTCATGCACGCCGGTCGCATCGTCGAACAAGCCCCGGTCGAGACCATCTTCGCCGCGCCGGCGCACGCGTACACGGCCGCGCTGTTCCAGGCGACGCCGCGCTACGACCGCCCCGCCGATGCCCTGCGGCCGGTCCCGGCGAACTTGCACGACGACTTGCTGGCCGAAGCCGCCGCCTATGACCGGGCGCGGCGATGACCTTGCTGAGGGCGGAAATGCTGAGCCTGGCGCTGCCGAACCGCGCGGCGAAACCGTTGCTCGGACCGGCGCCGATGCTGCCGATCCTCAATGGCATCAACCTGGAGCTGGCGGCCGGCGAGTCGCTGGCGCTGGTCGGCGAGAGCGGCTCGGGCAAAACCACACTGGGCCGCACCTTGCTGCGGCTCTACAGGCCGACCGACGGGCATCTCGCCTTCGACGGGCGCGACATCACCGACCTGGAGGAAGACGCATTGCGGCCGTTGCGCGCCGACATGCAGATGATCTTCCAGGACCCGCTGTCGTCGCTGAACCCGCGCCGGCGCGTCGGCGCCACCATCGCGCAGCCGCTGCTCGCCTATGGCCGCATCGAGGCGAAGGATGCCGGGCGGGCGGCCGACGCGTTGCTGGAACGGGTCGGGCTGCCGGCCGCCTTCGCCCGACGCTTCCCGCACGAGCTGTCCGGCGGGCAGCGCCAGCGTGTCGGCATCGCGCGCGCCATCGCGCTCAAGCCCAAGCTCGTCGTGGCTGACGAGATCGTTTCCGGCCTCGATGTTTCCACACAGGCGCAGATTCTCGACCTGCTGCGCGAGCTGAGGCGAGACCTTGGCCTGGCGCTGATCTTCATCAGCCATGACCTGTCCGTCGTGCGCGTGCTGTGCGAGCGGGCCATGGTGTTGCGCCAGGGCCGCGTCGCCGAACAGGGCGCGACGGCGGCGCTGTTCGCGAAACCGCGCCATCCCTATACCCGCGCCCTGCTGGACGCGATCCCCCTGCCCGAGGTCGATCCAGCCTGGAGTGACCGGCCGGGCATCGAAGAAGGAGTCCCCGGTATGAAGATTTCCGGAGCCACCGCACTGGTCACCGGTGCCAGCCGCGGCATGGGCCGCGCTTTCGTGGAAGCGCTGATCGCCGCAGGCGCCGCCAAGGTCTACGCCGCCGCGCGCGATCCGGCCACCGTCGCCGACCTGGCCGGCGACAAGGTTGTGCCGTTGCGGCTCGACGTCACCGAGCCGGAACAAGTCGCCGCCGCCGCGCGGCAATGCGACGACGTGAACCTGCTGATCAACAATGCCGGCGTGAACCGGATGTCCGGCCTGCTCGATGCCGACGGCGTGGCGGCGGCGCGGGCGGAAATCGAGACCAACTATTTCGGCACGCTGGCGATGTGTCGTGCCTTCGCGCCGGTCCTCGGCGCCAAGGGTGGCGGCGCCATCGTCAACATGATGACGATCCTGGCGCGGGTGAACCTGCCGCTGATGGGTTCCTACTGCGCCTCCAAGGCCGCCGGCCTGAGCCTGACCCAGGGCGTGCGCGCCGAGCTGGCGGCGCAAGGCACGCTGGTGATGGCGGTGATGCCGGGCGCTGTCAACACCGAGATGTCGAAGGACTTTCCCCCGCCCAAGGCAGCGCCTGCGGAGATCGTGCAGGCGACGCTGAAGGGGCTCGAAGCGGGCGACGAGGAAGTCTACGCCGGCGACATGGCGCAAGGCGTCAGCCAGGGCCTCGCCGCCGATCCGAAGGCAGTGGAGAAGGAGTTCGCAGGGTACTTGCCGGGCTAGTGCTTCGCTCTCGGATGCGCGGCGTTGTAGGCCTTCATCAGGGCCTCGGTGTCGACCTCGGTGTAGCGCTGGGTGGTCGACAGGCTGGCATGACCGAGCAGCTCCTGGATCGTGCGTAGGTCGCCGCCGGCGGATAGCAGGTGCGTCGCGAAGGAATGACGCAGCGCGTGCGGCGTGGCGCTCTGCGGCAAACCCAGCGCGCCGCGCAGTTCGGCGACGCGGAGCTGGATGATGCGCGGACTCAGCCGCTTGCCCTTCACGCCCACGAACAACGGATCGTCCGGGCCCAGAATCATCGGGCATAGGTCGAGATACCGGTCGATGCCGGCGGCAACCGCGTCGAGCACCGGGACCAGGCGCTGCTTGCCGCCCTTGCCGTCGACCACGACCGTGTCGGCAAGCGGCGCCGCGCGCCGGTTCAGCCCCAGCGCCTCGGAGATGCGCAGGCCGCAACCGTAAAGCAGGCCGAGCACAGCGATGTCGCGCGCCTGCACCCACGGTTCGTCGGTGGCGCGGCCGACCTCGGCGACGGCGGCCAGCGCATCATCGGCGCTGAGCGGGCGCGGCAGTCGTGTACGGCGCTTCGGCGTACGCACGACCTGGATGGCGGCGTTGTCGGCCAGTCCCCGCCGGGCCAGGAAGCGAAAGAATCCGCGTACCGCCGACAACGCCCGTGCGGTCGAGGCCGCGTCGAACCCATCGCGCTGGCGCCGGGCCAGCCAGGCGCGGAAGTCGGCCGTGCGCAAGTCGGACAATGCCGCGAGCGTCACGTCGTCGGACAGATGTTCGCTCAGGAAGGTCAGGAAGCCGCCGATGTCGCGGCGGTAGGCAGCCAGCGTCAGGTCGGCGACGCGCCGCTCGCTCTCCAGCCAGCGCTGCCATGTCCCGAGGGCCTGGATCAGGTCGTCGCCGGCGGCGGCGAAGGCAGCTAGGCCGGGAGTTCCAGCCATCCGCGGATCAGTCGCTCCAGCAGGCGCGCCAGGAAGCCCAGCAGCTCGGTCGCCTGGCCGGCCTCGAACCGTTCGGGATCGCGGCTGCCGAGCGCCAGCAAGCCGACCGGAGCTCGGCTGCTGGCGTGCACGCGGACCAGCGCCTGGCTGCGCACCAGACCGGCGGCCGGGCCGAAGATGGCGCCGTCGCCGTGCGCGTCGGGCAGCAGTACCGCCTCGGCCCCACCCAGCAGCGTGCGCACCGTGCCAGGGTCGAGCACGTAGACGCCGTTGGTGCGGGCGCGGCGCGGCGACAACTCGTCGGCCGCCTCCACGCACAAGGTCACCGCGTCGACATCGAGGATCGCCGGCAGGTCGTGGGTGCAGACGTGGATCAGGTGCTCGAAGCCGGTCGCCTCCAGCAGCGCCAGCGCGGCGCGGTGCACCTGGCCTTGCGCGGCCTGGTTCACGCGGCTGGTGGCCAACAACTCGCGCTGGTAGCCGTCGAGCCGCGTCACCTCGGTCTGCAACCGGCGCAGCATGAACTGCTGCATGTCGAGGACGTTCTCGCCGTCGTCGCGGGCCGGCGCCGTCAGGTCGGCGAGCACGCCGGGGCGATCGTCGAAGAAGTCGGGGTTCGCGCGCAGGTAGGCCTCGACCTCGTCGGCGCTGGGGCCCTGGCTGGGCGCCGGGTTCGGCTTGCTGGTCTCCGGCTTCTCGCGCGCCATGCGTGGTCCGCCCGGTCAGTCGCGCTTCAGGATCGACTGACCGGTCTTCTGCCAGTCGGCCAGGAATGCGTCCAGGCCCTTGTCGGTCAGCGTGTGCTTGGAGAGCTGGTGGATCACGTTCGGCGGGATGGTGCAGACATCGGCGCCCAGGCGCGCGGCCTCCAGCACATGGGCCGGGCTGCGCACCGAGGCGACCAGCACCTCCGTCGTGATCGCGTCATAGTTGTTGTAGATCTGGATAATGTCGGCGATGAGCTGCATGCCGTCGTGGCCGATGTCGTCGAGCCGGCCAATGAACGGCGAGATGAAGGTCGCGCCGGCCTTCGCCGCCAGCAGCGCCTGATTGGCCGAGAAACACAAGGTGACGTTCACCATCGTGCCGGCCTGGGTCAGCGTGCGGCAGGCCTTCAGCCCGTCCATGGTCAGCGGCACCTTGACCGCGACGTTGGACGCCAGGGCGGCAAGCGTCCGCCCCTCCTCGACCATCGCGTCGGCTTCGGTGGCGGTGACCTCGGCGCTGACCGGACCCTCGACCAGGTCGCAGATCTCGCGCACCACCTCGAAAAAGTCGCGGCCGGACTTGGCGACCAGCGACGGGTTGGTGGTGACGCCGTCGATCAGGCCGGTCGCCGCCAGCTCGCGAATCTCGTTCGTGTCGGCGGTATCGACGAAAAACTTCATGGCCGCCGTGATCCCGGAAACCGGGTCCCTCTTACATTTGCGGCCGCTCGCGCGGCCGACTTGTTGGTTCGTTAGCTGTCGAGCTAAGTCTACTCGATGGCCGATGACCGCGCCAGCATCGCCGGGCCCGGCCGGCGCGTCAACGTCCTGCTGCCACTGCCGCTGCGGGGGGCTTACGACTACCTGTTGGACGACGACCTGGACGCGGAAACCGGGTCTTTCGTGGTCGTGCCGCTGGGCCAGCGGCTGCTCGCCGGGGTGATCTGGGGCGAGGGCGGCGGCGACGAGGACGGCCAGGTCGCCGAATCGCGGTTGCGCTACGTGGAGGCTGTTCTGCCGGTGCCGCCGATGCCCGAGGTGACGCGGCGGTTCATCGAGTGGCTGGCCGACTACACCTGCGCCGCGCCGGGCTCGGTGCTGCGCATGGGGATGAACGTGCCGGCGGCGTTGCGGGCACCGAAGCCACGGCTGGCCTACGAACTGGCCGGGCCGCCGCCGGAGCGGATGACCTCGGCGCGTGCGCGGGTGATCGAGCTGCTGACACACGGGCCGCCGATGGAGCCGCGCGATCTGGCCAACGAGGCCGGCGTGTCCAGCGGCGTGATCCGCGGCCTGGTCGAGACCGGCACGCTGGCGCCGGTGACGATTCCCGACGCGATGCCGGACTGGCGCGCGGCGCTGGACGCGACCGCGCCGATTCTGAACGACACGCAACGCGTGGCGGTGGCCGATATCGCGGCGGTGCTGACGACCGGGTTCAGCGCCACGCTTCTGGACGGCGTGACCGGCGCCGGCAAGACCGAGGTCTATTTCGAGGCCATCGCGGCGACCATCGCGCGCGGCCGCCAGGTCGCCGTGCTGCTGCCGGAGATCGCGCTTACCGCCGAGTGGCTTGACCGGTTCGAGGCGCGTTTCGGGGCGCGGCCGACACAGTGGCACTCCGACCTGGGTTCCGGCGAGCGGCGGCGGCACTGGCGCGCGGTGGCGGAGAATCGCGCCAAGGTGATCGTCGGCGCGCGCTCGGCCTTGTTCCTGCCCTACGCCGACCTCGGGCTGATCATCGTCGACGAGGAGCACGATCCGGCCTTCAAACAGGAGGACGGCGTGATCTACCACGCCCGCGACATGGCGGTGGCGCGGGCCTCGCTGGGCGAGATTCCGATCCTGCTGGTCTCGGCCACGCCGAGCCTGGAGAGCCTGCGCAACGTCGAGCTTGGCCGCTATCGCCATGTCGGCCTGCCGGAACGCGCCGGCGGCGCCGCCCTGCCAGAGGTCCACACCATCGACATGCGCCGCGCCGGGCTGCCGGCCGGGCGCTGGCTGTCGCCGGAACTGGTCGAGGCGGCGGAAGCGGCGCTGGGCGCCGGCGAACAGGTGATGCTGTTCCTGAACCGGCGCGGCTACGCCCCTCTGACCCTGTGCCGGACCTGCGGGCATCGCTTCGAGTGTCCGCACTGCTCGGCCTGGCTGGTCGAGCACCGCTTCGCCGGCCGGCTGCAATGCCACCACTGCGGCCACAGCGTACGTCAGCCGAAAGAGTGCCCGTCGTGCAACGACAGCGACAGTTTCGCGGCCTGCGGACCCGGCGTGGAGCGGTTGCTGGAGGAGGCGGTCGCCACCTTCCCCGAGGCGCGGGCGATGGTGGTGGCCTCCGACACCGTTCACGGGCCAGCGGCGGCACAGGCGCTGATGCAATCGATCCGCGAGAACGAGTTCAACCTGGTGATCGGCACGCAGATCCTGGCCAAGGGACACAACTTCCCCTCGCTCACCTTGGTCGGGGTGATCGACGCCGACCTTGGCTTGAGCGGCGGCGACCTGCGGGCGTCGGAGCGCACCTACCAGCTTCTTACGCAGGTCGCCGGCCGGGCCGGACGCGGCGAGAAGCCTGGCCGCGCGCTGTTGCAGACCTACAACCCGGAGCACCCGGTGATCGAGGCACTGGTCAGCGGCGACCGCGACCGGTTCATCAAGCAGGAGATGGACGAACGCGAGCGCGCCTCGATGCCGCCCTTCGGCCGGCTGGTGGCGCTGATCGTCTCCGGCGGCAACGAGCAACAAGTGATCGACACCGCGCAGGCGCTGGCGCGGATCGGCCCGCGTGCGCCGGACATTCGCGTGCTAGGCCCGGCGCCGGCACCGCTTCGACTCTTGCGCGGCCGCTTCAGGTGGCGGCTGCTGATGCACACCCGCCGCGCGGTCAATGCCTCGGCCGTGGTCCGCGAGTGGCTGGCGAATGCCGAGTTGCCGAACGCCGTCCGCGTCGCGGTCGACGTGGATCCGTACAGCTTCCTGTAACCAAACCCTTGCCGTCATGCCCGGACTTGATCCGCGCAAATCCGACGCGGCGCTGCGATCTCCAGATACCCGGAACAAGCCCACGGGTGTCCGGTTAAGCTTGCGGTTATCGTCGTTTCCCTATTGCCGCTCAGGCGGTTGCGCCGCTTCGGGCGGCACCGGACAGAAGAACTGCAACCGATTGGTCCAGCGTCTGGACGTGGATGCCCCGAACAAGTCGGGGCATGACGATTCTATTGAGAAACATAGAAGAACGCGTCATGGCCCGGCTTGTCCGGGCCATCCACGTCCCTGAGCTTGCAAAGACGTCGAGGGGTGGGCGAAGGCCCGGAAGGGCTAAACCGGACAGCCGTGGGACAAGGCCGCATATGACGAGGGGGTCTGTCGCGTCCGGAAGTGATACACTGGCGCACGAAACGGCAAGGAGACGACCTCATGAGCGGCGTGTTGGACGGTATCCGCGTGCTCGACTTCGGGCGCTACATCGCCGGGCCCTGGTGCTCGGCGCTGCTCGGCGACCTGGGCGCCGACGTGATCCGGATCGAGAAGCTGGCCGGCAGCGAGGATCGCTACATCGCCCCGGTCTCCGAGGACGGCGCCGGCGCGATGTTCCTGCAGATGAACCGCAACAAGCGCTCGGTCACGCTGAACCCGATGAAGCCGGAAGGCCAGGAGCTGGTGAAGAAGCTGGTCGCCACCTCCGACGTGGTGGTCGCCAACCTGCCGCCGCAGGTGCTGAAGCAGATGGGGCTGGACTACGACAGCCTGTGCGCGATCAAGCCGGACATCATCCTGACCACCGTCTCCTGCTTCGGCCACCAGGGGCCGTATTCGCACAAGGTCGGCTTCGACGGCATCGCCGCGTCGATGAGCGGCACGGTCTACATGGGCGGCTGGCCGGACGACCCGATCAAGGCCGCCGTGCCGTGGGTCGACTTCGGCACCGCGACGACCTGCGCCTTCGGGACGCTGGCGGCTCTGATGGAGCGGGCCAAGACCGGCAAGGGCCAGATGGTCGAGGGCGCGCTGCTGCGTACGGCGCTGACCTTCGGCAACGCAGCGATGATCGAACAGTCGCTGCTCGGCATCGACCGGGTCGCGACCGGCAACCGGGGCCAGACCTCGAGCCCGAACGACATCTTCAAGACCAAGGACGGCCACATCATCACGCAGATCCTCGGCCCGATTCAGTTCGAGCGCTGGTGCCAGATGATGGGCGAGGAACACTGGCTGAGCGATCCGCGCTTCAAGGACGACCTGGCGCGCGGCGACAATGGCGAGATCCTGTCCAAGCGGATGAACGAGTGGTGCGGCGAGCGCACCACGCAGGAGTGCATCGACGCGCTGGAGGAAGCACGCATCCCGGCCGGGCCGGTCTACTCGCCGCAGCAGGCGCTGGACGATCCGCACGTGCAGGCATCAGGCATGCTGAAGGAGGTGAACTATCCGGGCCTGTCGAAGCCAGCCCCGGTCGCTGACACCCCGGTGCGCCTGACCGAGAGCAACCCCGGCATCGCCCGCCGCGCCCCGACACTGGGCGAGCACACCGAAGAGGTGATGCACGAACTCGGCCTGGACGATGCGAAGATCAAGGCGCTGCGCGACGCGCGGGTGATCTGAGGCTTCCCTGTTGCGTAACCCGGAAAGAGCGAAGCGCAATCCGGAACTGTCGGTGAAGCACCGATAGCGCCCCGCATTCCGCTGCGCACCATACGGGCTACGACGTGTTCGCCTACACGAACTTCGGCAGCACCTTCTCGGTGAAGGTCATGAAGCTGGCGTGGCTCAGCGGCGCGCACATCAGGTAGTTCAGGTTTATCTCTTCCTCCAGCCGGTGCAGCGTGTCGGTGACTTTCTCCGGCGTGCCCCAGATCGCGACGTCGTCGAGATACTGGTCGACTGAGGTCACCTCCGGCTTGTTGCCGGTCTGGTTGGCTTGGTAGTTCGCGTTCTTCGACTCGTTGCGATAGGTGGAAAAAATCCACTCGGCGCCGCGCCGCGCGGTCTCCGCCGCCTCATCCTCGGAATCGGCGACGGCGAGCAGACGTGCGACCGGGATCTGCCGCTCGGTGTCGTTGTGGCCGTGCTCGCGCAGGCTGGCGCGGAACAACTTCTGGTGCTCGTCGATGGTCTTGAACGGCAGGTGCGGGCTCAGCATCACCGAGTGGCCAAGCTCGCCGGCCCAGGACACCGAGTCGTGCGACGAACCGGCGACCCACACCGGCGGGTGCGGATCCTGCGCCGGCTTCGGCAGCACCTCGACATCCTTGAACTGCCAGTGCTTGCTGTCCCAGGTCAGGCGCTCGTTCTGCCAGGCCGCGAGCACGATCTCAACGGCCTCGCGGAAGCGCGTCTTGCTCTCCGGTACCGGCACGCCGAAGATCTCGAACTCGGTGAAGTCGAAGCCGCGACCGGCGCCCCAGTTCACCCGGCCGCCCGACAGCACGTCGAGCAGCGCGACTTCCTCCGCGATGCGCAGCGGGTGGTAGAAGGCGGCGAGCGTGACGCCGGTGCCGATGCGCAGGCGCTTGGTGCGGCCGGCGACGTGCATGCCCATCATGTGCACCGACGGACAGACGCTGTAGGTCGAGAAGTGGTGCTCGGCCAGCCAGACCGCGTCGAAGCCGGTCTTGTCCATGATCTCTATGCGGTTCAAGGCACGCTCGTAGACCTGTTCCAGCGGCACCCGCCGGCCAGGCCAGGAAAAGAACTGCAGGACGCCAAAATCCATTGTCCCGCCCCCTAAGGCGTCAGAACGACGCGACCGAGCACGCCGCCGGCGCGCAGGTCGTCGAGGGCCGAGGTCGCGGCGTCGAGCGGGCGGGTCTCGATCGGGATCGGCGGCACCTTGCCCTCCTGCACCAGCGCCATCAGTTCCTTCAGGTCCTCCAGCGTGCCGACATAGCTGCCCTTCATGGTCAGCACCTTCAGCGGCATCAGAATGGTCGACAGCGGCATGGCGCCGCCGTAGAGCCCGACATTGACCAGGGTGCCGCCCTTCTTCAGCACGTCGAGGCCGAACTTGGCTGTCTCCGGCCGGCCGACGAAGTCGATCGCGGCCAGCGCGCCGCCACCGGTCATCTCCAGCACCTTGGCGACCGCGTCGGGCTCGGCATTGTCGATGGTCTCGTCGGCGCCGATCTGGCGCGCGGCGGAGCGCTTGGTCGGATCGACGTCGGCAACGATCACCTTGGCGTCGCTCATCGCCGGGGCGATATGCACGCCGGACAGGCCGACGCCGCCGGCGCCGATGATCACCAGCGAGTCCTTCTTGGTCAGCGGTAACGCCTTCTTCAAGGCGCTGTAGGCGGTGATGCCGGAACAGGCGTAGGTGCAGGCCAGCGGCGCCGGCACGCCCTCGTAGTCCACCAGGTAGCGCGGGTGCGGACAGACAACACGGTCGGAGTAGCCGCCGGCGCGCCGGGTGCCGATGGTGACCGGGTTGACGCACAACAGTTCGTCGCCGGCCTTGCAATCGGCGCAGTCGCCGCAGCCGATCCAGGGATAGACCACGCGCTTGTCGCCGATCGACACGCCTTGCGCGTCCGGGCCCATGGCGATGACCTCGCCGACCGGCTCGTGGCCCATGGTGAACGGCGTCTTCACGCCGCGCTGCTCCAGGGTGATCCGCTGGTCGCCGCCGAGGTCGAAGAAGCCGTCCCAGATGTGCAGGTCGGAATGGCAGACGCCACAGGCGATCACCTTCAACAGCACCTCAGTGCCCTGCGGCACCGGGTCGTCATAACTCCGCTCCTGCAGCGGCTTGCCCCACTCGATGATCTGCTGGCTGCGCATCGCGCCCTCTCGTCTGTTTCTCGTTCTGTCTTGGTAAGTGTAGCCGCTCAGGCGCGGTCCAGATACGCCGACAAACCGCGCAGTGCCGGATAGGGGTGGATGATCTTGAAGGTCGGGACCAGGGCCAGGCGGTCCTGCATCGGCGCCTTGGCGACGAAGCGTTCGCGGAAACCTGCCGCGTCGAACAGCCCGCCCAGACGGCCGATCACGCCGCCGGCGAGAAATACCCCGCCCCAGGCGCCATAGATCAGCGCCAGGTCGCCGGCATAGCCGCCCAGCATGCGGCAAAAGGCGCGCACGGTTTGCGCCGCCAGCCCATCGGGGTCATCGCGCGCGGCGGAGACGATGGCCGCAGGCTGGTCGCCAACCGGCTCGACATCGCCGAGCGCGGCCATCGCCAGATGCAGCCGCGCCAGTCCCGGACCTGACAGCAGATCTTCGCGGCTGACCACGAGCTGGGTTTTCCAGACGTGCTGCAGCAGGCTGGCCTCGAAATGGTCGGACGGCGCGAAGCCGACGTGGCCGCCCTCGGCGGCGACAATCGACCAGCCGTCGGACGACGGCACTGCGGCGCCGACGCCGAGCCCGGTGCCCGGACCCAGAACCGCCATGGCGCCGCGACCGCGCTCGGCCGCCTCGCCGTCGCCGAACATCTCCAGGTCGTCGTCGCCGAGATGCGGCAGGCTCCAGGCCACCGCCGCGAAGTCGTTCACCAGGCGGCAGTCATCGAGGCCGAAGCGGCGTTTCATCGCCGCCGCCGACACCGTCCACGGCCGGTTGGTGAGGCGCACCACGTCGTCCTCTACCGGGCCGGCCAGTGCCAGCGCGGCTCGCGTCGGCTTGCCGTCCAGCGCGTCGAGCGCGTCGGCCAGCACCGCCTCCAGGTTCTCGAAATCGTCGCAGCGGCGCTCGACCACCGTCATCTCCGACCCGCCCGGCGCCACCAGCGTCACCCGGGCATTGGTGCCACCGACGTCGGCGAGCAGCGCCAGATCGGCCATCAGGCCGCCTGCGGGATGTCGCGCAGGGCATCGACGAAGTGGTCGCGCCAGGCGTAGACGTCCTCGTCGAAGATGTTGTCGCGCAGCGCGCGCCAGCGCCGCCGGCGCTCCGCCACCGGCATGGTCAGCGCCCGCTGCAGCGCTTCGACGACGCCGTCGATGTCGTGCGGATTGACCAGCAGCGCCTGTTCGAGCTGCTGCGCCGCGCCGGCGAAACGCGACAGCACCAGCACGCCGGGGTCGGACTCTTCCTGCGCCACCACGTATTCCTTGGCCACCAGGTTCATGCCGTCGCGCAGCGGCGTCACCAGGCCGACGCGGCTGGCCCGGTACAGCCCGGCGAGCGCGCGGCGGTTGTAGCCGCGGTTGACGTAGCGCACCGGGACCCAGTCGAAGTCGGCATAGCTACCATTGATGTGGCCACTGCGCGCCTCGAGGTTGGCGCGCAGGTCGGCATATTCCTGCACGCCGACGCGCGATGGCGGGGCGACCTGCAGCATCAAGACCGCGCCACGATTCTCCGGATAGCGCTCCAGCAGGCGCTCGTAGGCGTCGAACCGTTCCGGCAGACCCTTGGTGTAGTCGAGCCGGTCGACGCCGATGACCAGGCGCCGGTTCTTGCGGCTGTCGGCCATGCGATCGAGGTGGCGGCGGGCCTCGGCGGACTCCGCCATCTGCTCGAACTCCTTGGCATCGATGCCGATCGGGAAGGCGCTGACCCGGACGGTGCGGCCGAAGCAGGTGAGCCATTCGTCGTTGGCGGCGGCGCCGCCGGCCTCGTTGACCACGTAGTCGCGGAAGGCGCGCTTGTCGCGCTCGGTCTGAAAGCCGACCAGGTCATAGGCGAACATCGCGCGCACCAGGGCCTGGTGGTTCGGCAGCGTCATCAGCACTTCCGGACTGGGAAACGGAATATGGAGGAAGAAGCCGATGCGGTTGCTGATGTCCATGCGGCGCAGCTCGGCACCGCAGGCTATCAGGTGATAGTCATGCACCCAGATCAGGTCGTCGCGCTCGATCATCGGCGCCAGCGCGTGCGCGAAGCGGGCATTGACCCGGTAGTAGCCCTTGTCGAACTGCCGGTCGTAGGCGGTGAGGTCGGTACGGTAATGGAACAGCGGCCACAGCGTGCGATTGGCGAAGCCGTTGTAATACTCGTCGAGGTCGTCGTGGCTGAGATCGATGGTGGCGATGGTCGCGGCGCCGGCGCGCGCGACCTCGGCCCGTACCGCCGGTGCGTCGACGACGTCGCCGGACCAGCCGAACCAGATGCCGTGATAGCGCCGCAGGGCGGCGTGGATCGCCACCGCCAGGCCGCCGGCGTTGGCCTGCTGTCGTTTGGTCGGCACGGTGACGCGGTTGGAAACGACGATCAGCCGGCTCAACGGGCCTCCTCCCAGGGTCGGCTCAGACGCATCGCGCCATGGATGATACCGACCAACGAATAGGTCTGCGGGTAGTTCCCCCACAGCTCGCCGCTTTCCACGGCGATGTCTTCCGACAGCAGGCCGACGTGGTTCCGGCTCTCCAGCATGTTGGTGAAGATGCGCCGTGCCTCGTCATTGCGGCCCAGCGCCGCCAGCGCCTCGATGTACCAGAAGGTGCAGATGTTGAAGGCGTTCTCCGGGGTGCCGAAGTCATCCGCCGTGATGTAGCGGAACAGGTGGTCGCCACGGCGCAGCTTGGCGGCGATGGCGTCGACGGTGGCGGCGAAGCGCGGATCGTCCGGTTTCAGGAAGCCGAGCTCGGCCATCAGCAGCAGGCTGGCGTCGAGCTCGGTGCCATCGAAGCTGTCGGCGATGTAATCGCCTTCGTCGACCACCGCGTTTGCCAGCACGACCTCGCGGATGGTGGTGGCGCGGCCGCGCCACAGCTTGGCGCGCTCGCCCAGGGCGAGGTGATTGGCGATCTTGGCCAGCCGGTCGCAGGCGGCCCAGCACATGATGGCGCAGTAGCTGTGCACGCGGGCCATGGTGCGCAATTCCCACAGGCCGGCGTCGGGCTTGTCATAGACCGCGAAGGCACGCTCGCCGACCTGTTCGAGCTGGGCGAACTCGGCCGGCCCCATCGGGCGCAGCAGGCGCTGGTCGAAGAAGGCCTGCGAGGCCGACAGCACGACCTGGCCATAGACGTCGTGCTGGATGTGCTCGTGTGCCTGGTTGCCGATCCGCACCGGGCCCATGCCGCGATAGCCAGCCAGCGCCGGCGCCTCGCGTTCGGTCAGCGTCTCCTCCAGGCCGATGCCGAACACCGGCTGCAGGTGGCCACCTTCAACGGTGCCGACCAGGTTGCGCAGATATCCGAGATAGCCCTCCATGATGTCGATGGCGCCGAGCCGGTTCAGCGCCTGGACCACGAAATAGGCGTCGCGCAGCCAGCAGAAGCGGTAGTCCCAGTTGCGCTGGGTTCCGGCCGCCTCCGGCACCGAGGTGGTCATCGCGGCGATGATCGCGCCGGTCTCCTCGAACCAGCACAACTTCAGCGTGATCGCGGCGCGGATCACCGCTTCCTGCCACTCGAACGGCACCGCCAGGTGGCGCACCCACTCGCGCCAGTAGGCGTTGGTCTGCTCCATGTACGCGCGCGCGGTCTCCAGCACCGGGCGGCTTAGCGTCTCGTCCGGGCCGAGGAAGAACGCGACCGGCTGTTCCAGATGGAACCAGGTCTCGTTCAGGACATAGGCGATCGGCGCGTTGGTGGTCAGGCGCAGCGCCTGGTCCGGGCCGACGTAGCGGATGTGGTTGGAGCCGTGGGTCAAACGCGGCGCAGTGGCGCCATACTCGAACATCGGCCGCAGCCGGACGCGGATGCGCGGGTAGCCCTCCACCGGACGCAGGATTCGAATGATCGCGGTCGGGCGGTAGCGGCGCCCGAACTGGGTGAAGCGCGGCGCGAAGTCGATGACGTCGAGCGCCCGGCCCTTCGCGTCGGTCAACCGCGTCGTCAGGATCGCGGTGTTCGGCTCGTAGTGCTGCTCGCTGGCCGCGAAACCGTCGAGGTCGACCGCGAAGCAGCCGTCCTGCGCTTCGCCGTCATCGTTATTCAGCAGGCTGCAGAACACCGGGTCGCTGTCGAAGCGCGGCATGCAGGCCCAGACGATACGCGCGCGCCGGTCGACCAGCGCGGCGAAGGAACAATTGCCGATGACGCCGAGATTAAGATCGGTCACGGGAATGCGCGGCTCCTGTCGGGTGGCGACCGTTGTGCCGGCTCGGGCCGGCGGGGTCAATGCGGCAAATCAGATGCCAGGCTCGCCGGCGCGCCATCCATCGCTGAGCTCTTCATGTTTCGGCAGTTCGCCGTCCGCACATGACCATGACGGGCGCGAACCCCAGAAGATGTTCGCCTGCGGTGTGATGCCGGGGTCGCCATCAAGCGATCCGGCCGGCACGACCCACTCTGCGCCGCTGCGCGTATGGTGCGGCAGCGGGGCGCCACAATCCGTGCAGAAGGTGGTCGAAAAGCTGCGCGCGGTCGGCAGGTCGTAGCGGCGCACCTGCGCCTCTCCTTGCAGCCAGCGGAACTGGTCGGGCAGCACGTAGAGATTGGTCGCGTGCGAGCTGCCGGTCGCCTGCCGGCACCGCGTGCAGTGGCAGTGCGCGAATCTCAGAAAAGGCTTGCGAACTTCGTAGCGTACCGCCCCGCACAGGCAGCCGCCTTCGATCGTCTCGTCCGGCATGCGCCGCTCCATTCTACTGTTCGCGTGACAGCATAGCGACTGCAGGCGGACGGAAACGAAATACTACAGCCGGTCCGGCAGCGTCCGGAGCCACGTGAACAGGTCGGCCACGGTGTCGAAGCGGACCGGCGCGGCGGAGGGCGTGCGGTCGCCGACGACAATGGCGTGGCCGGAGCGGGCCAGCACCGCCTCGAAACCATGCTCGTCGGTCACGTCGTCGCCGATGAACACCGGGCGGCGGCCAGCGAAGGCCGGTTCGGCCAGGAAGCGCGCCACGGCGTGGCCCTTGTCGATGCCGGCCGGCTTGATCTCGAACACCATCTTGCCGGCCAGTACTTCCAGCGTTTCCGGGTGCGCCGCCGCCGCGTTCTCCGCTTGCCGGCGGCACTCGGCTTCCAGGTCCGGGCGGCCGCGGTAGTGGAGGACGATGCTGGCCTGCTTGTCCTCCAGGATCAGGCCGGCGTGATGCACGACGAAGCCACGCAACGCCTGACGCACGCCCTCCAGTTCGCCGTTCGGCGGCGCGCCCAAGCTGACGGGGTTGCCGGCGGCGCGGTATTCCAGGCCATGCAGGCCGGCGACGTTGGGCACAGCGCCGTCGAGGTGGCGGTCGATCTGCTTCACCGGACGGCCGGACACCACCGCCAGCGCGCCGCCGAGGTGTTCCGAAATGACCCGCAATAGCGCCGGCAGGTCGTCGGGCACCTCGATTGCCTCGGGATGCTCGGCGATTTCGACCAGCGTGCCGTCGAAATCGAGGAACAGCGCCCAGTCGCGGCTGGGCGTCGGGATCGACGCGGAAGCTGGGGTCGGCTCAGACATACGGCAAACGTGGCTCCGCGGTACAACGAGAAACGCTCGATTTCGCCATGCAATCGATGTTCCAGGTCCGAAGCGCCCGCCGGCGCACCATGCGCCGACGCCGGCGCGGGCCGCGTCGAGTGCGGCAAAGTGTCAGATTCGCCAACGACTTGCCACTAATTCGCGTTGCCGCCTTGTACACCGGCCATGGTAATAGTAGGTAAAGAGGACCAATACGGTCCGAAATGATCTCGGGAGCGGACGATGATCCGGCTCAATCGGATGACAGACTATGCGGTAGTGCTGCTGGTGCAGATGGGCCGGCAGCCCGGCGACGTGCTGACGGCACCGCAGATCGCGCGCGCCGCAAGGCTGCCGCAGCCAACGGTGGCCAAGCTGCTGAAGCAGCTTGCCGGCGCCGGCCTGGTGCGCTCGCAGCGCGGTGCGGCCGGCGGCTACACCCTGGGCCAGTCACCGACGGAGATCAGCGCGGCGGCGATCATCACCGCCCTGGAGGGCCCGATCGCGCTCACCGCCTGCGTCGACGGGGCGCCGGCGCCGTGCGAGGTGGAAACCACCTGCCCGATTGCCGGGCACTGGAACAAGGTCAATGTCGCGATCCGCAATGCCTTGCAGGAGGTCACGCTGGCCGACCTGCTGGACGAACCGGCGTCGTGCCAGACCGTCGCCATGCTGCTGCCGCCCTACGAGGCGAACGCCGCGAGTACGAGGTAACCGATGACTGTTGTCGAACCCGATGTCGATCCCCTGCGCGCGGCGGCGGAAGCGAAATACAAGTACGGCTTCGTCACCGATATCGAGTCGGAGACCGCGCCGAAGGGGCTGAACGAGGACACCGTCGCCTTCATCTCGGCCAAGAAGGGCGAACCGGAGTGGATGCTGGAGTGGCGGCTGCGGGCCTACCGGCACTGGCTCACCATGCAGGATCCGGAATGGGCGCGGGTGAAGCACCCGAAAATCGACTACCAGGACTCCTACTACTTCTCCGCCCCGAAGTCGAAGGACGACGCGCCGAAGAGCCTGGACGAGGTCGACCCGGAGCTGCTGCGTACCTACGAGAAGCTCGGCATCCCGCTGCACGAGCAGGAGATGCTGGCCGGCGTCGCGGTCGACGCGGTGTTCGACAGCGTCTCCGTCGCCACCACCTTCAAGAAGAAGCTGGAAGAGGCGGGCGTGATCTTCTGCCCGATCTCCGAGGCGCTGCAGAAGCATCCCGAGCTGGTGCGCAAGTACCTGGGCACGGTCGTCCCCTACTCGGACAACTTCTACGCCACGCTGAACTCGGCGGTGTTCTCCGACGGCTCGTTCGTCTACGTGCCCGAGGGCGTGCGCTGCCCGATGGAGCTGTCGACCTATTTCCGGATCAACGCACAGAATACCGGCCAGTTCGAGCGCACGCTGATCATCGCCGACAAGGGTAGCTACGTGAGCTACCTGGAGGGCTGCACCGCGCCGATGCGCGACGAGAACCAGCTGCACGCGGCGGTGGTCGAGCTGGTGGCGCTGGACGACGCGGAAATCAAGTACTCCACGGTGCAGAACTGGTATCCGGGCGACGAGAACGGCAAGGGCGGCATCTACAACTTCGTGACCAAGCGCGCCGCCTGCCGCGGGCGCAACTCGAAGGTGTCGTGGACCCAGGTCGAGACCGGCTCGGCGATCACCTGGAAGTACCCGAGCTGCATCCTGCAAGGCGACAATTCGATCGGCGAGTTCTACTCGGTGGCGATCACCAACAACATGCAGCAGGCCGACACCGGCACCAAGATGATCCATATCGGCAAGAACACCCGCTCGACGATCATCTCCAAGGGGATCTCGGCCGGGCGCAGCCAGAACACCTACCGCGGGCTGGTGCGGATGCAGCCCGGCGCCTCGAACGGCCGCAACTACACGCAGTGCGACTCGCTGCTGATCGGCGACAAGTGCGGCGCGCACACGGTGCCGTATATCGAGAGCAAGAACCGCACGGCATCGGTCGAGCACGAGGCGACGACGGCGAAGATCTCCGAGGACCAGCTGTTCTATTGCCGCCAGCGCGGGCTGTCGGATGAGGACGCGGTGTCGCTGATCGTCAACGGCTTCTGCAAGGAGGTGCTGCAGGAGCTGCCGATGGAGTTCGCGGTGGAGGCACAGAAACTGGTCGGCATCTCGCTGGAAGGCAGCGTCGGCTAGCGAGACCAACATGCGACCGCCCTCCCCGGCTCGAGCGAGCGACGGGATGGGCGACGACACCAACGAGCAATGCGAGGACCTGAGTAGCTCGATGCTGGATATCAAGAACCTGCACGTTGACGTCGACGGCAAGCCGATCCTGAAGGGCATCGACCTTTCCATCGGCGCTGGCGAGGTGCACGCGATCATGGGCCCGAACGGGTCGGGCAAGTCGACGCTGTCCTATGTACTGGCCGGCCGCGACGGCTACGAGGTCACCGAGGGCTCGATCGCCTACGAAGGACAAGACCTGCTGGAGCTGGCGCCGGAGGAGCGCGCCGCGCGCGGCATCTTCCTGGCCTTCCAGTATCCGGTGGAACTGCCCGGCGTGCCCGGCACGACCTTCCTGAAGGGCGCGGTCAACGCGCAGCGCCGGCACCGCGAGGAACCGGAGCTCGACGCAATGCAGTTCCTGCGGCTGATGCGCGAAAAGACCAAGGAACTCGGCATCGGCGACGAGATGCTGAAGCGCGCGGTCAATGTCGGCTTCTCCGGCGGCGAGAAGAAGCGCAACGAAGTGCTGCAGATGGCGCTGCTGGAGCCGAAGCTGGCGATCCTCGACGAGACCGACAGCGGCCTCGATATCGACGCGCTGAAGGTGGTGGCGGAGGGCGTCAACCTGCTGCGCTCGCCGGATCGCTCGATGCTGGTGATCACGCATTACCAGCGCCTGCTCGACTACGTCGTGCCGGACCATGTGCACGTGCTGGCGAACGGCCGGATCGCGCGCTCCGGCGGCAAGGAGCTGGCGCACGAGCTGGAAGCCAAGGGCTACGCCGAGTTCACCAAGGACGCCGCCGCATGAGCGAGGCTGCCATGCAGCAAGATATCCAGGGCGAAGCGGCGCTGGTTGCGTTGGCGGCGCCGGACCAGGGCGCGCCGTGGCTGACCGACCTGCGCGCGCAGGGTCTGGAACGGTTCCGCGCGGCCGGGCTGCCGACGGTGCGCGTCGAGGCGTGGAAGTACACCAACCTGAACCCGCTGCGGCACGATGCCTGGCAGGCGCCGGGCGAGGGCACCAACGTGCGCGGCGTGCGGGATACCGAGCTGTCGGCGGACCTGCGCGTGGTGCTGGTGAACGGCCGGCTGCGGCCGGAACTGTGCCGTCTGCCAAGGGTCGCCGGCCTGAAGATCGACAGCCTGGCGCGGCTGCTGGCCGAGGCGCCGGACGAGCTCGCCGCCCTGCTGCCGGCCGACAACGACGATCTGCCGATGTTCGACCTGAACACGGCGCTGATGGCCGACGGTTATGTGTTGCGGCTGGAAGAGAACGCGAAGATCGACGCGCTGATCGAGATCGTGTCGCTGGCCGAAGACAACGAGGTGCCGCTGACCTACCACCCGCGGCACCTGATCGTCGCGGCGCCAGGCTCGTCGGTGACGGTGATCGAGCGTCATGTCGAGGGCCGGCACCGCTACTTCGTCAATGGCGCCACGCAGATGGTCCTGCAAGCCGGCGCCAACGTGCGTCACTACCGCACCGTGGAGGAAGGCGCCAACGCGGTGCACACCCACACCATGCTGGCGCACCTCGCCGAGGATGCCAGCCTTGAGTGCTTCAACCTGGTGCTGGGCGGGCGGCTGACCCGGTCCGAGGCGCACGTCGCGCTGTCCGGGCGCGGCGCCCGCGTGGCGCTGAACGGCGCCTATGGCCTGGCCGGCCGCGAGCATTGCGACAACACCACGGTGGTGAACCACATCGCCGGCGAGACCAGCAGCCGGCAGGTGTTCAAGGGCGTGCTCGACGGCAAGAGCCGCGCGGTCTACCAGGGCCGGATCGCGGTACGCCCCGACGCGCAGAAGATCGACGGCCACCAGCTTTCCAAGGCGATGCTGCTGTCCGACGAAGCCGAAATCGACACCAAGCCGGAACTGGAAATCCTGGCCGACGACGTGAAGTGCAGCCACGGCGCAACCGCCGGCGAGCTCGACAAGGACGCGCTGTTCTACATGCGCGCCCGCGGCATCCCGGAGGCCGAGGCGCGCGCGATGTTGATCCACGCTTTCCTGGCCGACGCGGTGGAAGAGGTCAGCCACGATGCCGTGCGCACCGCGCTCGCCAACCGGATCGAGGAATGGCTCGCTACCAAGACATCGGCGGAGGGGGCCGCGCAATGACCGTACAGCAGACCATCGTGGCCGGCGGCAACACGCGCAATGCCTATGACGTCGAGGCGATCCGCGCCGACTTCCCGATCCTGTCGACCCAGATGCACGGCAAGCCGCTGGTGTTCCTGGACAGCGGCGCCAGCGCGCAAAAGCCGCAGGCCGTGCTCGACGCGATGAACGAAATCTACACCGGCCTCTACGCCAACGTGCACCGCGGCGTCTACTACCTGAGCCAGGAGGCGACGGCGCGCTACGAGGCGACGCGCGAGAAGCTCGCCGGCTTCATCAACGCACCGACGCCGGAGTCCATCGTGTTCGGACGCTCGGCCACCGAACTGGTCAACCTGGTGGCACAGAGCTGGGGCCGGGCCAACCTGAAGGCCGGCGACGAGGTGATCGTCACCGCCATGGAGCACCACGCCAACATCGTGCCGTGGCAGCTACTGGCCAAGCAGATCGGCATCGTGGTGAAGGTCGCGCCGATCGACGACGACGGCAATTTCCTGCCCGATGCGTTCGAGGCATTGCTGAACGATCGCACCAAACTGGTCGCGGTGACCCACGTTTCCAACGTGCTGGGCACCGTGGTGCCGGTGAAGTGGGTGGCGGAGCAGGCGCACGCGCGCGGCGTCCCGGTGCTGATCGACGGCTGCCAGGGCGTCACCCACATGCCGGTCGACGTGCAGGACATCGACTGCGACTTCTACGTCATCGCCGGGCACAAGCTCTATGGGCCGACCGGCATCGGCGCGATGTACGGTCGGCCGTCGATCCTGGCCGACATGCCGCCGTGGCAGGGCGGCGGCGATATGATCGCCACGGTGAGCTTCGAGGAAGAAACCACCTTCCAGGCGCCGCCGCTGCGCTTCGAGGCCGGCACGCCGCCCTTCGTGGAGGCCATTGGCCTCGGCGCCGCCATCGACTACATCAGCGCCATCGGCATGGAGCGCATCGCCGCCTACGAACACGGCGTGACCGAATATGCGCGCGAACGGCTCGGCGCCGTGAAGGGCGTGCGGCTGATCGGCAATCCGACCGAACGGTCCTCGATCGTTTCGTTCGTGATGGACGAGGCGCACGCGCACGACGTCGGCACCATCCTGGACCGGTCCGGCATTGCGGTGCGCGTCGGCCACCACTGCGCCATGCCGCTAATGGACCGGTTCGGGCTGGCCGCCACCGCGCGCGCCTCGTTCGGGCTCTACAACACCAGCGCCGAGGTCGACACGCTCGCCGACGCGCTGCGGCAGGTTTCGGAGTTGTTTGGCGGATGATCGACGAAGGCCTACGCGAACTGTACCAGGAGGTGATCCTGGACCATGGCAAGAACCCCCGGAACCACCGCCATCCGGAGGATGCCAACGCGCACGCCAACGGCACCAACCCGCTGTGCGGCGACCGCCTCACCGTGTTCCTGAAGCTGGGGCCGGATGGCAGAATCGAGGACGCGGCGTTCCAGGGCCGTGGCTGCGCGATCAGCCAGGCCTCGGCGTCGCTGATGACCGAGATCGTGCGCGGCCGCACCGAGGCGGAGGCCGACGCGCTGTTCGACAAGTTCCACCGCCTGTGTACCGACGACGACTACGTGCCGGCGCCCGACGACGTCGACGAAGAGGCGATGGAGCGCCTGCAGGTGCTCTCCGGCGTGCGCGCCTTCCCGACCCGGGTGAAGTGCGCGACGCTGGCCTGGCACACCCTGAACGCCGCCCTGCACGGCTCGAAGGAGGTTTCGACCGAATGAACGATCCGCGCTTGCAACGGCCGGTCTTCGACCCCCTGATGATGGAGGGTGAGAACCGGGTTGACGAGGACGGCAAGGCACACGCCGGGGCGAAGCTGCCGGCGGGGACGCCGGTCGCGAACGAGACCGACGTGATCGCCGCGCTGCAGACCGTCTACGATCCCGAAATACCGGTGAATATTTACGATCTCGGGCTTATCTATGGGTTGACCATCGACCCGGACGGCAGCACCCGGATCGTGATGACCTTGACCGCGCCGGGCTGTCCGGTGGCCGGCATCCTGCCCGGCCAGGTCGCCGACGCCGCCGCGTCGGTGTCCGGCATCGGCGAGGTCGAGGTCGAACTGACATGGGATCCGCCATGGGACAAGTCCCGGATGTCGGAAGTCGCCCAACTCGAACTTGGCATGTACTGAGGAGCCGGACATGGCACTGAAGAAGATGCAGATCATGACGTTGACCGACGCCGCCGCCGCGCGCGTCAGGTCATTGATGGATCGCAGCGAGGATCAGGTGCTGGGCCTGCGCGTCGGCGTGAAGACCGGCGGCTGCTCGGGCATGATGTACGAGGTCGAGTACGCCAAGGACCGGCGCAAGTTCGAGGAAGTGGTCGAGGACAAGGGCGTGACCGTGTTCGTCGACCCGACCGCCGTGATGTACCTGATCGGCGCCGAGATGGACTACTACGAGAGCAAGTTCGAGAGCGGCTTTCGCTTCAACAACCCGAACGAGGCGGATCGCTGCGGTTGCGGCGAGAGCTTTCGCATCGACCCGACCGCCGGCGGCGTCGGCGCCGACCAGCCGGCGACCTGAGGCACCGGCCTAATCGTCGGTGCGCTGCCAGAGTTCGAACCGAGGCGTGTCCTCGACCTTCGCGTAGCGGCCGGTCAGGAAGGCTTCGATTTTCGGATGCAGCGCGAGGATCGCCCAGCTGTCCAGGTTTCGCCCGGTCACCATCGGCGTCGCATCGCCCTTCTGCACCACGACGTGCGCCGGCGGCGCTTGCCTCAAGCGACCTAGCAGATCGTCCGTGTAGCGCCCGTCGTAATACGTCACGGCGAACGGCCAGGCATAGGGATAGCGATAGGCCGGCGACGCGTCCTGCAGGAAATACAGCGTCGTCTCGTAGCCCCAGACGAAGAACGGCGCCCGGGCGGCCCGGTATCCGGTCAGGACATCGCTGAACGCCAACGTCTCCACGAAACTGAAATCGCGGTCGCCGGGATACTTGGCCCACTGCGCGCGTAGCGTCGTGCCGCGGCCGACATCGACCGCGAGGCTCAGGTTGCGCTTGAACCCCGGCGTGGCCAAGACGATCAGCGCGAGGCCGGTGGCCAGGGCGTAGCGCATCACGCCCGTGCGCTGCCGCACCGCGCGCAGCATGAAGTCGACGGCGACGCCGAAGAACAGCGCGTACGCGATGATCATCGGCCCGAAGTGATACGGGATCGCCTTGCCCTGCGCCGCGCCCGACATCCAGAAGCCGAGCAGCACCAGCAGGGTCGCGACCGCGAACAGCGACGCCCGCCGGGCGAACAGCCCTCGCACGACAAGCGCCGCGCCGACGATCACCAGGACCGATGCGGACTCCGCCTGGATCAGGATATCGAGCGGCCGCAGCAGGAACAGCACCGGCGAAGTTGAACCGCCCGCCACATAGCCACCGAGATAAAGCTGAATCTCGACGAACGCCGACATGACGCCGGTGACGGCGAGCAATGAAACCAGCAATGCGACGAAGACGGCGCCTCCCGCCACGAAGGCGAGCAGATCGGTCCGGTAGAAGCGTGCTTCACTCGTGTTGCAGAGCGCCGGCGCGAAGATCACCAGGCCGGCCGCGGCGACCGTGTACTTCAGGCCGAAGGCCACGCCCATCAGCAGGCCGGCGCCGAAGATCAGGGCCGCTCTCGACGCGCCCGACCCGCGTCGCCATGCCGATGCGAGCAGCCACAGGGCGGCGACGACCGCGAAGGCGGCCCAGGTATCGGTTTGCGCGGTGTACCAGTAGCCCTGCGCGTAGTAGATCACCGGCAGGCCGACGGCGGCGCCAAGTGCACCGCCACGCGACTGCCGCAAGCGCAGGACGATGCCGGCCAACAGCGCTGCGCAGCCCATTACCAGCAGCACGTCGAGCGCCCGGATCGCATGAACATTGTGGCCGAACAGTTCGAGCGCCAGCCAGTGCACGGCCGTGGTCAGCGGCGGCTTGATGTTATAGACGTCGCGATAGACCGCGTGCCCGTCGCGCAGCGCGGCGGCGATGGTCGCATGGATGCCCTGGTCGCGGCCGAATGGATAGAACAGCGCGTGCACGCCGAACAGCAGCGGTGCCGCAGCCGCCGCCAGATAGAACACCGGGCCGGCCGGCTTGCGTTCGTCAGTCGGGTTCAAGGACATCGATCCAGGCACGCATCGTGGTCAACTAGCATGCCATAGCTTGTCGGCCGGTTACCGCCCGGGCGAACGTGCCGATTGTAGGTCCCGCGGCGGCCTGACACACTGCGCCTTCGCGCACCTGCCGCCCGCACCGGAGTTCCCGCATCGTGACTGCCCGAGCCGCCCGACTGGCCGTCGATATCGGCGGCACCTTCACCGACGTCGCCCTTGAGGCCGGCGGCGCGCTCCGTACGCGCAAGGTGCTGACCACGCCCCGCGCCCCGGAAGAAGGCGTGATGCAGGCGATCGCGGCGGTGATGCCCGAAGCGGGCGTCCAGCCCGCCGATATAGCGCTGGTCATCCACGGCACCACGCTGGCGACCAACGCCATCATCGAGCGCAAGGGCGCCAAGACCGCGCTGATCGTCACCGAGGGATTTCGCGACTCGGTGGAAATGGCCTACGAGAACCGCTTCGAGCAGTACGACATCGACGTGGAGAAGCCACAACCGCTGGTGCCGCGCTATCTGCGGCTGCCGGTTACCGAACGGCTGAACGCGGCCGGCGAGGTGCTGGTGCCGCTGGACGAGGCGTCGGTCGAGGCCCTGGTCCCGACCCTGAGGAAACATGGCGTGGAGAGCGTTGCCGTCGGTCTGCTGCATGCCTATGCCAATGGCGCGCACGAGGCCCGGATCGGCGAGATGCTGCGCGCCGCGCTGCCCGACATCTGGATCAGCCTGGCCAGCGAGGTCTCGCCGGAGATCCGCGAATACGAGCGCCAGTCGACGGTCTGTGCCAATGCCTACGTGCAGCCGCTGATGGCGAACTATCTCGGCCGGCTGGACGAGCAATTGAAGGCGCAGGGCTTCGCCTGCCCGCTGTTCATGATGATGTCGGGCGGCGGCCTGACCACGGTTGAGACGGCGCGTCGCTTTCCGATCCGCCTGGTCGAGAGCGGGCCGGCCGGCGGCGCCATCCTGGCCAGCCAGGTCGCCATGGAATGCGGTCTGGACGAGGTGCTGTCCTTCGACATGGGCGGCACCACCGCCAAGATCTGCCTGATCGACGACGGACGGCCGCAGGCCAGCAGGGTATTCGAGGTCGATCGCGTGCACCGCTTCACCAAGGGCTCCGGCCTGCCGCTGCGCATTCCGGTGATCGAGATGGTCGAGATCGGCGCCGGCGGCGGGTCCATCGCCCGGCTCGACGCGCTGAGCCGGATCGGCGTCGGCCCGGACAGCGCCGGCTCCGAACCCGGCCCGGCCTGCTACGGTCGCGGCGGTAGCGAGCCGACAGTCACCGACGCCGACGTGGTGCTGGGCCGGATCGACCCGGCGAGCTTCGCCGGCGGCGCGGTGGCGCTGGACGTGGAGGCCTCGGCCGCGGCACTGGCCAACGCGATCGGCGACAAGCTGAACCTGGACCGGCCGCTGGCCGCGTTCGGCGTCTCCGAGGTGGTCGACGAGAACATGGCCAACGCGGCGCGCGTGCACGCCATCGAGCGCGGCAAGGATGTCGCCAGCCGGGCGCTGGTCGCCTTCGGCGGCGCCGCGCCGCTGCACGCCGCGCGGCTGGCGGAGAAGCTCAATATCGACACCGTCATCGTGCCGACTGGCGCCGGGGTCGGCTCGGCCATCGGTTTCCTGCGCGCGCCGGTCGGCTACGAGGTCGTGCGCAGCCGCTACACCCGGTTGTCCAGCTTCGATCTCGACGGCGTGAACGAGATGTTCGCGGCGATGCAGGCCGAGGCCCGCGAGATCGTCGAGCAGGGCGCACAGGGCCAGCCCATCACCGAAAGCCGTATCTGCTACATGCGCTATGTCGGCCAGGGCCACGAGATCGATGTCGCCGTCCCGGTGCGCGCTCTCGACACCGACGACGTCGCCGACCTGCAGACGGCGTTCGATGCCCGCTATACCGAGCTCTACGGCCGCACCATCCCCGGCGTCGACGTGGAGATACTGACCTGGGCCAGCCAGGTCACCACCGAACCGCCGCGCCCTGAGCCGGCGCCCGCGGCACCCGCCGCCGCCGCGCCGGACCCGCGTGGCCGGGCGCGCCTGTTCGACCCGGGCCGCACCGACTATGTCGACGTGCCGGTCTACCGCCGCGACGACCTGGCCAAGGGCGCATCGGTGGGCGGCCCGTGCCTGATCACCGAGGACCAGACCACCACCGTCGTCGCCGCCGGCTTCACGGCCAGCGTCGACGGGCTCGGCTATCTCGTGCTGGCGCGCGGCTAGGTCCGCCTTCATGCCCGACGACGCGGCCGCCCGCGAGAACCGCCTGCGCTACGCCGTGCTGGTGGCCTCGCTGCTGTTCATCACCATCGGCACCGGCAGCATCTACTTCATCGTGGTCGCGCTGAAGCTGGTCAGCGCCGAGTTCGATTGGCCGCGCGCGGTGCCGTCGATCGCCTACTCGGTGCAGTATTTCGGCGGCGGCATCGGCGGCATCCTGATGGGCCACTGGGCCGACCGGGCCGGCATGGGCTGGCCGGCGCTTGTGGGCGGCACGATGATCGGTCTGGGCGCGATACTGACCAGCGCGATCTCCGAGCCATGGCACCTGTTCTTCATCTACGGCGTGATGATGGGCGTGTTCGGCCGCTCCACGCTGTTCTCCCCGCTGATGGCCAACATCACCCGCTGGTTCGACCACAAGAAGAGCATGGCGGTCGGCATCGTCGGCTCCGGCCAGGGGTTGGCCGGCGCGCTGTGGCCGCCGATCTTCCAGTACTTCTTCGGCACCATCGGCTGGCGCCAGACGGCGATCTGGTACGGCGCCTTCGTGCTGGCGACCCTGGTGCCCCTGGTGCTGATCCTGCGCCACCGCGCGCCAGTGCCGACACCGGCGCCCGCCCCGCCGGTGAGCCAGGGCGCCGCGCCGCGCGTTCCACGGGTGCTGTCCCCACTGCAGATGCAGGCCACCTTGTGTTGCGCGGCGATCGGCTGTTGCGTGGCGATGTCGCTGCCGCTGGCGCACATCGCCGCGCATGTCAGCGACCTGGGCTACGACCCGGCGCGCGGCGCGGAGATCTTGTCGATCATGCTGGCCTGCGCCACCGCCAGCAGCTTCTTCGGCGTCGGCTTCCTGGGCCAGCGCTTCGGCGGCCTGCGCGCGATCTTCGTGTTCTCGACCATGCAGGCGCTGTTCCTGGGTGTGCTGGCCTTCGTCGACGGTCTGGCGTCGATCTACCTCACCGCCGCCCTGTTCGGCATCGGCTATGGCGGCATCCTGCCGTGCTACCCGGTGATCGTGCGCGAACACCTGCCGTCGGCCGAGGCCGGCCGGCGCACCGGGCTGGTGATCCTGTTCGCCGGCGGCGGCATGGCGATCGGCGCTTGGCTCGGCGGCGCGGTGTTCGACATGACCGGCGCCTACCGCAACGCCTTCCTGATCGGCGTCGGCTTCAACCTGGCCAACCTGGCGATCATTGGCTCGCTGATCTTCAGGACGCGGCTGCGGCCGGCACCGGCTTGAGCGGTTAGCCAACGAGGTCCAGTGTGTATTTGGTCTTTGCGATCGTCGCCTGGCGCGGATTCGACCAGACCGCGGCATCCTCCCGCCACCGAAAGCCGAGCTTGCGCAGCACCCGGCCGGAAGCGGGGTTATCGGCGGCGTGGCCGGCGACCAGCCGGCGCAGACGTAACGTGTCGCGCGCGAAATCGACCAGGGCGGCGCCCGCCTCGCTGGCAAAGCCCCTACCCCACCAGGGCTCATCCAGCCAGTACCCGAGTTCGCCCTGGTCGCCTTCGATCGTATCGATGTCGGCGCAGCCGACGATCGCGTCGTCGCAGATAACCGAGAAGCGGTAGGCCCGCCCGGCGCTCCACTCGGTCTCATGGCCGGCAAGCCAGTGCCGCATATCATCGAGCGACGACGGAAAAGTCGCCGCCGCCAGGTTGCGCGTCACGTTCCAGTTCGCCTGGATCTCGGCCAGTCGCGGCGCGTCGGCCGGCGCGAGGCGCCGCAAGCGCAGCCGCGACGTCTCGATGATGACGTCGAGCGGCCCCCGCACCGGTACCGCTCAGTCGAAGTCGGCGGCCGAGTGGCGCTCCGGCATCTGTTCTTCTTCCGGGCCGCTCAGCTTGTTGACGCGCCGACCGCGCTTGACCGCCGGGCGGGCCTCGATCTCCTGACACCAGCGCTGCACGTTCTTGTAGCTGGCGACGTCGAGGAACTTCGCCGCCTCGTAGCCGTTGTGCACCGCCAGGGCGCCATACCAGGCGTAGTTGGCGATGTCGGCGATTGTGTACTCGTCGCCACACAGGAAGCGCTTGCCCTCCAATGCCTTGTCGACGACGTCGAGCAGGCGCTTGGTCTCCATGGTGAAGCGGTTGATCGGATACTCGTAGCGCTCCGGCGCGTAGGCGTAGAAATGGCCGAAACCGCCGCCGATATAGGGCGCGCTGCCCATCTGGAAGAACAGCCAGCACAGGCACTCGGTGCGCCCCGCGTGGTCCTTGGGGATGAAGGCGCCGAACTTCTCCGCCAGGTAGAGCAGCATGGCGCCAGACTCGAACAGCCGCGTCGGCGGGTTGGTCGAACGGTCGAGCAGCGCCGGGATCTTCGAGTTCGGGTTGATGGCAACGAAGCCGGAGCCGAACTGGTCGCCCTCGCCGATGCGGATCGGCCAGGCGTCGTACTCGGCGTCGTGGCCGGCCTCCAGCAGTTCCTCCAGCAGCACCGTCACCTTGATGCCGTTCGGGGTCGCCAGCGAGTAGAGCTGCAGCGGATGCTCGCCGACGGGGAGCTCCTTTTCGGTCTGCGCGCCCGAGGTTGGCCGGTTGATACTGGCGAAGCGGCCGCCGCTTTCCTTGTCCCAGGTCCAAACCTCGGGTGGTGTGTAAGTGTCGCTCATGCGTGAAAATTTCCTGTTCTGGGGTGCGCGAGGGCATCGGCCCGACGGACCGGCTGTCTGCGGAAATAGGTGGTACTGCACACAAGACTAGCGCGCTTCGGCCGTTGCACCAACGGCAACGTCACGCCGGCTACGCGTCGCGGTGCGACAGCGCCTTCGCCGCGGTCAGCAGGCGGTATTTGGCCAGGCAACGTTCGGCCTCGCCCGACAAGGCCGCGCCGTTGTCGAGCGCGTCGAGGAACTGCTCCAGGACCATGAAGAAATGCTCCTCGCTGCCGGAACGCGCCGCCGCGGCGATCTCGATCCGGTAACCGTCCGCCACCGGGATGGCGTGGGCAAGGTCGCCGAGGGCCACGGCGAGCGCGGAGGGGTCGATGGCTTCGTCGGCGACGGCGTGCAGCGAGATGCGGGTCTCGCCCCCCGTCTCCGGGCCGGAGACGACACGGGCGGTGGCGCGGGTGCCGCGCAGCGTCGCGTAGCTGCTGTCGTCGCCGCCGGGGGCCTCGCGCAGTCCCCACAGCGCCTCCAGATCGACCGGCACGCCGCCGGCGGTGAAGGCGATGGCGGCATTGCAGAGCAGTGCCAGCTCGTCGGCCTCAACGTGCGGCGCCAGCTCCGGCGGAAAGTCGGCCAGCCCGGTGACCGCGGCGAAGACGTCGCGCGGCACCTGCGTCGGCCATTGCCGCGCGGAGATCAGCTCCAGCGCGCCGGGGGCCAGACCCTGGGCCTTGTCGACCATGTGGGTGGTGACGTCCATGATGCCTTCGCCCTGAACGTCGACGTCGAAATACCAGGGCGGGCGGACCAGCGGCGCGCCGTTCACAACCTTGTAGAGATGATGCGTGCTCTTCAGCTCGATCGCCGGTTGACCGTCCTCGCGACGCCACTGTCCGAAGACCTCGGGCGCGCCTGAGATCGCGGCCAGCACGCGGCCGGACGGGGCGTGCCGGTCGGCCATCAGCTCGATCAGCGGCGGCGGGCCGGCGAATACAGTCTCCAGGTGCGGCAGCTCGACGGCATCGGTGAGCATCGGCTTGTCGGCCAGCACGGCGAAGCCGGCCTCGTGCAGGCGTCGAATGAGCGCGGCCTTGCCGGCATTGCGGCCGGCCACGATGGCGATATCACCGGCTTTCTCGGCGGTGGCGCGGGCCAGCCAGTCCGGCCCGACGTACGTCACCAGGCGCCAGCGCGTTGGTGCCTCGGCGCGCGTATTGAAACTCTCGACCAGCGCCAGGAAGGCACGCACCTCCGGGCCTTCCGGCGCGTAGACATGCACGGTGTCGTCCAGGCGCGGATGGCGCCGGCGCATCGCCAGGGCGGCATGGAAGTGACCGGGCGCGGGTATTACCAGCCGGTGCTTGCCGTCGGTGCCCTGCACGCTCACCTGACCGCCTCCCACCACGGATGATTGTCGATGGGCCGGGCGGCATCGACGGTCTCGCCGATCCGAGGCGTCAGCAGGGCAACGCCCTTCGGCGCGGCGGCGGCGATAGCGCGCCTGATCGGTTCGTCCCAGTCGTGCCGGGCCAGGTTGAAGGTGGCCCAGTGCACCGGCAGCATGCGCTTGCCGGCGACATCGATATGGACCTGCACCGATTGCTCCGGCGGCATGTGGATGTCGATCCAGCCCTGCCCTGGCCCGTACGAGCCGACCTTGATCACATTCACGTCGAACGGCCCGTATCTGTCGCCAATCTCCTTGAACAGCTTCGAATAGCCGGAGTCGCCGCTATAGAAGACGCGGTGGTCCGGCCCCAGGATCGACCAGGAGGCCCACAGCGTGGCCTGGTAGTCGAACATGCCGCGCCCGGAATAGTGCCGCGCCGGCGTGGCGACGATGGTCAGCGCGCCCAGCGTTTCCTCCTGCCACCAGTCCAGCTCGTGGATCTGCGCCGCCGGGATATCCCAGCGCGCCAGGAACGTGCCGGTGCCGAGCGGCACGAAGATATGCGTGCCCTGGCTGGCGAGATGAACCAGCGTCGCCTTGTCCATGTGGTCGTAGTGATTGTGCGAGATCACCACAGCGTCGATGCCGGTGACGTCTTCCAGCGCGATCGGCGGCGGATGGAAGCGCCGTGGCCCGAGCGACGAGAAAGGCGAGGCACGCTCCGACAGCACCGGATCGATCATCACCCGGTGGCCGTCGATTTCCACCAGCACGCTGGCATGGCCCAGCCAGGTGGTGCGCAGGCCGGCCGGGGGCATGCCTTGCAGCCGTCCCGGATCGAGCGGGACAACCGGCGGCGGCGCCGGCGGCTCGCGCTGCTCGGGGCCGTAGAAGGTGCCGTAGACCGCGTCCCAGGTGATCTCGAACGACGCCTCGGGTTCGACATTGACGAACACGCCCTCGCCATAGTTCGACGAGGCCTGGACGCGGCGCAGTCGCTCGCCCTCCAGGTGTGCGCCCAGCGACCAGCCCAGCCAGACGACGGCGCCACCCAGGACGGCAATGACAAGCACCACGGCGACAAGGACCTTCTGCCAGCGTTTCACGAGCCAAACGCCTACAGGATCGCCACGGGGCGCAGCGGACAGCCGGTCGCGCCCTTGAACTTCGCCGGCAAGGCGACGAAGCAGAAGGTGTCGGCGCCGGCGGCAATCAGGTCGTCGAGGAAGATATTCTCGATCAGGTAGGCGCCGGCCTCGACCAGGCAGTGCTGGTGCACCGGCATGATCGTGTTCGGATGGTCGGTACCGGGCAGCACTTCCACCGCCATGTTGTCGGCGCCGATCAGCATCACGCCCTGACCGGTCAGCCAGTGCGCCGCGCCGAGCTCGATGCCGGGCTCGCCAGCGACGTAGCGCGGGTTGTCGACCATGAACAGGCGGCCCCAGCCGGTGTTGATCAGGACGGCGTCGCCCGCCTGCAAGCTCACCGCCCTGTCGTCGCACCAGCGCTTCAGGTCGTCGGACTTGATCGGCCGGCCCGCCTCCAGCATGTCGCCGCCGTCGAGACCGGACAGGTCCATGCAAACGCCGCGCGTGACAATCGGCGGAATGTGCTCGACCCCGAGATTGAGCAGCCCCCGGTCGCCAACCGTCGCGTCGGCGCTGTAGCCGCCATACATGCGATCGCCGATGGTGAAGTGGCCAAGCGCGTCGATGTGGGTGCCGACGTGCATGGTCAGCTCGATGCGTTCCAGGTTGGAGCCGACCTCGTTGGTCGCGCCCAGACCCGCGCGAAAGCGCGCGGTGTTGCGCGAGGTGGAGGCCGCGGTGAGCACGTACGGCGTCTGGTTCGGCGACATGTAGGGCGCGCCGTACTCGATGACGTGGCTGAGATCGACCAGACGGCCCTGCCTCGCCATCGCCAGGGCGGCGAGCGTGGTCTGCGGGGTCAGCAGGTTGGCGGCGCCGATCTGGTCGCCCGCGCCCCAGCGCGCATGATCGTGAACGCAACTCGCCATGAAGTCCTCCCCGCCCATCAATGGCGACCAGTGTACCGCGCGAGCCACGCCAGGGAAGGCGCCGGCCGTCGCTTGCGGTCGTCGGCGCCCCGTGAAAGCATTTCAGCAGGAAAACGGACGCAAGCACGCAAGGGAGACGCCCGATGGACGTCGGCATGATGATGGTGTTCACCAACTACGGGTGGGACGACTGTCCCGACAGCCAGGTCTGGGACGAGGAGCTGCGACTGGCGCGGATGGCGCGCGACCTCGGCTTCGACTGCCTGTGGTCGGCCGAGCATCACTTCAACGACTACTCCTTCATTCCCGACAACGTGCAGCTGATGACGCACCTGACGGCGCTGCTGCCGGACATCGACGTCGGCACGGCCGCGATCATCTTGCCGTGGCACGACCCGCTGCGCGTGACCGAGAACGTCGCGGTGCTCGACATGCTGTCGAAAGGCCGGCTGCGGCTCGGCTTCGGGCGCGGCCTGGCGCGGCGCGAGTTCGAGGCCTTCCGCGTGAGCATGGACGAGTCGCGCGGCCGTTTCGACGAGGGCGCGGCGATGATCGTCGAGGCGCTGAAGACCGGCTTCATCGAGGGCGACGGCCCGCACTACAAGCAGCCGCGCACCGAGATCCGCCCGAAGCCGCAGCACGGTTTCGACGGCCGTATCTACGCCGTGGCGTCGAGCGAGGACTCGGTCGACTCCTGCGCCAAGCTCGGCGCGCATCAGGTGATGTTCGCCGACCGGCCGTGGGAAATGCGCAAGCCGATGATCGACCTCGGCAAGGAACTGCACCGCAAGTATCACGGCACGGAGGCGCCGCTGCCGATGCTGACCGAGTTCGCGGTGGTCTCCACCGATCTCGCCGCCTGCGAGGAAGAGGCGCGGCAGTACCAGGGCAAGTTCGTGGAGAGCAACTTCTACCACTACGAGTTCCTGGGCGAGCACTTCAAGACGGTGAAGGGCTACGACGCCTACCAGCAGAAGGCCGAGATCGCGCGCCAGATGGGCATGTCGGGCGCCGTCGACGGTTTCATGAAGGCGGCGAGCTGGGGCACGCCGGACAAGATCCTGCGCGGCCTGGAAGAGCGTCGGAAGCTGGTCGGCGACTTCGAGATGAACGTCTCCTTCCGCTTCGGCGGCACCCCGTTCGAAGTTTCCACGCGCGGCCTGGAGCTGTTCGCCAAGGAAGTCCTGCCGGTGGTGAAGTCGTGGGAGCCGGTGAGCGCGAGCAAGGCGGCGGAGTGAGTTCCGGCGCCGGCAAGACGATCTGCGTCGCCGGGGCCAGCGGCCTCGTTGGCTCCAACATCGTCAAGGCAGCGCTGGCGCGCGGCTATGCCGTCAACGGCACGTTGCGCGACGCGGCGGCGCCGGCCCCGGCGCCTGACCTGAAAGCCTTGCCCGGCGCGGCGGAGCGGCTGACGCTGTTCAGCGCCGACATGCCCGACGAAGGCGCGTTCGATGCGGCGGTGGCGGGCTGCGATGGGCTGTTCATCGCCTGCCTGATCCCGGTCTACTTCGGGCCGGACGGCAAGCCGGCGCGCGACATGGACGACGAACAGGGCTACGCCGAGATCATCATGCCGACGGTCAACGGCTGCCTGAACGCGATGCGCTCGGCCGCCCGTCATGGCGTGAAGAACGTGGTGATCTGCTCCAGCACCAGCAGCACCAACCCTGTACCGCCGGTGCCCGTAAAGAACGAGGTCGATCACTGGTCGGACGAAGCCGAGCAGTGCCGCGCGAAGAAGTACACCTCGGCGACCAAGACGGTGATGGAGAAGGCGGCGATCAAGTTCGCCGCCGAGCACGGCATGCGGCTGTCGATCCTGCTGCCGACCGGGATGTACGGACCGGTGGTGCTGCCGGAGCAGATGGACGGCAACCCGCAGGCCTGGCTGAAGCGTTTGATCGAGATCGGCGCGCCGCGCCACGAGACGATGCCGAACGACTCCACGTCGCTGATCCACCTGCACGACCTCGCGGCGCTGTTCCTGGCGGCCTACGAGAATCCGGCCGCGTCGGGGCGCTACTACGGCGTCTACGACAGCTGGCACTGGCAGGACATCTACGCCGAACTGCGCAAAATCGTCCCGGAGATGACGATGCCGGCGCCGCTCGCCGACCCACCGGTGGCGCCGACCGGGTTCGACTTCACGCGCCGCGACAGCCTCGGCGTGGCCTTGCGCGACATCCCTACCTGCCTGCGCGAGACCATCGACTGGATCAGGTCCGATCCGTTCAAGGCCGCCGGCTGAACGGTGCGGCGATTGCGCATCGGCGCGCGCGGCACCATATCCCGCTGGCTGCCGTAACATGGCGGCGGCCGGCCGTGCATCATATTCGCAAGGTTCGGCCCGAACGACATTATGGGAGACGACATTGGCGACATCGCTTGAACGACTGGGCGTCGGGGCCGAGGTGGCCACGATCTGCGACATCCTGTACCGCGACGGCGCCGTGGTGGTGGAGAACATCCTGGCGGCGGCGCAACTCGATGCCCTGAACGCCGACCTCGACTGCATCATCGCGCGCACTGCACCGGGCCTGCGTCATCCGACGACGCAAGCGATGGTCGAGTTCTACGGCGGCCGCACGATCCGCTTCGACGGCTTGCCGGCGAAGTCCACGGCGTTTCAGGAGATCATGCTGACGCCGCAGCTGTGCGGCGCGGCCGACCACTTCCTGCTGCCGAACTGCATCGACTACCTGCTCAACACCGGGCAGCTCATCGAGATCCACCCTGGCGAGACCGCGCAGCGACTGCATCGCGATGAAGATGCCTGGGAGAACCTACCGGCGCCGCGGCCACAGCTCGAGGTCGAGGCAATGTTCGCGCTGACCGACTTCACCGCCGAGAATGGCGCCACCCGCGTCGTGCCCGGCAGCCACACCTGGCCGCGCGACCGCGAGCCGCAAGCGCACGAGATCATCCAGGCAGAGATGCCGGCCGGCTCGGCACTGATCTACCTCGGCTCGACCCTGCACGGCGGCGGCGCCAACGTCACGACGGACACCCGGCGGCGCGGCATGTTTCTGGGCTATGTCGTCGGCTGGCTGCGCACGGAGGAAAACACGTTCCTCACCGTGCCGATCGAGGCGGTGCGCGAGATGCCCAGGCGCATCCAGGAACTGCTCGGCTACAAGGCGCACCGTGCCATCGGCGTGGTCGACGTCGGCAGCCCGATGGCGCTGCTCGGTGAGCCACCGAGCCGCTAGAGCGTTTCTGACATTGACTGAATCGATGGGGGATTCCCTTCCGGGTTGATTTGTGATTCAAGCTGGGTGCTGGAGTTGGAGGCCAGCTTGGATGGTCCGACCCTATTCGAACGATCTTCGTGAACGTGTGGTGG
>JAVKFY010000058.1:0-126752 GCA_040223615.1 Alphaproteobacteria bacterium
CCATGAGCGCCGTCTTGCCGGAGCCGACGGGCCCGCCGATGCCCACGCGCAAGGGGCCTGAGGTGGACGGTCCAGAAGTAGTCATGAGCGGAACAACCTCGTGTACTGGGTTTCGTGTTTCATGGCGGCGAGATCGGCCAGCAGCGCCGCGCCGCCGAGATCGTCCAGCGGGGTGACCAGCGCCGCCGCGGCAGCCTCTGCCACCGCCGGCTCCAGCGCCGCCACCACCTGCTGGCCGGCGCGCTGGCCGAGCGGAATGAGCCTGACGCCCGCCGAGACCAGGTTGCCGGCAAAGCCATGCAGGTAGGCGTTGAGGCTGGGCGCCAGCGCCAGGCCGTGGCCGGCGGCGGCCACCGCCACCACCACCGGATAGGCAAGCGGCCCGTCCCAGGCTTCCAGCAGGCGGTCCAGCGCCGCGCAGGGCCAGGCGTCCGTGGTTGCCTCGGCAAAGGCGCGGCCCTGGGCCGTGGTTTCCAGGTGACGCTCCGACGACGCAACGAAGGCGGCCGCCAGTTCAGCGATCGCCGCCAGCGCGGCCGGGCGCGCCGCGGCCTCGCCTGCCGCATCGTGGGCGTGGCGGAACAGGATGGCGTCGTTCCGCCCGGAGCCGTAGCGCAGCAGGTCGGTCAGCCACACCCGCAGCGCGGCGGCATCGGTCACCGTGCCGTCTTCCACCGCGTACTCCAGGCCATGCGAATAGCTGAAGGCGCCGACCGGATAGCCCGGCGACAGCCAGGTCATCAGGCGGTAGAGCCCGGCTTCCCCCAAACTCTTATCCACGGGCCCCTCAGTCATGGTGGTGGTGCCCAGGGTGACCATGCCCAGGGTGATCGTGATCGTGATCGTGGCCGTGACCGTGCTCATGACCCTGCGTCCTGCCGTGGCCGTAGGCGCCGCCTTCGGGATTGAAGGGCGCTTCGATGCGCTCGCTGCGCGCCCCCATCTTCTCCAGCATGTCGAGGATCACGTGGTCCTCGCGGATCCTCAGGGCATCCGCCAGGATCTCGGTCGGCAGGTGGCGGTTACCGAGATGCCAGGCGATGCGCACCAGCGGCAGCCCGTCACCGGCGCGCACCTCGATGAGTCGCTCTGGCGCCGCCTTCACCGCGACGACGCCGCCGTCCTCCAGCGCCAGCGCATCGCCGTCGGCCAGCGCGACCGCCTCCGGCAGGTCGAGCAGGAAGTCCAGGCCTGCCTCGCCGTGCATGACGATGCGGCGGCGGTGGCGCGCGTCGAAGTCCAGCACCACGCAGTCGCGCGGGGCTGCGGCTTCCCAACTGCCGGCCGGCTTCACCGTGATGGCGCGCAGCATAGAACCCCCTGTCGTCCCGGGGCTTGACCCCGGGACCCCATTGGCGTTGGCGGACGCAACGCCCTCACCCGATCCGGATCGACCGGCGGCAAGGGCATTGGATCCCGGCATCAAGTGCCGGGACGACAGCCGTTGTGTGGCGCGAGCGAGACTCTTCCGCAACGGATCTTCTCCCTCAGAACAGAAAATACCGCTGCGCCATCGGCAGCACCTCGGCCGGCTCGCAGGTCAAGAGCTGGCCGTCGGCGCGCACCTCGTAGGTCTCCGGGTCGACCTCGATCTTCGGCGTGTAGTCGTTCAGCACCATGTCCTTCTTGGTCACCTTGCGGATGCCCGAGACCGCCATCACCTGGCGGCTGAGGCCCAGCTGGCGGCCGACGTCGGCCTCCGCGGCGGCCTTGGAGACGAAGGTGACGGCGCTGGACGTCATCGCCTTGCCGAAGCCGCCGAACATCGGGCGGTAGTGCACCGGCTGCGGCGTCGGGATCGAGGCGTTGGGATCGCCCATCGCCGCCGCGGCGATGGTGCCGCACTTCAGGACGAGGTCCGGCTTCACGCCGAAGAACATCGGCTTCCACAGCACCAGGTCGGCCAGCTTGCCGACTTCGATGGAGCCCACCGCGTGGGCGATGCCGTGGGTGATCGCCGGGTTGATGGTGTACTTGGCGATGTAGCGCCTGACCCGGAGATTGTCGTTGTCGCCCGTCTCTTCGCGCAGGCGCCCGCGCTGCTTCTTCATCTTGTCGGCGGTCTGCCAGGTGCGGATCAGCACCTCGCCGACCCGGCCCATCGCCTGGCTGTCCGAGGCGATGATCGAGAAGGCGCCCATGTCGTGCAAGATGTCCTCCGCCGCGATGGTCTCCTTGCGGATGCGGCTCTCGGCGAAGGCGACATCCTCCGGGATACGCGGGTCGAGGTGGTGGCACACCATCAGCATGTCGAGATGCTCGTCGACCGTGTTGCGGGTGTAGGGCCGCGTCGGGTTGGTCGACGACGGGATCACGTTGGCCTCGCCGCAGACCTTGATGATGTCCGGCGCGTGGCCGCCGCCCGCGCCTTCGGTGTGGAACGCGTGGATCGTGCGGCCCTTGATCGCGGCGATGGTGTTCTCCACGAAGCCGCTTTCGTTCAGCGTGTCGGTGTGGATCGCCACCTGCACGTCGAACTCGTCGGCCACCGACAGGCAACAGTCGATCGCGCCCGGCGTGGTGCCCCAGTCCTCGTGCAGCTTCAGGCCCGACGCACCGGCCACGACCTGCTCGATCAGGGCGGCCGGCTGGCTGGCGTTGCCCTTGCCGCTGAAGGCCAGGTTCACCGGGAAGGCCTCGGCCGCCTGCAGCATGCGCTCGATGTGCCAGGGGCCGGGCGTGCAGGTGGTGGCGTTGGTGCCGGTGGCGGGGCCGGTGCCGCCGCCCAGCATGGTGGTGACGCCGGCATACAGCGCCTCCTCGATCTGCTGCGGGCAGATGAAGTGGATGTGGCAGTCGAAGCCGCCGGCGGTGAGAATCTTGCCCTCGCCGGCGATCGCCTCGGTGCCGGGGCCGATGACGATGTCGACGCCGGGCTGCACGTCCGGATTCCCCGCCTTGCCGATGCCGGCGATGCGGCCGTCCTTGATGCCGATATCGGCCTTCACCACGCCCCAGTGATCCAGGATCAGCGCGTTGGTGATCACCGTGTCGACGGCGCCGGCCGCTCGGGTGAGCTGGGCCTGGCCCATACCGTCGCGGATCACCTTGCCGCCGCCGAACTTGACCTCCTCGCCGTAGATCGTGCGGTCATCCTCGACCTCGATAACCAGTTCGGTGTCGGCCAGCCGAATCCTGTCGCCCTTGGTCGGGCCGTACATGTCGGCATAGGCGGCGCGGGAAATGCGTGCGGGCATGTCAGGCACCTCCGTCCAGCGGGCCCATCACGGCCTGGTTGAAGCCGTAAATAGTGCGCGTGCCGGCATAGGCGACCAGCGTCACCTCGCGGGTCTGGCCCGGCTCGAACCGGATCGCGGTGCCGGCGGGGATATCGAGCCGGCGGCCGCGTGCCGCGTCGCGATCGAACTGCAGTGCCGCGTTGGTCTCGAAGAAATGGTAGTGGCTGCCGACCTGCACCGGCCGGTCGCCGCTGTTGGCCACCGCGACGATGACGACGTCGCGGCCGGCGTTGAGCTCGATCTCGCCGTCGGCGGGGAAGACTTCACCTGGGATCATCGGTTCCTCGCTCAGCGGATCGGGTTGTGCACGGTGACCAGCTTGGTCCCGTCGGGAAAGGTGGCCTCGACTTGAACTTCGTGCAAAATCTCAGAAATGCCGTCCATCACATTGTCTTTGCTCACAACACCGGCGCCAGCAGCCATCAGGTCGGCGACCGTGCGGCCGTCGCGCGCGCCCTCGACAACGTAGTCGGTGATCAGCGCCACACACTCCGGGTAGTTCAACTTCACGCCGCGCGCCAGGCGGTTGCGCGCCACCATGGCGGCCATCGCCACCATCAGCTTGTCGCGTTCTCGCGGTGTCAGGTGCACCTCGTCCCTCCCCTGTTTTTCGTCAGCACGACCACACCCGCGGCACCGGCTGGCCTCGGAACGCCGTCAGCACGCCGGTCACCTCACGTCGCAACGCGAAGGCATCGCGCGCCAGGAACCGGCAGATCAGCAGGCCGTTCCGCAGGCTCACACCGGCGCGCACCGATAGCCCGGTCAACAAGTCGCGCAGTTCCTCCAGCCGGTCGGCGGCATCCTTGGCGACGTAGATCAAGGTCGCCAGCGCCACCGCGCCATCCAGCAGGCTCGGTTTGGCGATCTGCGCCGCCACGTCGCCCGCGAGCCGAAACCTGTCGGCCCAGACCGGCACGCCGTCGCGCCGCACGGTCCAGTTGTCGCGGATCGCGCCCTTGGTGAAACTCTCGCCGCGCGCGGCACGGCCCAGCACCAACCAGTCCAGCGCCAGCAGCCGGCCGTCGCCGGTCACGTCGATATCGAGCGAACGGTCCAGCCGGGCGCGGTCGAACAGGATGGTCTCCTGCGGGAGCCAGTCGAGGGCGCCAGCAACCGTCAGCCGCGTCGCGACCCGGACATCCGGCCCCAGCGAGCGGTAGACCTTCTCCGCCGCCTGACCGGTGACGACGACCGAGGCGCCCTCGGCCACATCGATGTCGATATCGATCCTGTCGCCGCCGGCCAGCCCGCCGGCGGTGTTGATCAGCACCGCTTCAGGCACGCCCGGCACCCGGGGCATCATGACGCGGCACGGCGAGCGCTGGTACAGCTCGGAAAGACCCTTACCAGCGAAGCCCAGCCGAACCGCGCCGTCGGCACGCTGCAGCCCAGATCCGGGTGTCGCCTCAGACGGTGAGATAGCGGCGTACATCTGCCTCGACCAGATCGTCGCGTCCGCCCGACAACACCACTTCGCCGCGTTCCATCACCGCGAAACTGTCGGCCAGATCGCGGGCGAACTCAAAGTATTGTTCGACCAGCACGATCACCATGTCGCCGCGATCGCGCAGCAGTTCGATGACCCGGCCGATATCCTTGATGATCGACGGCTGAATGCCCTCGGTCGGCTCGTCCAGCACCAGCACCTTGGGCCGCATCACCAGCGCCCGTCCAATGGCCAGCTGCTGCTGCTGGCCGCCGGAAAGGTCGCCGCCGCGCCGGCCCAGCATCTCCTTCAGCACCGGAAACAGCTCGAAGATCTCTTCCGAGACGTGCCGATCCTTGCGCGCCACCGCGGCGAACCCGGCGCGCAGGTTTTCGTCGACGGTGAGCAGCGGGAAGATCTCGCGCCCCTGTGGCACGTAGGCGATGCCGGCGCGGGCCCGGCGATGGCTCGGCAGGCGGGTGATGTTCTGGTCGTCGAAGCTGATCTGGCCTTTGCGCACCGGCTGCTGGCCGACGATGGCGCGCAGCAGGCTGGTCTTGCCCACGCCGTTGCGGCCCAGCACGCAGGTCACCTTGCCGCGTTCCGCGCGCAGCGAAACCCCGCGCAGCGCCTGGCTGGCGCCGTAGTAGAGATCGATATTTTCCACTTGCAGCATGCGTCAGCGGCCCAGATAGACTTCGATCACGCGCTGGTCCTGCTGCACCGTCTCCAGCGCGCCTTCAGACAGCACCGACCCCTCGTGCAGCACCGTGACCCGTACGTTCAGCGACCGCACGAACTCCATGTCGTGCTCGACCACCACCACCGAACGGGTCTGGGCGTTCTCGCGCAGCAGCGTCGCGGTCTGCTCGGTCTCCGCGTCGGTCATGCCGGCGACGGGCTCGTCGACCAGCAGCAGTTCCGGCTCTTGCATCAGCAGCATGCCGATCTCCAGCCACTGCTTGCGGCCGTGCGCCAGTTCGCCGGCCAGCCGGTCACGATCCTCGCCGAGCTTGATCGTTTCCAGCACGCTCTCGATGCGCTCGCGCTCCTCGGCGGTGGTGCGCGCGAACAGCGTCCGCAAGGCCCCGCGCGGCGCCTTGCGCGACAGCTCCAGATTGTCCCAGACCGTGTGGCTCTCGAACACGGTCGGTTTCTGGAACTTGCGGCCGATACCGAGATTGGCGATGTCGGCCTCGTCCATCTTGGTCAGGTCGATCTCGTCGCGGAACAGCACCTCGCCGCTGTCCGGGCGGGTCTTGCCGGTGATCACGTCCATCATCGTGGTCTTGCCGGCGCCGTTCGGGCCGACGATGGCGCGCATCTCGCCGCGCGCCAGCACCAGCGACAGGTTGTTCAGCGCCTTGAAGCCGTCGAACGAGACGCTGACGCCGTCCAGATATAGCACGGTGTCGAGGCTGCGCTCAGTCATCGCCGCCGCCCTCCTGCCTCGCCGGACGCATCGGCGTGCCGAAGAACCGCGGCAGCTTCACCGGCGTCCCGCCGGCGCCGAACAGGCCGACGATGCCGCGCGGCAGGAACAGCGTCACGAAGATGAACAGCCCGCCCAGCGCGTACAGCCACACGTCGGGCAGCGCGCCGGTCAGGTAGGTCTTTGCCATGTTGACGACAATGGCGCCGAGCGCCGCGCCGTACAGCGTGCCGCGTCCGCCCAGCGCTACCCAGACCACGATCTCGATCGAGTTGGCCGGCGCGAATTCCGACGGGTTGATGATCCCGACCTGCGGCACGTAGAGCGCCCCGGCGACTCCAGCCATCACGGCGGACAGCACGAACACGAACAGCTTGTAGTGCTCCACCGGGTAGCCCAGGAAGCGGGTTCGCGCCTCGGCGTCGCGGATACCGACCAGCACCTTGCCGAGCTTGGAGGTGACGATGAAGCGGCAGACGATGTAGGCGAGCATCAAGGCGATGCCCGAGGCGGCGAAGAAGCCGGCCCGCGTGCCGTCGGTCTGCAGGCTGATCCCGAACAGGTCCTTGAAGTCGGTCAGGCCGTTATTGCCGCCAAAGCCCATGTCGTTGCGGAAAAAGGCCAGCAGCAGGGCGAAGGTCATCGCCTGGGTGATGATCGAGAAATAGACGCCGGTGACGCGGCTGCGGAATGCGAACCAGCCGAACACGAAGGCCAGCAGCCCCGGCGCCACCACCACCATCAGCGCGGCGAATGCGAAGCTGTCGAAGCCGTACCAGTACCAGGGCAGCTCCGGCCAGTTCAGGAACACCATGAAATCGGGCAGCACCGGGTGGCCGTAGACGCCGCGGTCGCCGATCTCGCGCATCAGGTGCATGCCCATGGCATAGCCGCCGAGCGCGAAGAAGGCGCCGTGGCCGAGGCTGAGAATGCCGCAGAAGCCCCAGATCAGGTCCACACTCAGCGCCAGCAGCGCGTAGCACAGGTACTTGCCCAGCAATGTGACGACGTAGGTCGGCACGTGCAGCGCGTCGCCCGGCGCCGTCGCCAGGCTGCACAGCGGCACCACGACGATGGCGACGAACAGCACGCCCAGGAAGATCACGCTGCCGAGGTTCGAGTTGGCGCGGACCAGGTGGCCCAGCATCTACGCCTCCACCGCCCGGCCCTTCAGCGCGAACAGCCCACGCGGCCGCTTCTGGATGAACAGGATGACGGCGACCAGGATCACGATCTTGCCGAGCACCGCGCCGGCGTAGGGCTCCAGGAACTTGTTGGCGATGCCGAGCGTCATCGCCCCGAACAGCGTGCCCCACAGGTTGCCGACGCCGCCGAACACGACCACCAGGAAACTGTCGATGATGTAGGACTGGCCCAGGTTCGGACTGACATTGTCGATCTGGCTCAGCGCCACGCCGCCCATGCCGGCGATCGCCGAGCCCAGGCCGAAGGTCATCGCGTCGACCCAGCCGGAGCGGATGCCGACCGCGTTGGCCATGCGGCGGTTCTGCGTCACCGCGCGCATCTGCAACCCGAACGAGGTGTACTTGATCACCAGCAGCAGCGCGATGAACACCAGCGCCGCGAACACCACGATGGCGATCCGGTTGGAGGTCAGCAGCAGCCCGCCGATCTCCACCGTGCCGCTCATCCAGGTCGGCGTGCCAACCTCGCGGTTGGTCGGCCCGAAGGTCGAGCGCACCATCTGTTGCAGCACCAGCGACAGGCCCCAGGTCGCCAGCAGGGTCTCCAGCGGCCGGCCGTAGAGCCAGCGGATCACGCCGCGCTCCAGCGCCACGCCGAAGGCGCCGGCGACCAGGAAGGCTACGGGCACCGCGACGAACAGCGAATAGTCGAAGGCGCCGGGGAAGCTGGCCCGGAACACTTCCTGCACCACATAGGTGCTGTAGGCGCCCAGCATCACCATCTCGCCGTGCGCCATGTTGATCACGCCCATCACGCCGAAGGTGATGGCCAGGCCGATGGCCGCCAGCAGCAGCACCGAGCCGAGCGAGATGCCGTACCAGATGTTCTGCGCCACGTCCCACAGCAGCAGCGCCTGCTCGATCCGCTCCACGCCCTGCGCCGCCGCGGTCGGCACTGCGCCGTCGCCGGACAGCGCCACTTCGCTGAGCTTGGAGGAGGCCTCGCGGTCGCGGCGCGCGACCAGCACCTCGACGGCGGCGAGCTTGTCCGCCTCGTCGGCATCGCTGGCCAGCACCGCCACGGCGCGCGCCTCGACGAAGGCCTGCTTCAGCGCCGCGTCCTGCTCGCGCTCGATCGCCATGTCGAGCAGCTCGATGGCCGAGGGATCGCCGCTCTTGAAGACCTGGTCGGCGGCCTCGGCGCGAACCTTGGGATCGGGGCTTAGCATCGTGAGCGCGCCCATCGCGGCACTGACATCGCGCCGTATGGAATTGTTGACCCGGATCTTGCCGACCTCGCGGCGGCCTGCCTCGCCCGCCGCCTCGCCGGTGATTGGATTGAATAGCTTGTAGTCGCGGCCGTCCTTGGTGGCGATGAACACCGCGCCGTCGGCCTTGCGCTCGAACAGGTCGCCGTTGCCCAGCGCCTCCAGCGCCCGCGCCGCACGCGGATCGCCCAGTTCGGCCAGGGCCGCGATCGCCGCCGCCCGTTCCTTGAACTTGCCCTCGGCCAGCGCCGTGATCGCGGCCGTCAGCACCTGGTCGTCGGCGGCCCGCACCGATGGTGCCGCGGCAACGAAGGCGACACACCATGCCAGCAGGATAAAGAGCTTCGGGAGGCGCATGTCGGGTCCTGGGGGAGAAGCAGGTCGGGGGCGGGCAGAGGAGCCAGCCCGCCCCCGTCGCTTGGGTCAACCGTCCGGTGTCGTTACGACTCCTGACCGCTGCACTTGCCGGTCTTCGTATTGAAGTTGCCGCAGTTCATCGGCTTCCTCCAATCGGAGATCAGGTCCTTGGAGTCAGGCAGGAAGTCGGACCACTCGTCGCCGACCACCAGGCCAGGGGTCTCCCAGACGATCTCGAACTGACCGTCGTCCTGGACCTCGCCGATCAGCACCGGCTTGGTGATGTGGTGGTTCGGCATCATCGTCGAGTAGCCACCAGACAGGTTCGGCACCGACACACCGATGATCGCGTCGATCACCGCGTCCGGATCGGTCGTGCCGGCCTTCTCGACCGCCTTGACCCACATGTTGAAGCCGATCACGTGCGCTTCCATCGGATCGTTGGAGACGCGCTTGTCGTTCTTCGTGAACGCCTGCCACCTCTTGATGAAGTCGAGGTTGACGTCGGTGTCGACCGACATGAAGTAGTTCCACGCCGCCAGGTGACCGACCAGCGGGCCGGTATCGATGCCGGCCAGTTCTTCCTCGCCGACCGAGAAGGCCACGACCGGGATGTCCTCGGCCTTGATGCCCTGGTTCGCCAGCTCCTTGTAGAACGGCACGTTGGCGTCACCGTTGATCGTGGAGACCACGGCGGTCTTCTTGCCGGCGGAGCCGAACTTCTTGATCTCGGCCACGATCGACTGCCAGTCGGCATGACCAAACGGCGTGTAGTTGATCATGATGTCTTCTTGCGCCACGCCCTTCGACTTCAAGTAAGTCTCCAGGATCTTGTTCGTGGTACGCGGGTAGACATAGTCGGTGCCGGCCAGCACCCAGCGCTCGACGCCCTCGTTCTCGGCCAGATAGTCGACCGCCGGGATCGCCTGCTGGTTCGGCGCGGCGCCGGTGTAGAACACGTTGCGCTCGCTCTCCTCGCCCTCGTACTGCACCGGATAGAACAGCAGGCTGTTCAGTTCCTTGAACACCGGCAGCACCGACTTGCGCGACACCGAGGTCCAGCAGCCGAACACCACGTCGGACTTCGACACGGAGATCAGTTCGCGGGCCTTCTCCGCGAAGAGCGGCCAGTTCGAGGCCGGGTCGACGACCACCGCCTCAAGCTTCTTGCCCAGCACGCCGCCCTTGGCATTCTGGTCTTCGATCAGCATGAGCATGACGTCCTTCAACGTCGTCTCACTGATCGCCATCGTCCCCGACAACGAGTGCAGGATACCGACCTTGATCGTGTCGGCGGCCTGCGCTGGAAGCGTGGTCATCCCCATCCAAGCTGCCATGCCGGCTACGGCCATCGTCTTGGCAGCAGATTTCTTGTTCAACATCCTTCCCTCCGTGCGAGGATTGTTTTGCACCGCAACGACAAATGGCAAGACCTGTGCCAGCCGGCAGCAATCCCGAAAATTCCCTGTAACATATTGAAATTACTCGACGATGTTGTGGTCCGGGAGGTTCTGTCCAATTCCCGGCATCATCCATGAGTGCTCACAATTTATGCAGACTGAAGTCGTTGGTAATGTTTTGGGCAATGAACAAAATTTCATCGCCTTCCCTTGAACCCCCGAGGCGGCGGGTGAACAATGCGGCTCGGAAGGCATCCCCTTCCGTGCGAGGTCGTTCTGCACCAGCGGCCTCTAGCGCCGCGGCCCGCTCGGGTCGCGGCGCTTACTTTTCCGACTTGCTTCTGGCCGCTATATCCATTCGACTATAGCGAGAATGCCGATCATCAGGCGCCTCATCCGACAGGCCGTCGTCCTCGCGTTCGCGCTGTGCTCGCTGGCGCCGCGGCCGGCGACGGCCGAGCCGGTCACCGTGTTCGCCGCCGCCAGCCTGACCGACGCGTTGCAGGTCATTGGAGACGCCTACGCCGGCAGGGGCGGCGACAAAGTACGCTTCTCCTTCGCGTCGACCTCGACACTGGCGCGGCAGATCGCGGCCGGCGCGCCGGCCCAGGTGTTCTGCGCCGCCAACGTGGCATGGATGGACGACCTGGAACGACGCGGACTTCTTGCCGCCGGTAGCCGTGTCGACGTGGCCGGCAACACCCTGGTGCTGGTCGCGCCGAAGCGCCACGACCTCGCGCCCGCGACCATCGGCGCCGGCTTCGACCTGGCCGCGCGGCTCGGGCCCCACGGCCGGCTGGCGCTCGGCGATCCGGCGCACGTGCCGGCCGGCTTCTACGCCGCCCAGGCGCTGCGCAAGCTGGGCATGTGGGACAGCCTTGCCCGGCGCCTGGCGCCGGCCGACAACGTCCGCGCCGCGCTGGCCCTGGTGGCCCGTGGCGAAGCGCCTTACGGCATCGTCTACGCCACCGACGCGGCAATCAGCGATCAGGTCGCCGTAGTCGCCACCTTCCCCGCCGACAGCCATGATCCGATCACCTACCCCTGCGCGCGGATCACGGACGAGGCCGGCGACGCGCCACGCGCCTTTCTCGCCTTCTTGACCGGGCCCGAGGCGGCGGCGATTTTCGCCCGCTTCGGCTTTCGGACCGGCCGGCGGGAGTAGCTGATGTTGAGCGAGGCGGAAATCGACGCCCTGCTGCTGAGTCTGCGAGTCGCCGGCGTCGCCGTCCTGTTCGCCCTGCCGTTCGCGATTCCGGTGGCGCTGTTGCTCGCCCGCGCGCGCTTTCCCGGCAAGATCCTGATCGACGGACTGGTACACTTGCCGCTGGTGCTGCCACCGGTGGTGATGGGCTACCTGCTGCTGATCACGCTGGGCACCAAGGCGCCGCTGGGCGCCTGGCTGCTCGACACCTTCGGTATCCGCTTCGTGTTCTCCTGGACCGGCGCGGCGCTGGCCGCCGCCATCGTCACCTTCCCGTTCCAGGTCCGCGCCATCCGCCTGGCCATCGAGGCCATCGATCCCGGCCTGTCACAGGCCGCCGAAACCCTGGGCGCCGGCCCGCTCGACCGTTTCGTGTCGCTGACCCTGCCGCTGGCCATGCCGGGCATCGTCGCCGGCGCGATCACCGCCTTCGCGGCGGCGCTGGGCGAGTTCGGCGCGATCATCACCTTCGTCTCCAACATCCCGGGCGAGACCCGCACCCTGCCACTGGCGATCTACACCGCCATACAGAGTCCCGGCGGCGAGGTCGCGGCGGCACGGCTGGCGGCACTATCGATCGCGCTGGCGTTGGCCGGCCTGGCGCTGGCCGAGCTGGCGGCGCGCCGGGTGCGCGGCATGCAGGGCCGCTAGATGCTGAGTGTTCAGGTCCGCCACGACTTCCCCGGCTTCGCGCTCGACGCCGCGTTCGACATCGACCGGCGCGGCATCGTCGCGCTGTTCGGCCCGTCCGGCGCCGGAAAGTCGTCCATCGTCAACGCCGTCGCCGGCCTGATGCGCCCGCGCCAGGGCCGGGTGCGGATCGACGACGCAACGCTGCTCGACACCGAGGCCGGCATCGACGTCGCGGCCCGGCGCCGCCGCGTCGGCTACGTGTTCCAGGATGCGAGGCTGTTTCCGCACCTGTCCGTCGCCGGCAATCTTGCCTACGGCGCGAAACGCGCGCCCGAGCCACCCAGCCCGGCCGAGCATGCCCGCATCGTCGACCTGCTTGGCATCGGCCATCTCACCGCCCGTCGCCCGGCGACGCTTTCCGGCGGCGAGCGCCAACGCGTCGCGCTCGGCCGCGCCCTGCTCAGCCGCCCGCGCCTGCTGCTGCTCGACGAGCCGCTGGCCGCGCTGGACCAGCAGCGCAAGGCCGAGATCCTGCCCTATCTGGAACAGCTCCGCGGCACCCTCCCGATCGTCTATGTCAGCCACTCGGTGGAAGAGGTCACCCGGCTGGCCGACGAGATCGTGGTGCTGAACGCCGGCCGCGTCGCGGCGCAGGGCAGCGTCTTCGACATCACCGCCCGGCTCGACCTGTTCCCGCTCACCGGCCGGTTCGAAGCCGGCGCGGTGATCGAGGGCCGCATCGCCAGCCAGGCCGAGGCCGATCACCTGAGCGAAGTCGCGCTCGACGCCGGCCGCCTGTGGGTGCCGCGCCTCGACGCCGAGGTCGGTGCCACCGTGCGCATCCGCATTCGCGCCCGCGACGTGATGCTGGCGCTGGACCGGCCCGACGGCATCAGCGCCAACAACGTCCTGGCCGGCGAGGTGGTGGACATTCGCGAGGACGAAGGCGCCTATCTCGACGTGCTGGTGGCCTGCGGCGCCGACCGCGTGATCGCCCGCATCACCCACCGCTCGCTGCACCGGCTGCAACTACGGCCAGGCCAAGCGGTCCACGCGGTGATCAAGTCGGTCACCGTCGACCGCCACTCAGCCACCGTCGCCTGAGAGCAGATTATCCAGCGCCGCCAGGTCCTCGGCACCGCCAGCCTGGGCGCTGGCCAGCAGCCGGTCGTACTGCGCGACGACGCGTCGCCCCAGCTCGGTCAGCGCCGCGCCGCCCCGGTCGGCGCCGCCGACACGGGTTTCCACCACCGCCGCGCCAGCGGTCTCGTTGAGCTGCCCGACCAGATCCCAGGCACGCTTGTACGACATGCCCAGCGTGCGCGCGGCGGCCGCGATCGACGCCTGCGCATCGATCGCCCGCAGCAGCGCGATCTTGCCCGGCCCGATCTGCCCGCGCGCGCCGAGGTCGACCTTGACCCACAGGCGGGGATCGGTCGAACCATCGTCGCGCGAGCGCACCGCGTCAGTCCCTCGGCAACTCGATCACAGCCGGCTCGGTCGGGTTGGCGCCGGCCAGCCGGACGACCCGCGCGTTCATCTCGGCATAGGTGAAGCGCCGGCCGCTGGCGAGGTCCTCCTGGGCCGGGCTGTCGGGCACGCAGGCGGCGTGGCACGCGATCCAATCGTAATGCGGCGTCTGCATGAGTCTCCCCGCGGCTTCTTCGCGCGCCATGCCACCCGGTGCCGATCTTCGCGGTGAGTTGCACCGTCGCGGTGATGAATATCTGAGCAAAAGCAAACGTAGCCCGGATGAAGCGGAGCGTAATCCGGGACAGCCTGAGCGGTTGCAATGCGATTCCCGGATTGCGCTGCGCTTCATCCGGGCTACATGCCGCTACTCAGCTTCGCCCATGCCCTTGTCGGCCAGTTCCTTCCGCGCCTTGTCGTTCTTCGCCAGCGCCAGGCCCATGCCGCGCAGCACGTTCGGGGCCTTGGAGAACTGCACGTTGTCGTAGTCGACAACCTCGATGCGGTTGCCCCAGGGGTCGATGAAGTCGAGGAATCGGCCCTCCAGCACGGTCGCCCCGGCCGCCGCCGCCAGTTCGCGCACCGCGGACCGGTCGTCGACCACGATCCCGACATGCTTGGCGTTGTCGCGCTGCGGCTTGTCGACCTTGGCGATGGCAATGAACTGGTCGCCGAGGTCGATCTCGACCTGGGTCGGCCCCTGGCCGCGCAACTCGAAGTCGAATATCTGGCGGTAGAAGGCGATCGCCGCGTCGAGGTCGTCGACCTCGAGCGCCACATGGTTCATGCCGACCATCTTCGGCTTCCGCATCCGTCACCTCCCCGCATTGCGCTCACACGTCAGCAGGCATAGTACACGGTGAAGTACCAGCGCCGGTTGCTGTAGCGCGACACGACGCCGCCCTGGCCGTAGACAGGGCCGGTCGCATAGCCGCGCGCCCGTGCCTCGCGCAGCACGCGGAACGCCTGGTTCTGCGTGTTGAACGGCCCCACGGCCTGCGAGCAACTCCCCACCTGAACCACCCGCGCCGCCGCGTCGCCAGGCAGCATCGCCGGCAACGCCAGCAGACCAAGGCCGAGCAGGGACGCCATCAACGTTCGGCGAGTATTGGTCGACGTCTTCATCTCCAGCTCCCGAGGTTATGGTTAACGACCCTTAACCTCGCACCGAAATCCGAAACCGACAGTGACTGCGGCCACACGGGCAACCATTGCCCGATTGCCGCCACCGCCCGACAGAACCCGAGCTACGAACCGCCCAGGCTTTCGATCGTTTTCACCACCTCGCGCAGGCCCCGGTTCAGCGGCTTGTCGCGGCGCATGACAATGGCCCACTGCCGAGTCAGGTGTGGATGCAGCGGCCGGATCGTCAAGTCCGGCCGCTCGCCGCGCCCGGTAGATTGTTCTTATTGCAGCACGACTGTCAGAATGATCGCATCGCCCTGTTGCGCCGCGAACTCGGACGCCCGCCCATGACCGCAGACCTGCTGATCCGCGACTCCGTCGACGCCGACGTCCCGGCGCTGCGCGAGATCTACGCGCACGCGGTCTTGCATGGCTTGGCCAGCTTCGAGGAGGTGCCGCCCGACGACGCCGAGATGGCGCGCCGGCGCCAGGCGGTGCTCGACGGCGGCTACCCGCACCTGGTGGCGACGCGCGACGGCGAGGTCGTCGGCTACGCCTACGCCAGCAGCTACCGTCCGCGCGTCGCCTACCGCTTCACGGTGGAGAATTCCGTCTACGTCCGCCCCGACCTCGGCCGCCAGGGCATCGGGCGAACGCTGCTCGCGGCGCTGATCGAACGCTGCGAGGCCGGCCCATGGCGACGCATGATCGCGATCATCGGCGGCAGTGACCACGAGGCCTCGATCCGGCTGCACGAGCAGGCCGGCTTCGAGCGCATCGGCACCCTGCCGGGGGTCGGCTTCAAGTTCGACCGCTGGGTCGACTCGGTCATGTTGCACCGCCCGCTCGGCCCCGGCGACACGACACCGCCGTGATCACCCGCACCACCGTCATCTGCCTGGGCCTGTCGCAACTCGTGGTCTGGGGCATTTCCTACTATCAGGTCGGTGTGTTCGGCGAGCAGATCGCCGCCACGCACGGCTGGAGCCTGTCCTACGTGCACGGCGGCTTTTCCATTGCGCTGCTGGTGATGGGCCTGACCTCGCCGCTGATCGGCCGCGCCATCGAACGCGGCGGCGGCCGGCCGGTGATGACCGCCGGCTCGCTGGCGCTGGCGATCGGCTGTGTCGGCGTCGCGCTGGCGCAGGACCTGGTCGGCTACTACGCCGCCTGGGCGGTGCTCGGCGTGGCCATGCGCCTGACGCTGTACGATGCCGCCTTCGCCGCGCTGGCACGGATCGGCGGCCCCGACGCCAAGCGCCCTATCGCCCAGATCACCTTGTTGGGCGGCCTGGCCTCGACCGTGTTCTGGCCGATCGGCCACGCGCTGGCGGCATGGCTCGGCTGGCAGGGCGCGGTACTGTGCTATGCCGGTATCGCATTGGCGACCATCCCGCTGCACCTGGCGATCCCGACGGCGAAGTACCAGCACGCCAGGGCAAGCGAAGACGGCTCGCCGGCGCCGCCGCTGAAGGCCACCAACCTGCTGGCGGCCTCGCTCTACGCGCTGATCGTGATGCTCACCGCGTTCCTCAACTCGGCGATGTCGGCGCACATGATCGGCATCCTGACCGGGCTCGGCATCGGCGCCGGCGCGGCGGTGTGGATCAGCACCCTGCGCGGCATCGGCCAGTCCAGTGCCCGGCTCGGCGAAGTCATCTTCGGCCGGCTTTGGAGCCCGCTGACACTGGCATTGGGCGCCAGCGCGCTGCTGCCGCTGTCCTTCTTCCTAGGCCTGTTCAGCGCCGAGGTGGCGGCCGCCGGCATCGGCTTCGCGCTGTTCTACGGCGCCGGCAACGGCCTGCTGACCATCGCGCGCGGCACCCTGCCGCTGGCGCTGTTCGAGCCCTCTGTCTACGGCAGCCTGGTCGGCCGGCTGCTGGTCCCGAGCTTCATCCTGTCGGCGGTGGCACCGTTCGCCTACGCGCTGGTCATCGAGTTCCTGGGCGACGCGGCGGCGCTGTGGCTGTCCTTTGCCGTCGGCGCGACCATCCTGGCCTGCGCCGCAATCCTGCGCGCGCGCTTTGGCTAGAACTTCACCTCGTCCGATTTGCCCTTCTCGAACTTGTCGATCTCGGCCTGGCGGCGGGCGTCGGCACGCACCCGCTCGTCGTGCCGGACCAGGTTGTAGTCGTTCAGTATCAGCCGCAGGTAGTCGGCCATGCCGTCATTGCCGGACGTGACGCGACCCTTCAGGAAGGCGCCCTTGGGTTCGTTGTCGTACATCGAGCGCAGCCACCAGGTCAGCCAGGTCCGCCCGCCCGCCTCGTCGTCCGGCTTGCCGTACTTGTCGTAGACCTGCTGCCGCAGACGCTCCATCGTCGGCCCGTTGCGGATGTATTGCTCGTAGACCAGCACCATCAACCGCGAGCCGTTCTGCGCCGAGGCGAACACCCCGGTGAGCGTCGAGCCGTCGCTCAGCTTCACCTTCTGCTCGAAGTCGGTGAAGGCGGGCATCTTGTGGTCGGGCTTCAGCTTCGGCGTCCACTCCACCGCGTCGTCGCCCAGTTGTGCCTTGAACTCGTCGAAAGTGATGCCGAGCTTGAAGCCGCGGATGTCAGGCATCTCGCGCGACGCGGCGGCCGCCAGCTCGCGCTGCTTCTTCTCGGCGCGTTCGCGCTTCTTGCGCTCTTCCGCTTCCTTGCGCAGCCGCGCCTCGTGCTCGCGCTTGGCGTAGTTCTTGAGCTGGACCGACCAGCCGTCCGGCTTGGCGTTGTCGCTGTCGATGTAGACGTAGACCTCGGCGAGCTGCGGCTGGTAGTCCACGTCGCCACGGTCGAACACCATCCGGTGCGACGCCGGCAGCAGGTAGACCCGCGACTGGTCGTGCGCGCGCAACGGACATAGCCGGCCCAGTGCCTGCACCGCGCCGAGACCGATACCCTGCATCACCTTGTCTTCGATCTCGGCGAAGTCCGGCTGCATCACCACGTAGATCGCAGAGTGGTTGAAGTCGCATTTCTTGATCTTCATGCCGTCGAGCTCGGACTGCCGCCACACGCGATCCACGGCGGGATGGCCGACCGCGCCGGCATCGAGCGGATGCAGCACGTAGCCGGTCTCGGTCAGCATCGGCGGCTCGCCGTTGTACGCCGGGTCGAGCAGGTAGCCGTTGACCCAGGTGCCCTCGAAGAAGTTGTCGGACCGGCCGGTCATCAGTGCGGTGACGTCGACGCGGCCCTCGCCGTGCGCCTTGCCGTCGACCGCCGGTACCGCGACCTTCACCTTGAAGGTGCCGTTGCGGTACCACGGCGGGCTCCAGACCTGCACGCCGCTCTCGTCGTCGGCCAGCCATCCGGTCGGGAATGGCGGCATGCCGCGGTCGCGCGACTTGGATTCGGCCCGGATCATGCCGCCCGCGTCGACCGATGCCAGCCCGCGATCGCGCTCCTCCAGCCCGGGCGCATAACCATTGGCCGCCGAATGCATGAACCAGGCGAGTGCCCACTCCTGGTCCTGCTTCACCCCCATGCCATCGAGGAAGGCATGGCCGAGATAGAACTGCGCCTCGCCGTCCATCTGGTCGGCGGCGGCCCGAAACAGCTCGACTGCCTTCTTCGGGTCCTGCTCGACACCCTCGCCGCGCGCGTATTGCAGGCCCAGCATGCGCTGGCCCGCCGCCACGCCGTCCTCGGCCAGCGTCATCAGCAGGCCGATGGCCGCGCTCGTCTCGCCGTCGGCCAGCAGCTTCTGGGCGCGTGCGACCTCCGAATGCGCGTCGGTCATGGCGGTCTCCTCGGAGTCGGCCGAAGCGGGCTCAGGTGTGGGCGGTTCGGCCGCTTTCTCGACCACGGCCGGCTTGGCCGGCGGCGCCGGCTCGGCCTTCGGCGCAGGCTTTGGGTCCGGCGCCGGCTCAGGCTGCTTGGGCGCGAGCTCGGCTTTGGCCGCCGGTTCAGGCGCCGGCTTCGCCGCTTCGGCCGGTTCGGGCTCGGGCTTCGGATCCGGGGCGGGCTTGGCCTCGACGACAGGCGCGGGCGGCGCGCCGGCGGCCTTCGGCGGCGGCGCTTCGGCGGCCTTCTGGAAGCGCAGGTAGAACATCCCCGCGCCGCCGATCGCCGCGACCAGCACGATGATCAGCAGCAACGGTCCGACGAACGATCCGGACCGCCGGACCACCGTCCCCTGATCGCGTCCTCTCAATGCCATGCCTTCAGCCTCGCTCGCACCGGCACGCCCGTCGCCAAATCAGCAGGCCGCGTCGCCGGTCCGTTGCGACATGACCGGGACGTGCTGGTCTCACCGGTCGCGCACGCGAACCTCGATCGCCGAGATGTCATCGATCTTCACCACCGCGCTGTAGAACTCGCGCCCGACCAGTTCGGTAACGATCACGTTGTGCGGCGACACGCCTTCGATGCGCCCCTGGAACTTTTCGCCGCTGCGCATGTGCAATGTGACGCCCTTGTTCTCGTTCTGCGCCTGCACCAGCGTGTCGGCGAACGGATTGTCGACGGAAATGTGCATCGCGTTCCTCTATTCGGCTGGCATGCCGTCCATGTCGACCGGCTCGTAGTACTCGTTGCGCCCAAGCTTATCGACCCGGGCCCAGAAGTCCGGCCCGGCCGCCAGGCCCATCTCGTTCTTGTCCGCTGTCTGGCGCCAGATGTTCCACGACCCCGGATGCAGCGCGACGGCCCGCGCGAACGCCGCTCGCGCCGCCGCTTCATCGCCACGGCGCCGCAGCGCCTGGCCGAGCCGGAACTCGACATGGGCCTGCTCCACCTCCGGCGCCGGCGTCTTCACCTTTGCCGCCGCGGTATCAGCATCGAGCACGTGCCTGCTGTCGGCGCCGTTCAGCACCCAGTCGCGCACCGCCTCGACGTAGGTGCGCTTGGCGTTCGCGGTCTTCTCCGCGACGTCGGCCGGCATCTCGCGGGTCTCGCGGTTCAGCGCGCGGAACCCCTCGTAGGCGCCGGCGGATTCCACCGGCCGCACGATGCGCCCGCTCTCGTCGATCCACACCGCCTGCGGCACGTTCACCATGTTGTAGAGCGCCGCCACGGCATGCTCGCGGTCGATCAGGCTGACATAGGTCGGGCCGACCTGCTCGATCCACGGTCGCGCTGCGTCTTCATTGTCCATCGCGACCGAGATCACCATGAAGTTCTCGTTCTTGAGGTCGTCGTACAGCTTCTGCCACACGGACAGATCGTTACGACAGCCTCACCACGACGCCCATGTCGTCAGCAGGATCTTCTTGCCGTGATGGTCCGACAGCCGGTGCGTCGCGCCGTCCAGGTCGGGCAGTTCGAAGTCCTGCGCCGTCAGGCTGCGCAGCACCTCGGCCCGTTCGTCGGCCGCCGCCCCCAGCACCCAGACGTCGCCGTCATGCGCCACCGCACGATCCATGTGACGCCAGAAGTTGGCGATATTGACCTGGCCGTCGCTGACGAACTCCGCCTCGCGTCCCTTCGGCACCGGCACGCAGACCGGCCCCTGGCACAAGCCTTCCGGCTTCAGCGTCCAGCCGGTCGCGCGCTCGGCCGCCGCGGCATCGAGCCACAGCGCCTCGCCCTCGGCGCGGCCGGTGACCTCCGCGGTCGCCGTCTCGGTGATGATCTCGACCATGATTACCCCTTACTTCTCGACCGTGCGCCGCTCGACGTCGAGCAGCGCTTCCAGGTCGATGGTGTCGTGCAGTTCGTCGCGCAGTTTGCCGTATTCGGCGGACGGGCGCGAGGTGATGGCGAAGCCATCCGCCAGCTCGCGATAGACGGCGCGCATCGCCTCATAGGCGGCGATCAGCGGCGTCTGCGTATCGACCAGCAGCGAGAAACCGTTGTCGTGCAACTCCTGCGCGCTCATGCCGGTACTGGCCACCCCGCCCAGCGGCAGCAAGTGCAGCATCGGCCCGCCCAGCCTGTCGCCGAACAGCCGGACCTCCTCCGGGTTGCGTGGCATCGGCAGCAGCACGTCGGCGCCGGCCTCGCGATACGCCTCCAGCCGGCGCAGCGCGTCGTCGACGGAGATGTTCTTCGTCGCGTTGGTGCGCGCGATGACCAGCGTGTCGGGGTTGCGCCTGACCGCCACCGCCTCGCGCACCTTGCCGACCATGATGTCCTGGTCGACCAGGTGCTCGATACCGATGTGGTGGTGCGCCCGCTTCGGTAGCCACTGGTCCTCGATCTCGATCGCCTCGAACCCGGCGGCCTCGCACATCGTCATGGTGCGGCGCACGTGCATCGGATCGCCGAAGCCGGCGGCCGCGTCGAGGATCAGCGGCAGATCGACCGCCGCCCGGATCTCCAAGCCCGTCGCGCACATTTCCGGCACGTTCAGGTTGGCTTCCAGATAGACCTTCTCGTAGCCCATGGCGCCGCCGCCCAGGTACAGCGCGGTATGCCCGGCCTCGGCCGCAAGCTTCGCCATCAGCGCGCTCAGCACCAGCGGCGCGCACACCGGCGTCGGTCCGGCCAGCCGTTCTCGCAGGCTTGTCGCCATGCCCTTTCCCTCCCGTCACTTTGCGATCAGGATTGTGGCGACCGAGCGGAGGAAACGGCAATGACAAAACGGTGGAAGCGGCGCCCGGAAGGTTCGAACTGGGGCGACTTCGGCGACGACGACCAGCATGGCCGGCTCAACTTGCTGACCCCGGAGGTTGTCCGCAAGGGCGCCGCGGAGGTGACCGAGGGCTTGAGCTTCTGCCTGTCGCTGCCGCTCAACCTGCCCGGCGGCAACGCCATCAATCCGCGCCGCTTCCCGCCCGAGCTCCGCCCGAACCTGCGCGAGGGCAAGGCGATGGTGAACCTGCCATTCGGCCTGTTCACCGACAACGCGCTCGACGTGGTCAGCGACGACGTGGTGCTGCTGTGGACGCAGTACTCCACGCAATGGGACAGCTTCGCCCACATCGGTCAGGTGTTCGACGCCAACGACGACGGCGCGCCGGAGGTCGTCTACTACAACGGCTACCGCGCCGGCGTGGAGGTGAAGGGGCCGCACGACTACCTGGCCGACAAGGCGACCGGCACCGAGTACACCGGCACGAGCGCGCTCGGCATCCACCTCTATGCCGAGAAGCCGATCCAGGGCCGCGCCTTCATGCTGGACATGAAGCACCACTACGGAACCGCGCACCGCTGGGCCGGCTACGACGATGTGATGCGCGTGATCGAGACTGACAGGATCGAGGTCGAGCCCGGTGACATGCTATGCCTGCACACCGGCTACACCGAGCGCGTGATCGAAATGGGCGGCTCGCCGGACGCCGACGAACTGACGAACTCCTTCGCGTCGTTCGACGGCCGCGACGACAAGCTGTTGCAGTGGATAACGGATACCGGCATCGCGGCGATCTGCGCCGACAACTACGCGGTGGAGCACACACCATCGCGCCCCGCCGCCGACGAGGGCAACGCCCACGTGATACTACCGCTGCACGAGCTCTGCCTGTTCAAGCTCGGCATCCCGCTGGGCGAGTTCTGGTACTTCAACGATCTCGCCGCGTGGCTGCGCCAGGCCGGCCGCACCCGCTTCATGCTGACCGCCCCCGGCCTGCGCCTGCCCGGTGCCGTCGGCTCGCCGCTGACCCCGGTGGGGACGGTCTGATGGCCGCCCCCGTCTGTCTGGTGATCGGTGCTGGCGCCGGCATCGGCGGCACCGTCGGCAAGCGCTTCGCCGCCGAGGGCTACCACGCGGTCCTGTGTCGGCGCAGCGATGAGGATGGCCTGAACAAGCTGGTCGGCGACATCAAGGCGGCCGGCGGCAGCGCCAGCGGCCACTTGTTGAACGCGGTCGAGGACGGCGCGATCGAGGACCGCATCGCCGCCACCGAAGCCGACGTCGGCCCGATCGAGGTTGTGGTGTTCAACCTCGGCGCCCAGGTCGGCAATCGGGCCCTGGCCAGCACCACGCCGAAGGTTTTCGAGCTGGGTTGGCGCATGGCGGTGTTCGCGCTGTTCCGCACCGCGCAGACCGTCTTCCCCTACATGGTCGAGCGCGGCGGCGGCAAGCTGCTGGTCACCTCGGCGACCGCGGCGATGCGCGGCAACGCCGGCCAGCATTCACATGCCGCGGCGATGGGCGGCCGGCGGATGCTGTGCCAGACCCTGAACGCGGAGTTCGCCTCGAAGGGCATCCACGTCGCCCACATCCTGATCGACGGCGCCGTCGACGCACCGGACACGCTGGGCAAGATGCTGGGTGCGGAGAAATACCAGGAACTGCGCGACACCAAGGGCAAGGAAGACGGCCTTATCCTGCCGGAGCAGCTCGCCGAGACCTATCTGCACGTCGCGCGGCAGCACCGCTCGGCCTGGACCCACGAGCTCGACATTCGCGCCCATTCCGACCTGGCCTGGTGGAACCACCAGACCATGCTGCGGGATTTCTGAGCCGGAAGCGCTACTCCGCCGCGTCGACGCCCGGCGCGCCGGTGGCGATATTTGCCAGCTCCGCGCCCGAAGCCAGGCGAATGCCGGCGTAGCCGTCGTTGACCACCTCGGTGATCTTCTGGACATATTTCGGCGTGCCGCCGTTGTAGACCAGATATCGGACGTTGCCGGCCTCATGGCCCTCGACGTTCGAGTTGTACCCGGTGAACCAGGACTTCGCCTTGCGCATCAGCATGACCGAGTACATCCGGGTGACGTGCTCGACCCATTTGGTTTCGGCCTCCGCCGTCGCCTCGGCGCGGACGTAGCCGTTGGTTTCCATGTATTGCACCAGGTCGGAAACCCAGTTCACGCCGTTTTCGATGCCGCGCGGATAGTTGGTCGAGGCCGAGCCGCTCTGCGGGCCGGCGGGCAGGAACAGGTTCGGAAAGCCGTGCACCAGCATTCCGAGGTAGGTCTGCGGTCCGTCGCGCCACCGGTCGCGCAAGGTCTGGCCGTCCTTGCCTTCGATGTGGACGTGGTCGAAGGCACCGGTGATCGCGTCGAACCCGGTGGCATAGACGATGATGTCGAACTCGAAGTCGCGCGCGCTGGTGCGGATGCCGGTCTCGGTGACCCGCTGCAGCGGGGTCTCGCTGATATCGACCAGCTCGACATTGTCGCGGTTGTAGGCCTCCAGGTAGCGGGTCTCCAGCGGCACTCGCTGAATGCCGAAACCGTGATCCTTGGGGATCAGCTTTTCCGCCACCTTCGGATCCTTCACCCGGCGGCGGATGCGCTCGGCGATGTACTCTGAGAACTCCGCATTGGCCTTCTCGTCGGTGAAGATCTCGCGGAAATTCTGCAGCCAGATGCCGAAGCCCGGTTCTTCGTAGAGCCGGTCCCACAGCTCGACGCGTTCCTCGTAGGAAACCTCCCAGTAGCCGCGCCGGTCCGGTTCGTGCTCGAAGCCGCCGGGCGTGCGCGCGCAGGTCGCGAAGATCTCGTCGTAGCGGCTGCGAATGTCCGCCATCTCCTGGTCCGAGATCGGGCCGTTGTTCAGCGGGGCGCACCAGTTCGGCCGGCGCTGGAACACGGTGAGGTGGCCGACCTTGTCGGCGATCTCCCCGATCACCTGGATCGCGGTCGCTCCGGTGCCGATGACGGCCACCCGCTTGCCGGTCAGGTCCACGCCCTCGTGCGGCCAGTAGTAGGTGTGGAAGGACGGTCCCTTGAAGCTGTCGACACCCTCCACGCGCGGCATCGTCGGCTGCGAGAGCAAACCCAACCCCATGATCAGGTAGCGGCAGGTGATCTCGCGCGCGTCGTTGACCGTCACCCGCCACAGGTGCGCAACCTCGTCATAGCGCGCCGCGGTGACCCGGCTGTTGAACTGCATGTGCCGGCGCAGGTCGAACTTGTCGGCGACGAAATTCAGGTACTTGAGGTTCTCGGGCTGCCCGGAGAAGCGTTCCTTCCAATGCCATTCGTCCAGCACCTCGCGCGAGAAGGAATAGCCGTAGGTGTAGCTCTCCGAGTCGAAGCGCGCGCCGGGATACCGGTTGAAGTACCAGGTACCGCCGAGGTCGCCGCCAATCTCCAGCACGGTCGCGTCGAGGCCCATTTGCAGCACCCGATGGAGCTGGTAAATGCCGCAGACGCCGGCGCCGATGATGACGACATCGCGGACTTCGCTGTCTTCGACCGGAATTGCGGACACAGCGTCTCTCCCTTGCAGCTTGTTCGCTCGCGGCACGGCGCCACGTTCAGTGCCTAGGACAAGGTAAGCTACGTAACTATCCGCCGTCCAGTTCGGCAGACAGTCGCGCCTAGAAGCTCACGTCATCGCGGCAGTTGATCACCAGTTCGGCGACCGATGCGTTGTTCGACAGACCCAGGAGGGTCAGCACGACCTCGGCGATGTCGGTCGGTTCCATCATCTGCTCGTGCGGGAAGGTCTCCACGTCGGCGGTCATGTCGGTGGCGACGAAACCGGGGCACAGCGCGGTGCAGCGCACGCCGTCGTCCCAGCCGGCCCGGCGCGTCGCGTGCGACAGCGCGACGGCGGCGAACTTGGTCATCGCGTAGCCGACATTGTTGTTGTAGACCGCCTTGCCGGCGATCGAGGAGACGTTGATCACCCGCCCCGCGCCGGACTTGCGCAGATGCGGCAGCGACAGCCGGATCATCGACAGCGGCGCCTTGACGTTGATCGCCCACATCAGGTCGAGCGCGTCGTCCTTGTCGTCCTCGACGGTCACGCGGACCGCCAGACCGGCATTGTTCACCAGTCCGTCCATGCGCCCGAACCGGTCGACGGTGGCGGCGACCCAGTCGCGATGCGTCGCCTTGTCCTCCGCGTCGAACCGGGCTGTCAGAAGACGTTCCGGCGCCCAGTCGGCGGTCATCTCCGCGAAGCTCGCCGGATCGCGCGCACCCAGGCTCAAGCTGTAGCCGGCGCCGTACAGCGCTTCGGCGACGGCGCGGCCGATGCCGCGATTGGCACCGGTGATCAGGATGACGCGCCCCTCGGCTGCGAGCATCGGCAACTCCTCTCGTCAGTCGTACAGCACGGCGCAGCGCACCTCGATCGACCAGCGTTCCGGCGCATCGGCGGGCGTGGTCGGGTCGGCGAAGGCGCTGTGGAAGCTGAAGGTACAGGGCGCGCCGCCGCCGGCGTCGGCGGTCTCGCCCTGGGTTCGCGCCAGCCGGCCGGCGGAATCCCATTGCTTGATCAGCAGCGCCTCGTCGCGGGTCAACGCCGGGTAGAAGAACCACTCGTGACCCTCGGCGTGCCGGGCGAAGTAGTTCTCGCCGACCCGGTCGGCGTAGTGGATCTCGAACACCACCAGGTCGTCGGGCCGCACGCTGGCGGCGTCGCACAGCGCCAGCGGGTGGATCGCCACCGATTCGGCCACGATGTTGCGCCACAGGTTGATGATGGCGAAGCGGCCGTCTGCGATCGCCTGTTCCACCTCGTCGGCATCGAGCAGCGACTCGTTGTCGTCCAGGACCGCGCGCAGCGTATCGTTGGCGCCTGGAGGCCGGGTCAGGTCGCGCAGGCGCTGCGGCGCGCTGGTCAGCGTGTAGTCGCCGTGCACCACGCTGGCCGGTCCCTGCACCTGCTGGCCGCCCTCGATGCGCCGCTTGCTGGCCTTGCCGGCGGCCGAACGCACGTTGTGGTCGAACGCCGCGACCCGCCGCGCCCCGGTCGCCTCGGCAATGATCGCCGTGCACTGCGGGTAGTAGTCGCGAACCACTTGGTGATGGTCGAAGAAGTCCAGGTCCGGGGTTTCCAGCGGCCGCGCCAGCATCTCGAACCCGTTGTCGGCCAGCGTCTTGGCCTTCGGGCCCGACAGTTGCCGGGCGTCGCGCACCGGCATCTCGCAGGGCGTCAGGTCGACGCCTTGCCATTCCGCGTCGCTGCCGTCCCGGTCCCGCCGCGTCAGCACCTTGCCGTTGCGGTAGAGCGAGGGCAGCGCCGTGGCCGCCATGTAGTTGAACGATCCGGTGCGTACCGCGCCGGCTGCCGCATTCATCGCTGAATCCTGACCTTTTGCCTGCCGATGCCAATGGCACCGCTGTTCGCCCCACGATAACATCAGGTCAACTCAGACGGCGACAAGCCGCCATCGCATCCACAGGAGGGACGTCAAATGGAAATCTATGCCGATCCGATCACGGTCAACTGCCGCAAGGTCCTCGCGGGCCTGAAGTTTCTGGGTGCCGACTACTCGCTTTCCAAGGTCGACTACTTCGCCGGCGAGCAGAAGGGCGACGCATTCAAGAAGATCAACCCGAACGCCGCGCTGCCGGCGCTGAAGGACGGCGACCTGATGTTGTGGGAATCGAACGCGATCCTGCAATACGCCGCCGACAAGCTGGGCAAGACCAGCGAGTACCCTTCCGACCCGGCCAAGCGCGCCGACGTCAACCGCTGGCTGCTGTGGGAAGCCGCCTCGTGGTTCCCGACCTGCTACATCTACCTGGTCGAGAACTGCGTGAAGCCGCTGCTCGGCGGCGCCCCGGACCAGGCGATCCTCGACGGCGAGGCGGAGAATTTCCACAAGCTGGCCGGCATCCTCGACGAGCGCCTGAGCCGGAACAAGTGGATCTGCGGCGACAACCCGACGATCGCCGACATCGCCGTCGCCTCGCCGATGCATCTCTACGGCTGGTCCAAGCTGCCGCTCGACCAGCATCCGAACATCCAGCGCTGGATGAGCGAGTGCGTCGAGCAACTGCCGGCCTGGAAGGCGACCCACGTCGGCGAGGGCTTCAAGGCCGAGGCGGCCTAGGTTGAGCCGACAGTCGACGTAGATCAAACGGCGGTTGCCCTCCCGTCCCGAAATATGTAACCTAGCTTACTAAATCAGGACTGGAGGGTACGCGACCGATGGCCGCGACGGATTTCGATTGTGTGATTGTCGGCGCCGGCTTCGGCGGCATGTACATGCTGCACCGGTTGCGCAAGCTGGGCTTCAGCGCGCGCGTGTTCGAGGCCGGCAGCGGCGTCGGCGGCACCTGGTACTGGAACCGCTACCCCGGCGCGCGTTGCGACGTGGAGAGCATGCAGTACTCCTACCAGTTCGACGACGAACTGCAGCAGGAATGGGAGTGGACCGAACGTTACTCGCCGCAGCCGGAGATCCTAAAATACGCCAACCACGTCGCCGACCGCTACGACCTGCGCCGCGACATCCAGTTCGACACCCGCGTCCGATCCGCCACCTTCGATGAAGCCGCCGACCTGTGGCGCGTCGAGACCGAAGACGGCAACACCGCGACCGCGCGCTTCGTGGTGATGGCGACGGGCTGCCTCAGCGCGCCGAACAAGCCGAAGATCGCCGGCGTCGACGACTTCCAGGGCGAGACCTACCACACCGGCCTGTGGCCGCACGACGGCGTCGACTTCACCGGCAAGCGGGTCGGCGTGATCGGCACCGGCTCCTCGGCGATTCAGTCGATCCCGGAGATCGCCAAGCAGGCCGCGCACCTGACGGTGTTCCAGCGCACCCCGAACTACACCGTCCCGGCGCACAACCAGCCGCTCGACCCCGACTACGTCGCCGAGGTGAAGGCGCACTACAACGAAATGCGCGCGAGGGCCAAGCTGATGCCGCCCGGCATCGACCTGACGATCGGCGGCCCGTCAGCCGTCGCCGTCTCCGAGGAGGAGCGGCGCCGTGAGTTCGAACGGCGCTGGAACTACGGCGGCATCACCTTCATGGCCTCCTTCGCCGACCTGCTGCTCGACGAGAAGGCCAACGACACCGCGGCCGAGTTCGTGCGCGAGCGCATCCGCGAAACGGTGAAGGACCCGAAGCTCGCCGAGACGCTGAGCCCGAGCAACGTCATCGGCTGCAAGCGGCTGTGCGTCGATACCGGCTACTGGCAGACCTACAACCGCGACAACGTCGCCCTGGTCGACGTCTCCGGCGAACCGATCGATCGCATTACCGAGACCGGCGTGCGCGCGCACGGCCAGGATTACGAGTTCGATGCCATCGTCTTCGCCACCGGCTTCGACGCGATGACCGGCGCGATCAGCCGCATCGACATCCGTGGCCGCGGTGGCGAAGTGCTGAAGGAGAAGTGGGCGGCGGGCCCGCGCGCCTATCTCGGCGTCGCGACCGCCGGCTTCCCCAACCTGTTCATGATCACCGGGCCGGGAAGCCCCTCGGTGCTGACCAACATGCTGCCGTCGATCGAGCAGCACGTGGAGTGGATATCCGACGCCATGGCCTACGTGCGCGAACGCGGCCACCAGACCATCGATCCGATGCGCGAGGCCGAGGACGACTGGGTCGGACACGTGAACGAGGTCGCCGGCGGCTCGCTGCGCTCGACCTGCTCGTCCTGGTATGTCGGCGCCAACGTGCCCGGCAAGCCGCGCGTGTTCATGCCCTACATCGGCGGGTTCCCGGTCTACGTCGAGAAGTGCAACGAGGTCGCCGCCAAGGGCTACGAGGGCTTCGCGCTGGCCTAAGCCTGCGTCCCCGCCGCGCCGTCGCCGAGCTTCAGTGCACGGCCGGGACGCGCCCCGGTGGAGCCGCCCATCGCCCAGACCGGTTCGCCGTTGACCATCACCAGGTGGATGCCGGCGGCCGGCTGCTTCGGGTCGGTGAAGGTCGCGCTGTCCTTCACCGTCGCCGGATCGAAGATCACCAGGTCGGCGAAGGCACCCGCCCGCACCACGCCCCGGTCGGCGAAGCCGAACACGCTGGCCGGCAGGCCGGACATCCGGTGCACGGCTTCTTCCAGGCTCAGCACGCCGAGGTCGCGGGCATAGTGGCCGAGCACCCGCGGGAAGGTCCCCCACAGGCGCGGGTGCGGGTGGTCGTCGTCGGGAATGCCGTCGGAGCCGACCATCGTCGCCGGGAACTGCATGATCCGCTGCACATCGTCCTCGTGCATCGAGAAGTAGATCGCGCCGGCCGGCTGCAGCCGCGCCGCCGCCTCTTCCCGGTCGACGCCCCACTCGGCGCAGAGCTCGTCGAGGTCGCGCGTGCCGCATTCCGGCATCGCCTCCGACCAGGTGATCACGACCTTCTCCGACACCTCTGCCCGCTCCGGTAGCAGCCGGGTCGACGAGGCGATGTAGGGGTAGAGGTCGAGGAAGATGTTCTGCCGTTCGCGCAGGGCCGCGATCCGCGCCAGCGTCTCGCTCGAACGGCCGTAGTTCGCCTTGCCCACGCACTTGTGGTGCGAGATCACCGTGCGCACGCCGCCGGCGCCGCCGATCGCGGCGGTCTCGTCGATCGCGTCCAGCACGTGATCGCCCTCGTCGCGCATGTGCGCGGTGTAGACCGCGTCGAACGGCCCCAGCACCTCGGCCAGCGCCGCCACTTCCGCGGTCTCGGCGTGCGTCGCCTCCGGGTAGAACAGCCCGCTCGACATGCCAATGGCGCCGGCCTGCAGGCTTTCCTTCAGGACCGCCTGCATGTCGGCGATCTCCGCGTCGCTGGCGGTGCGCTTCAGGCTGTCCATGGCGCCGGAGCGCAACGAGGAATGGCCGACCAGCATCGCCGAGTTGATCGCCGACGGGCTCACCTCCAGCGCGTGGAAGTAGTCGTGCATGGTGGCGAAGCGGGTGGAGTCGTCGCGGTCGATCAGGCTGGCGCCCCATTTGCCGGCGTTCGGCGCCAGTGAGAAACCGCAATTGCCACAGATCACCGTGGTGACGCCCTGGCTCGCCTTCGGCGCCATGTCCGGCTTGCTCATCACCACCTTGTCGTCGTGCGTGTGCACGTCGATGAAGCCGGGCGCCACCGCCAGGCCCTTGGCATCGATTTCTCGGTCGGCCGCTATCGCGCCGAGGTCGCCGACCGCGACGACGCGCTCGCCCGTCACCGCGACGTCGGCCTGGCGACGCGACGCCCCGGTGCCGTCGAACAGGGTGGCGCCGCGAATGATCAGGTCGGCCCGGCCGCCGGCATCGCGCGTCGTCATGTTGATTGTCTCCAGTCATGTCGCCCGACCGCATCGATCAACAGCCGCAGCGTGGGTGAATAGCGCCGTCCGGCGACCGTAGCCAGCGAGACGGTGCGCGTCACCGCCGGATCGACGATCGGCCGCATCACGACGCCCGGTAAGGTCGGCAGGTATTCCGGCATCACCGCGCAACCGACGCCGGCCAGGATCATCGCCTGCACCCAGTCCTCGCGTTCCGCGCTCTGGCGCGTGCGGGTCTTGAAGTCGCGGCCGCCGCCCAGCGCATCGAAATGGTCGGCGAACTCGCAGTGCAGCCGTACCAGGTAGTCCTCGCCATCCAGCTCGCGCATCGGGATACCGTTCATCTGCTCGAAGCGATGACCGCGCGCGAAGGCGATCATATAGCGTTCGTCGAACAGGGGCCGGGCATCGACCCGGTCCGGCAGGTTCGGCAGCGCCAGCAGGCCGACATCGACCTCGCCTTCCATCAGGCACTCGACCAGTCCGTGGCACGATGCCTCGGCGATGGTCAGGTCCAGGTCCGGAACGTGCTGATGCAGGTGACGCAGCAACGTGGCCAGATGGGCCGGCGACAGCGTCGACATCACCCCCAGCGTGATCGGCGCCCGCTTTCCGCGCCGCGCTTCGCGGGCAAAGGTCGCGGCGGCATCGCTTGCGGCGACGACGTCCGCCAGGTGCGGCTGCAACGCGCGACCGAGTGCGGTCAGGTGCGTGAGGTTGCGTTCGCGCCGGAACAGTTCGCCACCGAATTCCGCCTCCAGCTTCTTGATCGCCCGGGTCAGTGACGGCTGCGCCACGTGGCACTGTTCGGCCGCCCGGGTGAAGTTGAGCGTTTCGCACAGCGCCAGGAAGTAGCGCACCTGGTGCATCTCCATTGCAGCCCCCGTGATCGCCCGCGCGGCCGCGAATCCGGCCATAGCTGGCGGCTATGGAAACGCGAACCAGACGATATTTCAACTCGTCGCGCCACGCCGCCATCTTCTCCCCCATCGCTGCAAGCCAATGGAGGGGCTGGACCCGTGCAACATCGTCGTCACACTTCGCTGCTTACCGCGCTCGCCACGCTGCTGGTGCTGGCCGCCGCCGCCGCCCGCGCCGCCGAACCGACGGTCGTCGAGCTGACCCAGACCGGTTGCCAGTTCGTCGAGGTCGAGACCGCCGATCACGGCTACGCCACCCGGAAGGCCGAGGATTGCGAGGCGATCAACGCCAGGTCCGGTGACGGTCGCCTGGCGGCGTCGAAGACCATCGCCCTGAAGCCCGGCAAGTACGTCTTTCGCGTCACCAACCGAAACGTGCCCTACGAGCTTGGTTTCTGGTTGCGCGGCGACGGCCTGATCTCGCGCGCCACCTTGCCGTCGGTCTCCGGTGGCGGCCTCACCGAGGGCAAGACCCAGGACTACGAGATCAAGCTGGTCGCCGGCGAGTATGTCTACTCCTGCCCGCTGAACCCGACGCCGAACTATCGGCTGGTTGTTTCGGAGGGCTGAGCATGAGCAACCACATCGAGGCCGACATCGCCATCATCGGCGCCGGCTCCGGCGGCCTTTCGGTCGCCGCCGGAGCCGCCCAGATGGGCGCGCGCACCGTGCTTATCGAGAAACACAAAATGGGCGGCGACTGTCTGAACTACGGCTGCGTGCCGTCCAAGGCGCTCATCGCCGCCGCCCACGCCGCGCATCAGGCCCGCACCAGCGCCCGGTTCGGCGTCAACGGGCACGAGCCGGACGTACGCTTCAACGAGGTGCACGATCACGTGCACGACGTCATCGCCGGCATCGAACCGCACGACTCGGTGGAACGGTTCGAAAGCCTCGGCGTGACCGTGATCCAGGCCGCCGGCCGCTTCATCGGCCCGAACACGCTGCTGGCTGGCGACAAGCGGATCAAGGCCCGGCGCATCGTCATCGCCACCGGCAGCCGCGCCGCCATCCCGGACCTGCCGGGGCTGGCCGACGTGCCCTACCTGACCAACGAGACGGTGTTCGATCTGACCGAGCGGCCGGCGCACCTGATCGTCATTGGCGGCGGCCCGATCGGGGTTGAGCTGGCGCAGGCGCACCGCCGCCTGGGTGCCGAGGTCACAGTGATCCAGCGCAGCCGGCTGATGCCCAAGGACGATGCCGACGCGGTCGACGTGGTCCGCCATGCGTTGCTCGCCGACGGTGTCGCCGTGCACGAGCACGCGACGATCGAGAGCATCGCGCGCGAAGGCAATCGGATCGCGATCCGCCTGCAAAGCCACGGTCAGTGCATTCGGGTCGCCGGCTCGCACCTGCTGGTCGCCGCCGGTCGGCAACCGAATACCGGCGGCCTTGAGCTCGAAGCCGCCGGCATCGCTCACGGGCCGCGCGGCATTCAGGTCGACCCCCGGCTGCGCACGTCGAACAAGCGCGTTTTCGCCGTCGGCGACGTCAATGGCGGGCCGCAATTCACCCACGTCGCCGGCTATCACGCCGGTATCGTGATCCGTAACGCGCTCTTCAACCTGCCGGCCAGGATCGACCAGCGCGCGGTGCCTTGGGTGACTTACGCGGATCCCGAACTGGCTCATGTCGGGCTCACGGCGGCCGCGGCCGCCGAACAGGGCATCAACGTCACCACCACGCGCTTCGCCTTCGCCGATAACGACCGCGCCCGGGCCGAGCGCGCCACCGAGGGTTTCGCCAAAGCGGTCGTCGGAAAGCGCGGCGTGGTACTGGGCGCGACTCTCGTCGGCCGGCATGCCGGCGAGTTGCTGATGCCGTGGATTCTGGCGGTGAAGAAGCGACTGAAGATCGGCGACATCGCTTCGCTGATCGCGCCCTATCCGACTCTCTCGGAAGTCTCCAAACGCGCCGCCGGCGCCTATTTCACCCCTGCGCTGTTCTCCAGCCGCACCGCCAAGGTGGTGCGGCTGATGCAGCGCCTGCCTTGAGGAACCGAACCATGACACAGACGACAAGCGATCCTCGGGACGCCGCGCCGCGTCGCGGCCTGGCACGCCGCCTGCTGCCTCTCGCGGCGATTGCCACGGCCATGGCCGCCGCCTTCGCGCTCGACCTGCACCACTACCTGACCTTCGAGGCGCTACGCGAGCATCGCGCCGAGCTGATGGCGCTGGTCAGCCAGAACATGGTGCTGGCCGGATTGGGCTTCATGGCGATCTATGCCATCGCCACAGCGCTGTCGCTGCCCGGCGGCGCCATCCTGTCTGTCGCCGGCGGCTTCCTGTTCGGCTCGCTGCTCGGCACTGGATATATCGTCGTCGGCGCTACAGTGGGCGCGACGGCGATCTTCCTGGCGGCGCGCACGGTACTCGGGGACAGCTTGCGAAACAAAGCCGGCAAGTGGCTCAAGAAGATGGAGGACGGCTTTCGCGAGAACGCCTTCAACTACCTGCTGGTGCTGCGCCTGGTGCCGTTATTCCCGTTCTTCGTCGTCAACCTGGTGCCGGCGTTCCTCGGTGTCGGATTGCGCAGCTATGTGACCGCGACCTTCGTCGGCATCATCCCCGGTGCCTTCGTCTTCGCCTCGGTCGGCACCGGTCTTGGCAGCGTGTTCGACGCGATGGAGGAATTCTCCCCCGCCGCCGCCCTGACGCCGGAGGTGATCGTCGCCCTGGTCGGCCTGTCGGCCCTGTCGCTGATCCCGGTCGCTTACAAGAAGCTCAAGCGAGCCTAGCGTCGGCGGCGCGAGATCACGTAGCTCTCGTCGTTGAACCACAATCCGTTGTGACGCTGAAGGACGGCGCGCGTGGCCTCGATATAGCGCCCGTCCTTCACCACGTCGGCCAGCCGCTCGTCCTCCACCTGGTTGACGTAGATCGCGGCGTTCCAGGCCGCGAACAGGGTCGACGTGCCGATCGACGCACTGACCTCGCTGGGCAACGTGTGCATGTCGTAGCGAAACACCGAACGCGCGTCGGAATAGGCGTTGAAGTTCATGTCACGCGCGTCCGCGCCGAGTTCCGCCTTCACCGACTTCAACAGATCGTGCCGGTTGGTCTGGAACGGATCGTCGCCGGGCCAGACCGCCTGCACAATCTCCGAACCCGGGTCGCCGCCGCAGGAATGGATGCCGATCATCCGCCCGCCCGGCGCCAGCGCCCGGGCCAGCGGTGCCACCACCCGGCGCGCCTTGAAATCGACCGGCGAACGCGCGCGGTAGGGTTGCGAGGCGATCACCAGATCATAGTCGGCGGTGATGCTCTCACGCCGCGGGATCACCCGGTCCAGCATGAAACGCTGGTCCTCGCGGTACAGCACCAGCACCGCGGGACGCTCGTAGACCGGATTGCCGGTCTTGGGGCTGGCGCCGGTGCGCCAGTTCTCCGCCAGGAACGGTCCCAGGTTGGTGATCTGCCGACCGAACTCGTGGCTCGAATTTCCGGTCAGCGCGACCTCGTTCCAGGCCATGCTGCTGGCCGCCGACATCGACCGCACGGTCAGCCACGGCGCCTCGGTGTAGTACATGTTGGTCAGCACCACGACGGTCGCCGGGTGTTCGTAGAGACGGTCCGGCAGGTGCTCCAGCGCCAGTCGCACATCCTCCATGCTGATTTCCTTGCCGACGAAGTACAACGGCACGGTCGGGAAGCGCGCGTGCATCGCCCGCATCACCTTGGACAGCACGGTGCCGTCGCCGATTCCGGCATCGAACACGCGCAGCGCCGGCGGCCGCGGATTCAGATTGCCGAGTTCCAGCGCCACGCGCTCGGCGATAACCGTCTTCTCGGAGCAGGTGTTGACGAACAGCAGGTACTTCTGCCGGTTGTCGAAGAAGCGGAAGTTGCGCTGAGCGTTCTCCGGTGGCGGCGCGTCCAGCATCGGCGGCGACACCGGCTCGGCATCCGCCACCACGCTGCGCCCGGCATCCGGCGGATGCGCGTTCATGTATCGACGCACCTTGGTCAACGTCGCGGCGCGGATGCGCCGGCCATAGCGAAGCCGGCTGACCAGCTTGCCGTCGTTCACCGCGTGGCGGCCGAACGTGGTCTCGGCCATGCCCATGGCGCGGCAATAGTCGGCAATCTCGTGCAATAAGGCATCGGCATCCATGGCATAGGCTCTCCCGGTCGCTCCCGCGGTCTTGCGCCGTCTGGAAAATATTCCATGCCAACGGTCGCGACTCTCACAACCACAAATTCGCCCACTCCGAGAGTGGGCAGATTGATGGGCAGATTGAGCGAGCCGGTTACCGCGCAGGAGCTGGCGCTGCGGTGACGTCGCCGCCGCCCGTTATTGACAAATCCTCGTGCGCGGCGCCTGATCAAGTGGCGCATCGGGCGCGGGGAGTCCTCACATCGTGAGGCAGCGATCGGCCAAGACGGCGATCGCCAGTTGGGACGGCCACCGCCGTTTCCTGTTGGCCATCATCCTCGCGTTGCTCGTCTGCACGTCCGGACAACAGGCGGTGGCGCATGGCGACGATGGCCAGGCCGCCGGTACCGAGTTGCTCCCGCCGGCCGAGTCCGCCCCGGCCTCACGTGCCGACGCGCTGCGCATGCTGGCCGAATTGCGCGACTTGCGCGCGCCGACCAACCCGACGAACGGACCGCTCAGTGCCGCCGACATCGCGGCTTTGGCTCCGCCGGCCTCGGCCGCCGCCACGGTCCTTCCATCGCTGCGGCAATCCGCGCGGCAAACCGCCCAACGCCGCTTCGATCCGACCGGACCGCCCATCGCCGCCGGCTGACCCGCGCCACCGTCGCGCACGCGTCAACGCGGGTTCCCCTCGACAACATCTGAATTGCGGGCGCCAGCCCTGCCGCCGACGCCAGTCGTGACGGGCATCCGGCGCTGCATGCTGCAACTCAACGACAACCACCGGGCGCGCGCAGGCGCGCCGGCAGATCAATCGGAGCCCCTCATGTCGGAATTCCTCGGCGTCATAATCATCGCTCTCGCCTTCGCCGTTCTCAGCGCCGTAACTCCTTGGTTCCGCCGCCGCCAGGAGGCCTGGTACATGTACCTGTTTCTCGGCGACGCCTTCACCATCGGTTTCGTTCTCATGGTCGCGACCGGCGTGTCCCTGGTGGTTGTGCAACTCAACGCGCAGCAGGCAGCAGGCAACACCAACCAGTTGATGTTCTCCATTGCCGCTCTGGTGGTCGGCGTGCCGTTGATCACCTACGTGATCCGACGCGTCTTGCGCGCGACGAACTTGGCGAGCTAGGGTAGCCGCTTACGCGAAGCTCGGCGGCACCCGGTAGCCGCCGAGTTCGCGCTCCATCAGCCGGGCGAATTCCAGCGCGGTGCGGTCTTCCAGATAGCCGGCAATGATCTGCAGCCCGACCGGCAACCCGGACCGCGTCAGGCCGGACGGCGCCACCGTGGCCGGCAGCAAGACCACGCCCGGCAGGCCGGCCCAGAACAACTGGTCGGTGGTCGGCTCGCGGCTGTTGCCGATCTGGATCGTGCGCTCCGGCCGCTCGCCTTCGTGGTCGTGCGGAAATGCGGCGGAGGCGCCGACCGGGCACAGCAGCAGGTCGTAGTCCTCGAAATACGCGGCCCACGCCAGGCGCATTGCCTCGCGCTCGTTGTGCAACAGCCACCAGTCGCGGTGACTGATGGTCACGCCGCGGTCGACGTAGGCGCGATAGTGGCCCCAGTCGTCGGCCGGCCGCGCCGCCGCGTTGCGCAAATTCTCCGCGAAGGTCGCGTCATCGACATGCGTGCCGGTCGCCGCCCGCAGCAGCATCAGATAGACGTGCTGCACCCGCGCCATGTCGAGGTCCGGCCGCGCCTTGGCGTCGACCTGCACGCCGGCCTTGGCCAGCGCGTCGACCGTGGCCTGAAGCTGGTCGGTGAGTTCGCTGTCCTGCTTGCAGGCCGGGCTGTCCAGCATCACGCCGACCTTGTAGTCGGCCAGACTGGTCTTGCGCGGCGCCGGCAGCTCCAGCTTCCAGCCCTTGGCCTCATCGCCGTGCGGTCCGGCCAGCACCTGCAGCAGCATCGCCAGGTCGTCGGCCGAACGCGCCAGCGGCCCGCACACTGCGATATCTAGGAACGAATGATCGCCCGGGAGCTGGTGGCCATGGCCCGGCACGATGTTCATCGTCGGCTTGTGTCCGAACACGCCGCAGTAATGCGCCGGGTTGCGGATCGAGGCACCGATGTCGGAGCCGATTTCCAGGCTCGACAGGCCGGCCGCCAGCGCCGCCGCCGACCCGCCCGACGACCCACCCGGCGTCCGGCCCAGGTCCCACGGGTTGTTGGTGGTGCCGTAGATGTCGTTGTAGCTCTGCCAGTCGGCCAGGTTCAGCGGGATGTTGGACTTGCCGTAGATCACCGCGCCGGCGCCGAGCAGCCGCGTCACCGCCACCGCGTCGGCCGCCGGATAATTGTCCTTCCACTTCGGGATGCCCCAAGTCGACGGCGAGCCGACCCAGTCGTAGCTGTCCTTGATCGTCGCCGGCACACCGTGGAACGGCCCCCAGCTTTCGCCCCGCGCCAGCGCCGCGTCAGCCTCCGCCGCACGCGCCTTGGCCTTGTCGACCTGGGTGAAGATCACCGCGTTCAACGCCGGATTGAAACGCTCGTAGCGGGCCAGGTGCAGATCGAGCAGTTCGCTTGCGCTGATCTGCTTGTCGGCCACCATCTTGGCTTGTTCCAGGGCGGGGCGAAGCGGGATGTCGGTCATGCGGGACTCCAGTTGGCAGCGCGCCAGCTTAGACCGCCATCGGAGTATCTCGCGAGCTTGTTCCGCACCGAGCCTATTGCTTGAGTGCCGTCTTCGACAGGTTGGCCGGCCGACCATAGAGTGCGGCCGCGCCGGCCGCGTCGCCGGCGCTCAGGCCGCGCCGCGTCTCGGTATACCGGAAGCTCATCAGATGGGTGCGGATACCGGCATGATCGAGGCCGATCGCGTGACCGATCTCGTGCGCCAGCACGTAGCGCAGGTCATAGCTACCGGCCGCGCCGCCGAAACCGACTTTCCAGGCCATCGCCGGGTTGAGACAAACCAGCGAGCGGGTCAGCCGGTGCGGACCGCCGACCTGCTGGTCATAGGACACATTGGCGTAGGCGCGTCCGCGCGGCACGGTTTGCGCGCCGATCACGATTTGCGCCGCGTCGGCGTCCTCGATCAACTCAAACTGCAGATCAGCCACCGTCTCCCACATCCGAAACGCAGCGCGTAGTTCGCCGAGGAACTCGGGCAGATCGATGCCGGCGCCGTCCAGCAACGCCGTCATCGCCGTCATCCTGCCGCAATTGCGCGCCTTCGCGGCGACCCGTGGACCGTCCGCCAGCGCGTAGGTCACGGTGGCGCCCTCGCCCATCCGGGCCGTGCCCCATTTCAGAAAACCGCCATCGAGTCGCAGCAGCCGATAACCCGATTCGGCCAGAACGGGAGCCGGCAGGCAAGCCACTCCCACCAACAACGCCCAAACCGCAGCAGGAATGCGCCGCATTGCCCCTCCCCTCGCAACAAGCGGTCGCCGACGGCTGGCGGCGCCCACCGCATACTTTCGGAAAGGGGCTCGGGCAGATCAAGTAACAACGTGATCGGCCGGATCAATCAGAATCCGCAGACAACCGGTAGGGACGCTGACCGTAGCCAGCGGCCCTACGCCAGGGTTGGGACCAAAATCAGTCGGCGGTACCCGACGGCTTCGACAGCGGCGGCGGCGTCCTGATCGTGGTCGGCATGTTGGCCGCGGGCGGCGTCACCTTCGGCCGGAACCGAAACTCCGGCGCGCTCTCAAGACGCTCCTTGCTCAGGTCGACCAAAGCGACGTGTTGAGTGTCGCGCTTATCGAAGGTTATCTGCGACCATTCCACGGCCACGGGCTTGCTGCCCATACCGAGGAAGCCACCGACCGAGAGTACGGCGCCGGCGACCGTGCCGTCACTGTTAACGACGATGTCGTCGATCTCGCCGATCTCCTCGCCACCCAGATTGATGACGGTCATACCGACGATGTCGTCCCCGACAAGCTGATCCGGCGCCTGCGCGGTCAGCAGCGGCCCAACGGCGGACTCGGTCGTGACCGACATGTTGGTTTGCGGTTGCTGAGCCTGACCAGTCGTCTGCGATTGCGACTGCGCCAAGACCGGAACGGCACTGAGGGCCGTAATGGCCACGCCGGTCGCCAGAAGGTGCGTGATGCGATTCATATCTGCAACTCCCATCGAAATCCTCGACGAATCTGGATATTGGATCGCCGTCGGCCGCGGCATAGACCGGTGGCACACACGTCACAGATCCGACCCTTCCTGACACCGGCGTGCGTTCACTGTGACATTCGACAACAGCCGGGAACCGCCAAGCCGCGGATGCCAAGGGTTGGTGGCTTGATCGCGCGCGGCAAGGCACCAATGATAAGCGCTCACCTGGGACGCTCACACATGACCTTCGACGAACTGAAACTGGCGGTGGCCGAGGGCCGCATCGATACCGTGCTGGTGTGTTTCACCGACATGCAGGGCCGGCTGATCGGCAAGCGCTTCCAGGCGCAGTATTTCGTCGACGAGGCGCACGCCGAAACCCACGCCTGCGACTACCTGCTGGCCAATGACATCGACATGGAGCCGGTGCCGGGCTACGCCGCGGCGAGCTGGGCCCAGGGCTATGGCGATTTCGTGCTACGCCCGGACATGTCGACCTTGCGCGTGACGCCATGGCTGGAGGGCACCGCGCTGGTGTTGTCGGACGTGCTCGACCATCACCACGAGCCCGTGCCACACAGCCCGCGCGCCATCCTGCGCGCCCAGGTCGACCGGCTGGCCGAGCGCGGCATGACCGCCTATCTCGCGTCGGAACTGGAGTTCTACCTGTTCCGCGAACCCTACCGCGATCTGGCGGGTCGCGTGTGGCGCGACGCGGCGACGGCGGGCGACTACATCGAGGATTACCACATCTTCCAGACCAGCCGCGAAGAGCCGGTGATGCGCGCGATCCGCAACGGCCTGCAGGCCGCCGGCGTGCCGGTGGAGAATTCCAAGGGCGAGTGGGGCCCGGGCCAGGAGGAGCTGAACGTCCGCTACACCGACGCGCTCGCCATGGCCGACCGGCACGTGATCTTGAAGAACGCGGTCAAGGAGATCGCTGACGCCGCCGGCCATGCCGTGACCTTCATGGCCAAGTGGCGTGACGACCTGGCCGGCAACTCCTGCCACGTGCACTGCTCGCTGTGGGACACGGGCGGCGCGACGCCCCTGTTCCTCGACCCGGCGGCCGAACACGGCATGTCGGCGACCATGCGCCACTTCCTGGCCGGCCAGCTTGCCTATGCCCGCGACCTCACGCTGCTGCTGGCACCCTACCCGAACTCCTACAAGCGCTTTGTCGCCGGCACTTTCGCGCCGACCAACGCGGTCTGGTCCGGCGACAACCGCACCGCCGGCTTCCGCCTGGTCGGCGCAGGCGGCAAGTCGATCCGCGTCGAGTGCCGCATCGGCGGCGCCGACCTCAACCCGTACCTGGCCTTCGCAGGGCTGCTGGCAGCCGGGCAGGCCGGCATCGACGAACAGCTCGAACTCGAACCGATGCTGGCCGGCGACGTCTATCAGCGCGACGACGTTCGTCGCATTCCGCAGACCCTGCGCGAAGCCATCGAGGCGACGGCGAACTCGACCATGCTGCGCGCCGCGCTTGGCGACGACGTGGTCGAACACTATCTGCACGCCGCGCGCTGGGAGCAGCAGGAAGTCGACCGCCACGTCACCGACTGGGACCTTCGCCGGGGCTTCGAGCGCTACTGAGCATGACCGAGGATCGCATCTTCGTGGCCGGCGCCGGGCCGGTCGGCATGGTCGCCGCGGCGCGGCTGGCGAACGCGGGCGTTCCGGTCACCGTCTTCGAGACCCTGCCCGACCTGGCCACCGAGTCGCGCGCCTCGACGTTTCACCCGCCGACGCTGGACATGCTGGACGAGATCGGCGCCGCCGCGCCGCTGATCGCCGGCGGTTTGAAGGCGCCGAAGCTGCAATATCGGTCCACCCGCTTCGGCGTGCTGGCCACCTTCGACTTCGGCGACATCGCCGACCTCACAAGTCACCCGTACCGGGTCCAGGCCGAGCAGTTCAAGCTGACCCGCATCATCCTCGACCGCCTGAAGGGCGATCCGAATGTAGAGGTCGTTTTCGGCTGCGGCGTGCAACATGCGACGCAAGCCCACGACGGCGTCACCGTCACACTGGACGGCGGCGACACCCGCACGGGGCGCTGGCTGATCGGGGCCGATGGCGCCAGCTCCGCCGTGCGCCGCGCCGCCGGCATCGAGTTCGAGGGCTTCACCTGGCCGGAGCGCTTTCTTGTCGTCAGCACGCCATTCGACTTCTTCAAGGTCATCGACGACCTGGTCGACGTCACCTACATCGCCGATCCGGTGCAGTGGCACTTCCTGCTCCGCATCCCCGGCCTGTGGCGGGTGATGTTCCCGATCCCGGCCGACATGGATGACGAGGCGGCATTGGACGAAGCCTACGCGCAGTCGCGCCTCGCCAGCGTCGTGTCCGGCACCGGCCCGTTCGAGATCGCCCACGTCACTCTCTATCGGGTGCACCAGCGCGTCGCCAAGAGCTTCCGGGCCGGCCGTGTCTTCCTGGCTGGCGACGCGGCGCACATCAACAACCCGCTGGGCGGCATGGGCATGAACGGCGGCATCCACGACGCGGTGAACCTGACCGACCGGCTGATCGAGGTCTGGCGCGACGCCGCCCCCACGACGCTGGACGGCTACGACGCGCAACGACGCGGCGTCACCATGGAGTACGTGCAGACCGCGACGATCCAGAACAAGCGCAACCTGGAGGCCGCCACGGACGCGGACCAGACCCGCTTCCGCGACGACATGCGAACCGCCGCCGGCGACCGCGACAGGACCCGCGCCTACCTGCAAAGGGTCTCGATGCTGGCCAGCCTGAAACGGGCGGCAGAACTGGGGTAGACGAAAGATGTAGCCCGGATGCAGCGCAGCGCAATCCGGGTCAGACCGGGCCGCCTGCAATGCAGTTCCCGGATTTCGCGCCGCTGCATCCGGGCTACGAAGCGAACGTCAACGTCACTCTTAGCCCCGGCATCGCGTCGGACAGCACGATTCTAGCGCCGTGCAACCGCGCCACCGCGGCGACCAGGCTCAGGCCCAGGCCGCTGCCCGGCGTGCCGCGGCTGACGTCGAGGCGCACGAAGCGGTCGAGCACGCGGGCGCGGTCGGCCGCCGGGATGCCGGGGCCGGTGTCGCGCACCGCAAGCAACGCCGGCGTGACACAGACCTCGATGCGACCGCCCAACGGGGTGTACTTCACGGCGTTGTCGAGCAGGTTGGCCAGCGCCTGGCTCAGCAGTTCGCGGTGGCCCTTCACCATCACGCCAGGCGCGATGTCGGCGACCAGTTCCAGGCCGGCCTCCTCGGCGATCGGCTGGTAAATCTCGCTCAGGTCCGCGGCTACCGCTGTCAGGTCGGTCGGTTGCAGGTCGAGCCGGCCGACACCGCTCTCCGCGCGCGCGATGTTCAGTAGCGCCTCGAAAGTCGCCAGGATCGAGTCGAGTTCGGCGCTCACCTGCCGTAGCGCCTCGCGGTGATCGCCATCGCGGTCCAGCGCCGCCTCGATGCCGCCCTTCGCCCGGGTCAGCGGGCTGCGCAGATCGTGCGCCAGGCTGTCGGTCACCGCGCGCATGCCAATCATCAAGGTTTCGATCTGCGCCAGCATGTCGTTGATGGTGGCGGCCAGCCGGTCGAACTCGTCGCCGCTGCCGCTCTGCGGGATGCGTTGCTTCAGATCGCCGCCGACGATGCGCTGGCTCGCCTCGCGCACCTCGTCGACCCGGCGCAGCGCGTAGCGTCCGATCAGCACCCCGCCACCGAGCGCCAGCACCAGCGCCGGCAGGATCGCCCAGGCCAGCGCCGACCACATGATCGCGCGCAAGTCCTGGCGTTCCTGCGTGTCGCGTCCGACCAGCAACCGGAAGCCGCCGCGCAGCACGAAGGCATGCGCGCGGATGGTGTGCGGGCTCACGCTCTCGTCCTGCTGCCGCAGCACGGAGAACTCCAGCCAACCGTCGGGGTCGGCGGCGACGTCAGGCCAGACACTGAGGTTGCCGGCCAGCGGCCGCCCGCGCGGGTCGGCCAGCAGGTAGACGCCGGCCGGGTCGCCGTTCGGACCGCTACGCTCGGCGATCACGCCGACCAGCCGCGGCAGGCCCTGGGTGCGGTACTGCTCGGCCAACCCGCGAATCTCGGCCTGAATGGTCTCGGTGGTCTGCTGCGCCACCAGCCCGGCGGTCGACCAGTAGACGAACCCGACCAGCGCCAGCAGCGTGACGGCGAGCAGAACCAGGTAGACCAGCGCGATCCGGAACGTCGAGGTGCGAAGCAGCCTACTCGGCACTGATGGAGTATCCGCCGCCGCGATGGGTGTGGATCAGCGGCACGTCGAACCCCTTGTCGACCTTGCCGCGCAGGCGGCTGATGTGCACGTCGGTGACGTTGGTCTGCGGATCGAAGTGCAGGTCCCACACGCCCTCGAACAGCATCGTGCGGGTCACCACCTGCCCGGCCCGGCGCATCAGGAACTCCAGCACCTTGTATTCCTGCGGCCGCAGGTCGAGTTGCCGGCCGGCGCGGGTCACCTTGCGGGTCAGCAGGTCCATGGTCAAATCGCCGACGGTAAGCGCCGTGGTCTCCTTGATCGCGCGCGGCCGGCGGGTCAGCGCCTCGACCCGCGCCAGCAGTTCGGCGAAGGCGAAGGGTTTGGTCAGGTAGTCGTCGCCGCCGGCCTTGAGCCCGACCACGCGCTCGTCGACATGCGCCAGCGCCGACAGGATCAGTACCGGTACCTCGATCTCCGCCGCGCGCAATGCCTTGATCACCGCCAGCCCGTCCAGTTCCGGCAGCATGCGGTCGACGATCATCGCGTCGTAGCCGCCACCGGTCGCCAGGTGCAGGCCGTCGCGGCCGTCGGCGGCGCGGTCGACCACGTGACCCGCCTCGGCCATGCCCTTGACGATGTAGCCGGCGGTGCGGTCGTCGTCCTCGATCAGCAGCAGTTTCATCGTGCCTCCACTATAGCGAACGGGCGGGCCGGTTGCCCGGCCCGCCCATGGGCGCCGCAAACTGGGGGGCCAAGCGGCACCCTGCCCGAGCTCAGGCCACGGGAAGCTTCAGGCCGATGAACAGATCGCGGCCGTCGCGCGTCACCAGCATGACCACCGACTGGCGCGCGTCCTTGCGGGCGGCGGCCACCGCCTGCTCGACGGCTTGCGGCGTCGTCACCTCGCTCTCGCCGACGCGGCGGATCAGGTCGCCGGGCCGCAGGCCGCGCGGGTCCGCACCGTCGACATCGACCACCAGCACGCCCTTGGCTTCGGCGCCGAGGCCAAGCTGCTGGCGACGTTCAGGTGTCAGCGGGGCAAGCTCGGCACCCAGCGCCTTGGACGTGACGGCACTTTCCGGCGCGGTCTCCGCGGCGGCGAACAAGGCCGCCGGCTGCTCGCCGATCGCGACGTCCAGCGTCACCGGCTTCTCGTCGCGCCAGATATCGACCTTGGCCGAGGTCTCGGCCGCGGTCTGGCCGACCAGGCGGACCAGGTCGCGGGTATCGTCCACCGCCTGGCCGGCGAAGCCGACGATCACGTCGCCCTGGCGCAATCCAGCCTTGTCGGCAGGGCTGTCCGGCGTGACTTCGGTCACCATAGCGCCGTGCGCCTTGTCGAGACCCAGCGCCTGCGCCAGCTCGTCGGTGACGCCCTGGATACGCACGCCGAGCCAGCCGCGCGTCACCTTGCCGTCCGCGCGCAGTTGCGCCACGACGGTCTTCACCATGTTCGACGGGATCGCGAAGCCGATGCCGATATTGCCGCCCGTGGGCGAGAAGATCGCGGTGTTTACGCCGATCACGTTGCCCTTGGTGTCGAAAAGCGGACCGCCGGAGTTGCCCCGGTTGATCGACGCGTCGACCTGCAGGAAGTCGTCATACGGGCCGGCGTTGATGTTGCGCCCGCGCGCCGAGATGATGCCGGCGGTGACCGATCCGCCGAGGCCGAAAGGGTTGCCGACCGCGACCACCCAGTCGCCGACCTCAGCCCTGTCGCTGTCGCCAAGCTTCACGAACGGCAGCGGTTGCTTGGCCTCGATCTTCAGCAGCGCCAGGTCGGTCTGCGGATCGACGCCGATCACCTTGGCCAGATAGTCGCTCTCGTCGGCAAAGCGCACCTTGACCTCGTCGGCACCGTCGATGACGTGGTTGTTGGTCACCACGTAGCCGGTCGGGTCGACCACGAAGCCGGAGCCCTGCGCGGCCATCTTGCGCGGCTTCGACGGCCCCTGGTGGCCGCGGAACTGCTCGAAGAACTTCTCGAATGGCGAACCCTCCGGCACCTTGAAGGGCAGTTGCGGCGTCTGCGCCGCGACCTCGGTGCGGGTGGTGGCGATGTTGACCACCGCGGGCGAGACCTGCTTGACCAGGCCGGAGAAACTCTCCGGCGGCGGCGCGGCTTGCGCGCCCGCGCTCCAGACCAGCATCGAGCCAGCCAACAGGCCGGCCCCGAGACGCCGGCCGAGCAAAGCGAGTTCGGACATCCTCATCCTCCAATCCGTCATGGCGGGCGGACGTGCCCGTCTGTCGGACTGGAATGTGGGTGCGCCGGGCCAGATTGGCGCTTGCAGCCGCATGAACTCGCTGTAATGCGGCTCAGCGGACCGTGCGCAAAGCCACGTCGACGATATCGACCAGCCGGTCCCGATGCGGGTTCGCCTTGGCGACCAGGCGCAGGCCCTGGATCGTGGAAACGAGGAATCGAGCCAGCGCTCTGATGTCGGTATCCGGCGCGATCTCCCCGGCCGCCTGGCCACGCGCCAAGGCGACGTGGATCTCGCCCTCGATGGCATCGAAGGCGCTGCCGAAGCGTGCCGCAAGCTCAGGCTCCGCGGCCGCCAGTTCGCCGGTGCAGTTGCCCAGGAAGCAGCCGCGCCGCCCCGGCCCCTCCACCGCGCCATCGACGAACACCATCAGGAAGTCGCGCAAGTTGACCTGCACCGGAAACGGTCGGGACAGCGCGGCGGCGACACGTTTCGTGACCCCCGCCTCGTAACTTTCAAGCGCCGCCAGGAGCAGGCCATGCTTGGAGCCGAACGCCTCATAGAGGCTGGAACGGCTCAGCCCCATGGCCCCGCACAGGTCGCCGACCGACGTCGCCTCGTAGCCGCGCGACCAGAACGTATCCAGCGCGCGGGCGACGGCGGTCTCAGTATCGAAAGCGCGCGGACGTCCCATGCCGAACTATATGACAGGCCGGCATAGCCCAGTCCATATGTACACAAACAATTGAAAGTTAGCCGCCCAACCGTGCCGAAACGGCGACCTTGCGCGAACTCACTCCGCCGCCTCGCCGACCCCCAGATTGGTGGCGCGCCTGGCCAACGCCTCCAGGGGGGTTTCCAGTTCCACCGCCAGCGCCGCCTTGCGGTCGACCGGCCAGGGGTCGAGGTGATCGGGTGGCGGCATCGCCGCGGCCGGATAGTACGCCATCGGCTGTTTCGCCGGGTCCATGCGGGCTTCGCGCTCCGGCTCGATGTCGCGCTGGTTGCTGCCGCGCGGGGTGACGCAGACGCCGTCGACGATCTCCAGGTCGAACCACCATTTCTTCGCCGGGTTGCGCTTGCCGTGGCCGAGCGCATCGTCCAGCCGCACCGCCAGCGGCACCAGCGCCGGCTTGGCCCACATCGCGTTCACCCCGGCCCAGCTCGCCATCCGGGTCAGCAACGGGCCGTCGGCGCTGATCACCTTGTTCAGCGGACAGGTCTTCATGCAGCGCCCGCAGGCCGAGCCCTTCATGTTGGTCAGCCGGTAGCGCGTGCAGCGCTCCACGTCCGGCTTCCAGATCTCGTAGCCGTTGAACATCACCTTGTCGCCCCAGGGGATCGCGTCGCAAGGGCACTCGCGGGCACACTTCAGGCAGTTGTCGCAGAAATACTGCAGCCCGAAATCGATCGGCTTGTCGGGCACGAGCGGCAGATCGGTGGTCAGCACCACGGATTTGAAGCGCGGCCCGACGAAGGGATTCAAGACCAGCTCGCCGATCCGGCTGAGCTCGCCCAGGCCGGCCCACAGCACCAGCGGGATGTGCAGCACGTCGCTGTCCAGGTTGGTCTGCGGCCGCGCCGGCACGCCCATGTCGCGCAACGTGTCGGCCATGATCCCGGCGATCTCGGCGCCGCGCATGTAGCCGCGCATCGACTGCGCGCCTGAAATCCAGTCGTCGCCGGACGCGCCCTCCATGGTCTCGTATTCCTGGTCGATCAGCATCACCACGGCGTAGCGGTGGTACGGCTCGACCGGCCGACCGTCGGCGTGGTGCGAGAACCAGCCGTAGTCGGGTATCTCGCAGATCCCGGTAAGGTCGGCGCCCAGCAGATAGGACAGCGACTTGATCGCCTTCGTGTTCGCCTCGGCGTCGTCCAGCGCTGGCGCGCGCGCCTCGGCGACCGGCCCGTCCTGCAACGGCACCATGGCGCGGATGAACGGGATCATCGCCAGGCTGAACGGCTGCTTGGTGGCGAAGCGGCCGCGCTCCTTCTGGCCCTTTTGGCCCAGGTCGCCGCGCAACGCGCGCTCGAAGAAGGCCGCCCGCTTCGGCACCCGGGGCACCTCGTCATCGAGGATCAGCGTGGTCGGCCGGTCGACCCGCTTGACCTGCTCCATCGGATATTTCGACAGGTGCGTGGCGCGTTTCGCCCGCCGCCGCCGCTCGCGCCCGGACTCGGCGCCGTTGATGCCGAGCCAGTAGTGCAGCGGCGAAGCCCCGTCCGCATCGACCGCAAGCGGCTCGTCCTCGGCCAGTTCGTAGCTGGTCGACACGGCCGCCAGCGAGAAGCGCTCGCCCAGGAACGGATTGGCGATCCCCGCACCGACCCGCAACGCTAGTCCCGACGCCACCGCCAGGCGTTCAAGATCGAGCCCACCGTGACCCGCCGAATGCGCCGTCGCACTCCACCCCATGACGCGGATATGCGCGGCGACAACGACCGCCAGTTCCGCCGCTCGCATGTCCCCGGCGGCACGCTCCGCCCCAGCGACCCACTCGCGCGCTAGATTGCCGGCCTCCGGCGTCCGGCCATGCTCGACCAGCAAGATAATGGCGTGCGTGTGCGAAGGTTCGCGGGCCTCGGTCCAGGCATTGTCGAACAGCCGGCAGATACCGACCTGGCTGGCGTTCAGGAAGTAGGCGCCGCCCTTGATATCGACCGCGCGGCGCACCGGATCGTCGGGGATCGGCGCCTGCTTGGCAGCGGGTTCGCCGACATGAAGGCCGGCCAGCAAGTCGTGATAGCGCGTCACCGCGCGCCCGAACGGCGTGTCCGGCGCGCTGGCGCGGGACGGCGTCGCCGGTGCTCGCTCCGCCTCTCGATTCCAGATGCGGCGGTCGCGCGGCAGCACTTCGGCCGGCAGTGGGCCGAGATGATAGGGGCGGTCTTCCTGGGCGGATCGAAGCAGCATGCGGCAATTATGACGGAAGCGGTGCTATCCGTCTCCTGCCAGGCCAGCCTCGCGCGCGAACCGTGCCACGAACGGCGCCAGATCGAGCCGCCGGCCGCGCCACGCGCTTTGCAACAACGCGGTGACCTGGTCGGGATAGTCGGCGAGCCCTTCGTACCAGTAGGCGGCGACAAGCTGCGTCGCCGGCGCCTTCAAGCCGGCCAGCGTGTTGTAGTCGGCGCCGGGCGGACCGGAACGGCCCGGCAGCGTACGCGCCTCGCCCAGCGAGCCGCGGAATGTATAGAACGCGTCGGCATGCGGCAGCGTCACCAAGGTGAGGTCATCCAGCCGCCGCGCCGGGTCGGTCAGGTCCTCGCCCGATTGCATCGGCGCGTCCTCGCCCAGCACCAGGAACCGCGCCCCGCTTTCCATGAACGACACCGCGCGCCAACGCGCCGGCTCGCCCCGATGCGGATAGGCCTCGTTGGAGCGCAGCGCGATGTCGACCAGCGGACGGCCATCTATCGGCAGGTCCAGCCGCCCCGGCCCTGCCGGGCCGACCAACCGCCAGGTGCGCTGATAGTTATGGTGCTGGAACATCAGCGCGATGGGCTGCTCCTCGCGGAGGGCCACAGTGACGTTCACGTAATGGTCGAGCTGGTGCCAGTCGGTCGGGTCGGCGACCGCCTGGATCGCCAGCTCCTGCCAGCCCGGCAACCCGGCTAGCACGCCCGACGTCTCGAACACCAGCGTATAGGTCAGGAATGTCAGCTCGAGCGGCGCGCCATCGATCACCAGCCTGTCATGGTCGACCCGACCGTAGACCACGCCCGGCCCGTACTCGCCTTTCGGCCCATCGTGGATGAACCGCGCGCGCGGGTCGCGGGCGTACTGGTTCAATGTGGCGCGATCCGGCGCGCGGGCCAGCACCTGCCCATCGCCGTCATGAAGCGTGCCGTTGGCGATGTAGTGGCCGTAGAAGTCGACCGGCGGCCGCGCGTCGGGGCCCAGGAAGTAGACCGGCTTGTGTCGCGCCAACAACGCCAGCTCCGATGGAATCGGCAACGCCGTGCTGGGCGGATGATCGCGATACCATTGCTCGAACTGGCCGCGGAAGGACTGTTCAAGGTCCTCGCCGCCACTCTCGGTACACGCCGTCAGCACCAGAGCCACGATCAGCCATAGGGCACGCATGGCCGCCATTGTAGGCTGGTCCCGGGAGGCAAGGCGATGGCAACGATCAGTTCGCCCGGCGCGGCGCATTTCACGTCCGAGGTCGACGTGCTGATCGTCGGCGCCGGTGCCTGCGGTCTGGTCGCGGCGCTGGCGGCGGCCGAGGCCGGCGCCTCGGTCGCGGTGCTGGAGCGCGATGCGAGCCCGAACGGTTCGACCTCGATGTCGTCAGGCTTCGTGCCCGCTGCCGGCACCCGCTTCCAGGCCGCGCAGGGCGTCGCCGACAGCCCCGTCCTCTTCGCCACCGACATCCAGCACAAGGCCAAGGATCGTGCCGCGCCGACGTTGGTCGAGCTGGCGACCCAACGCATCGGCCCGACGCTGGAATGGCTCGCCGACCGGCATGGCCTGGAATGGCTGGTTCTGGACGACTTCCTCTACCCGGGCCACGGCCGCCACCGCATGCACGCGGTGCCGGAGAAGACCGGCGAGGCGCTGCTCGCCCGTTTGCTGGCGGCGGCGAACGCTGCCGATATCCCGATCCTGACCGGTGCACCGGTCGAGACGCTCTATGCCATCGAAGGCCGTATCGCCGGCGCCCGAGTCCGCGACGACGACATCGGCTGCGGCGCGCTGGTGCTGGCGTGCAATGGCTACGGCGGCAACCGGGCGCTGGTGCGCCGGCACATCCCGGTGATGGCCGATGCGCCCTACTACGGCCACGCCGGCAACCAGGGCGATGCCGTGCTATGGGGCGAAGCGCTGGGTGCGGGGACGGGCGACCTCTCCGCCTGCCAGGGTCACGGCTCGCTGGCACATCCGCATGGCATCCTGATCACCTGGGCGCTGATGGCCGAGGGCGGCATCCAGGTTAACGCCGCCGGCCGCCGCTTCGCCAACGAGCACCAGGGCTACTCCGAGCACGCCGTCGATGTACTGGCGCAGCCCGGCGCTATCGCCTGGGCAATCTTCGATGCGCGGCTGCGAGCCTTCGCGCAGGCCTTCCCCGACTTCCGCCAGGCCGAAGCCGCCGGCGCCGTGATCGAAGCGCCCGACGCCACAACTCTGGCCACGCGCATTGGCGCGTCAGATTTGCCCGCTACATTGGCGGCTCTCTACGACGGCACAGATGCGTTCGGCCGCGACTTCTCAAGCAAGCCAAAGCTGGCGCCACCCTATTGCGCGGTGAAGGTGACGGGCGCGCTGTTCCACACCCAGGGCGGGTTGATGATCGACAACAGGGCGCGAGTCGCGCGAGCGGACGGCCGGCCGTTCGCCAACCTCTACGCCGGTGGCGGCGCCGCGCGCGGCGTGTCGGGGCCGGACATCGACGGCTACCTCTCCGGCAACGGGCTGCTCACGGCCATCGCCTTCGGCGCCATCGCCGGCGCAAGCGCGGCTCAGCCGGCGGTGGAATAGCCGCCGCTGATCGACAGCACCTGGCCGGTGATCCAGGCGCCGCCAGCGCCGGCGAAGAACACCACCGCCGGGGCCACGTCCTCGACCACGCCGAGCCGGCGCAGCGGGTACATCTTCACCAGCCGGTCGCGATACTTCTCCAGCCAGGCCGGATCGGTGTGACTGGTGGTCACCAGGCCGAGCGACAGTGCGTTCACGGTGATGTTGTTCGGCCCCAGTTCCCTGGCCAGCGACTTGGTCGCAGCCAGCGTGCCGCCGCGCGCCGCGCCGGTCATGGTCAGGCCGGTCTCGCCGACGCGGCTGCTGTCGCCCATCAGCGAGATGATGCGGCCGCCGCCAGCTTCCTTCATGTGCGGGATCGCGGCGTGGCAGCAATTCATCGCGCCGTAGAAGCAGGTGTCGATCACCCGGCGCCACTCGTCCGGCGTGGTGTCCATGAAATAGCCGCGCGGGGTGAAGCCGGCGTTGTTCACAAGGATGTCGAGCCGGCCATGGTCAGCGACGATCTTCGAGACCATTTCGGTGACCGACGTATAGTCGGTGACGTCGCAGCCATAGGCCTGGGCGCTGCCACCGGCCGCCTTGATCGCGTCGACCACGTCGTTGGCGTCGCGATCGGAGCGGTTGTAGTTCACCGCGACGATCGCGCCCTCGGCCGCCAGCCCCTCGGAAATCGCCGCGCCAACGTCGCGCGCGCCGCCGGTGACCAGCGCCACCTTGCCCTTCAGGCCCGTGTCCATGGTTCGCTCCTAGGTCTTCTGGTGGATCAGCCGGAACAGACGCTCCGGCGTGATCGGTACTTCGGTGATCTCGATGCCGAGCGGCGCCAGCGCATCGGACACGGCATTGGCGACAGCCGCCGGCGCCCCGATCGTGCCGCCCTCGCCCATGCCGCGATAGCCGCCCAGCGTGGTCGGCGACGGGCTCTCCAGGTGCAGCACGTCCATGTGCGGGATTTCGGATGCCGACGGCACGACGTAGTCGACCAGGCTGCCGGTCAGCAACTGCCCATCCGCGTCGTAGACGACTTCCTCCAGCAGCGCCGCGCCGATGCCCTGGGCGACGCCGCCGTGCACCTGGCCGTCGACGATCATCGGGTTGATGACCACGCCGCAATCCTCGGCGACGACATAGCGCAGCACCTTCACGCCGCAGGTCTCGGCGTCGACCTCGACCAGACAGACATGGCTCGCCGACGAGGTGGTGCCGACCGACGGGTCGTAGAGCCGGGTCTCCTCCAATTCGCCCTGCAGGTCCTTCGGCAGCCGGCCGAATTCCAGGTACGCCTTGCGCGCCACGTCGCGAAAGCTGAGCTGGCGGTCGGTGCCACGGATGGTGACGCGGCTGTCGTGGACGTCCAGATCCTCCGGCGCCGCTTCCAGCATCTCCGCCGCGACCTTCAGCAGCCGTTCCTTTACCGCCTCGCCCGCCAGCGTGCCGGCGCCGCCGGCCAGCACCGTCGACCGGCTGGCATAGGTGCCGGTGCCGTAGGCACGGCCCGCCGTGTCGCCCTGCACCACGCGGATGTCTTCCAACCGACAGCCGAGCGCGTCGGACACGACCTGCGCCAGCGTGGTCTCCAGGCCCTGGCCGTGCGAGGCGACGCCGAAAATCGCGGTCACCGCGCCCGATGGATCGATCCGTACCGTCGCCGACTCGATACCGGTGGTGACCGGCATGCCCGGCGCGGCAGGAATCTTCGAGCCGATGCCCGTCAGCTCCGCATAGCTGGCATAGCCGATGCCGACATGCCGGCCCTCGGCGCGGGCCGTTGCCTGATAGTCGCGCAGGCCCTCGTCGGCGACGACCTTCTCGACCGTCTCCAGCGACTCGACGAACGCCGACTGGTCCCAGATCAGGCCGGAAGCGGCACGGTAAGGAAACTCCTTCACCAGGTTGCGCCGGCGCAGTTCGGCCGGGTCGAGCCCGAGCTTGCGCGCGCCCATGTCGATCAGGCGTTCCATCGCGAACACGGCGGCCGGCCGGCCGACGCCGCGATACGGCCCCATCGGCACCTTCGGCGTCGCCACCCCGCGCACCCGGCCGCGGTAGGCCGGCACGTCGTAAGGCCCGGGCAGGAAGCTGACCACCTGCACCGGCTCCAGCGCGGCGGTCCACGGGTAGATCGAGTAGGCGCCGACATCGCCGATCACGTCCGCCGAAAGGCCGACGATGCGGCCCTCGGCATCGAAGCCCAGTGTCGCATCGACGATCTCGTCGAACGCCTGCGACGTCGACGACAGGTCTTCCAGCCGATCGCTGGTGAACTTCACCGGCCGGCCCAGCTTGCGCGCCATCAGGCAGACCAGAATCTCTTCCGTGTAGAGCGACGCCTTGCCGCCGAAGCCGCCGCCGACGTCGGCGGCAATCACCCGGATCGCGTTGCCCGGCAGGCCGGTGAGGTCGGACAGGCAATCGCGCAGGATGCCCGGCACCTGCGTCGATGAGTGCAGGGTCAGCTCGCGCCGGCCGCCGTTATACTCGGCGACGCAGCATCGGTTCTCGATCGCCAGCGGCGACTTGCGCCGGAACCGGAACCGGCCGGCCACGGTCGTCGCCGCAACGGCCAGCGCCGCGTCCACGTCCTCGCGCCCGAACTCGCGCGCCAGGATGACGTTGCTGTCGAATTCGGCATGCAGGACCGGCGCGTCCGGTTCCGCCGCCGCCTCGGGGTCGAGCGCGGCCGGCAGCGGGTCGATGTCGACCTCGATCCCGCGCAGCGCGTCCTCGGCCAGGTAGCGGCTTTCCGCCACGACCGCCGCGACCGGCTCGCCGACATAGCGCACCCGATCGACGGCGAGCAGCGGCGTGGTCGTCATCTTGTAGTCGCGCATCTTCGACGGCGCCCGGATCGGCTCGATCTCGCCCTCGAAGTCGGCCGCCGTGTAGACGCCCAGTACACCCGGCATGGCGTTCGCCCCGGTCGTGTCGACGGCCCGGATGGCGCCGTGCGCGTGATCGGAGCGAAGGATCGCCACGTGCACCATGCGCGCCGGCCGCAGATCGTCGGTGTAGGCGCCCTGACCGGTGAGCAGGCGCGGGTCCTCGACGCGCTTCACCGAGCGGCCGACGCTCTTCGGGCGCGCGTCCAGGCTCATCGCATCGCCTCGGCGGCGGCGCGGATCGCGGCGACGATGTTCTGGTAGCCGGTGCAGCGGCACAGGTTGCCCGACATTGCCTCGCGGATGTCGTCTTCCGTGGCATCCGGCTGCCGCTCGATCAACTCCAAGGCGGTCATCAGCATGCCGGGCGTGCAGAAGCCGCACTGCAGGCCATGATGCTCGCGAAAGGCATCCTGCAGGGGATGCAGGTCGTCCACCGTGCCGAGCCCCTCGACCGTCAGCACCTCGCCGCCGTCGGCCTGCACCGCGAAGGTGAGGCACGAACGGACGCTCTTGCCGTTCAGGTGCACCGTGCAGGCGCCGCAGATGCCGTGCTCGCAGCCGAAATGCGTACCGGTGAGGTCGAGCGCAACGCGCAGGAAGTCGCCGAGCAGCATGCGCGGTTCGATGTCGCGCTCGTAGGCGGTGCCGTTCACGCGTACCGAGACACGCACGGTCTCGCTCAAGCCGAGCCCCAGGCCTGGCGCAACACGCGGCCGGTCAGCACGCTTACCAGATGACGGCGATACGCGGCCGAGCCTTGCAGGTCGTTCACCGGATCCGCGTCGGACGCGGCGGCTGCGGCAGCGCCGTCGATGGCGTCGCGCCCCTGCCCGGCCAGCGCCGCCTCGCCGGACGGCGCGCGCAGCGGTGTGTGGCCGACGCCGGCCATCGCGATCCGTGCGGCCTTGCAGCTATCGCCGTCCATGTCGAGGACCGTGGCGACGGCGGCGATGGCGAAATCGCCATGCCGGCGCGCGAACTCTTCGAAACCCCAAGTGCAACCCGCCGGCAGGTCGGGCAGGAACACCGACGTCACCATCTCGTCCTCCCCCAGGTCGCTGGTCAGCGCGTCGACGAAGAAATTTGCGGCGCCGACTTCGCGCTCGCCCTTCGGGCCGACGATGGTCAGCGTCGCGTCCAGCAGCCGCGCCAGCATCGGCAGCTCGGCCGCCGGGTCGGCGTGCGACAGGCTGCCCGCGAACGTCCCGCGGTTGCGGATGCCGATGTGGGCGACGTAGCGCATCGCCGCCGTAACGACCGGGAAGCGCGCGGCGATCAGCGCGTCCTGCTCAACCTGGACGTGGCGCGCCAGGGCCCCGACCCGCACGCCGCCGTCGACGGCTTCGATCCTGTCGAGACCCTCGATGCGGTTGATATCGACCAGCACCGCCGGCTCCAGCAGCCGGAAGTTCAGCATCGGCACCAGGCTCTGGCCGCCGGCCAGCAGCTTGGCGTCGCCGTCGGCGGCGGCCAGCGCGGCGACCGCTTCGTCCACCGACCGCGCGGCGACATACTTGAAGGGAGCTGGTTTCATCTCGGGCCCAATGGTTGCCCAGCCGTGGGCAAGGCACAATAGGGCGAACTGGACAGAAACAGGAGCCGAACGTGGAACAGGCCTGCGAGAAAGAGATTGTCGAGCTGCACGATTTCCTGCGCGACTGGCTGGCCGGTGCCCTGCCGCGCACGCCGGCGGCCTTCGCGCGCTTCAAGACGGTGATGGGCGACGGCCTGCAGGTGATCAGCCCGCGTGGCACGGTGACCGGCCAGGCCGACATCCTGAGCGAATTCGAGGCCGCGCACGGCGCGATGCGGCATGCCGGCGACGATTTCCGTATCTGGGTCGAGAACTGCCGGCCCGTGCGCAAGATCGGCGACCATGCCCTGCTCACCTACGAGGAATGGCATGCGGTCGGCGACGACAAGTCGGCGCGGCTGACGACGGTCCTGTTCGGCCCCCGCGAGGGTGCGCCGAACGGCGTGGCATGGTTACACGTGCACGAGACATGGTTGCCCGACCTGGCACCGGCCGCCGGCGAACGCTTTCCGGAGCCCGCCTAGTCGTCCAGCCGGTCGTCGGTCGGCACCGTGTCGGTGACCAGGTCGCGGATCAGGCGCTTGTTCTTCAACGGCTCCAGGCGCATTTCGCCGTCGACCAGGCGGGTGGTGCAGGCATAGCCGGTCTTGCCGTCGATGCGGATCACGCATTCCTTGCAGGCGTTGGCGTTCAGGCACGAGAACCGCACCGCCAGCGATGGGTCGACCTCGCGTCGCACCCAGCGCAGGCCGTCCAGCACCGACTGGCCCGGCTCGAACGGGACCTCGAAGACCTCGTCCCGGCCCAATTCGCCCGGCGCGCCACGTTGCACCGTCAGCCGCGCGACCTGTCGTTCGCTCATGCCGGCACCTCCAGGATGGCCGGGTCGAGACGCGGCACCGGCGAACGCCGCAGCGTCACGTCGTCGCCGTCCATCGTCACGACCTGATTTTCTTCCCAGCGCTCGGCCAGCGTCGGGTAGTCGCTGCGCTGATGCGCGCCCCGGCTCTCGTCGCGCGCCAGCGCCGCCCGCGCCACGCAATCGGCCACCAGCAGCATGTTGCGCAGCTCCAGCCAGTCTGCGAGCTGCATGTCGAAGCCCCCGCCGGCGCCGGTCGGCATGGTCGGCAAGGCGCGGCGCAGCTCGCCGATGCGGGTTACCGCGCGCTCCAGCCCCTCGGCGGTGCGGAACGGGCCGACATCGTCCTGCATGAGCTGTTGCAGTTCGGCGATCGCGGCGGTCGGCGTCGGGCCGTCGCCGGCCCGGCCGATGGCACCCTCCAGTGTCGCGAGCGTCGCCCGCGCTGCCGCGGCGATGTTGGCGTCAGCGCCACCAGCCAGCGCGGCGGCCGACCGCCCGGCCCGCTCGCCGAACACCAGTGCCTCGGTGATCGCGTTGCCCGACAGCCGGTTGGCGCCATTCGGGCCGCCCAGCGCTTCGCCGGCGGCGAACAGTCCCGGCACGGTCGAGGCCATGTCCTCGTCCACCCGGATCCCGCCCATGTGGTAGTGCGCGATGGGTGACACCTCGATCGGCGTCTGGGTCAGGTCGATGCCGTTGGCGGCGAGGCGGTCGATCACCGGCCCGAAGGCCTCGCGCAGCTTGGCGTCGGGGATATGCTGGAATGAAAGGTAGGCTCCGCCATGTGGCGAGCCGCGCCCGGCCGCCACCTCCTGCAGGATCGCATAGGTGGCAACGTCGCGGGTGACGACGTACTTGTCATTCTCCGGCGTGCCGTAATTCTGCGTGAACTCCTGCATCTCGCCGTTAAGCAGACGCCCGCCGAGCTTGTAGCGGAACGGGTCCCACATGATCGGGTCCATGCCGATCAGGCGCGGCGCCAGGTGGCCGATCGGAAAGAACTGCACGAACTCCATGTCGACCAGTTCAGCGCCCGCGCGCAGCGCCAGCGCGTAGCCGTCGCCGCCCATGTTGGTCGAGGCCGAGTTGCGGGCGTAGAGCTTGGTCAGGCCGCCAGTGGCGATGATCGTGGCCTTGGCGGCGATGGTCACCGTGTGCCCGCTTTCCAGCGCCAGTCCGACCGCGCCCACAACCTGCCCGTCGGCGACGATCAGATCAGCAACGATCAGGTCGGCGATGCGGCGGATGCCATCGGTGCGTGCGAGCTGCGCCCGCAACGTGCGCGAGACCGCCGGCCCGGTGTTCAGGAAGTCGGCATAGACGCAGCGCGGGCGGTCGTGCCCCGGCGCGTGCACCTGGGCGATGTGGTTGCCGGCCCGCGCCCAGCCGACCTTCCAGTCCTCCATCTCGAGAATGCGGATCGGGCCGTTCTCGCACAGCACCCGTGCCAGCGGCTCGTGCACCAGCCCGCGCCCGGCGGCGATGGTGTCGCGCAGGTGAAATCGCCAGTCGTCGGCTTCCTGATGGCCGATGGCGGCGGCGACCGTCATCTGCGCCATCACCGTCGCGCCAGACCGCCCGATCAGGCTCTTGTCCAGCAGGATCACCGACGCACCAGCGCGCGCGGCGGCCAGCGCGGCATACATGCCGGCGCCGCCTGCCCCGATAATCAGCACGTCGGCGGCTAGTTCCGTCGCCAAATCCCAACCTTTCACCAATTCCGTGGGTAAGCGGCAGCATAACCGGCACTGGCCGACCGCCGCCACATGGTCCTAAAGTCGCCTCCAAACGGGAGGCATCGACAATGCGTATCAGCTCCACCATCCGCCGCGCCGCGCAGGTCAATCGCGACGGTTTGGCCCTGCACTTCCAGGACCGCACCCAGGACTGGTCACATTTCGCCGGCCGCGTCGCCCGTCTGGCCAGCGGCCTGGTCGAGATCGGCATGAAGCCGGGCGACCGGGTGGCGATGCTGGCCCTGAACAGCGACTGCTATCTGGAATACTTCTTCGCGGTGCCGTGGGCCGGCGGCGTCTTCGTGCCGATCAACACCCGGCTGGCGCCGCCGGAGGTGGTGCACTGGCTGAACGATTCCGGCGCCTCGGTGCTGATGATCGACGACGCCTTCAAGCCCATGCTGCCCAAGATCCAGGGCCAGATCGGCGGCGTGACGACCATTGTCGACGTCGGCGACGGTGCGCCGACCGACGGCATGCTGGCCTTCGAGAGCCTGGTCGATGGCAAGGCCGAGCTGGCGCCGCAAGACCAGGGCGGCGACGAGCTGGCCGGCCTGTTCTACACCGGCGGCACCACCGGCCGTTCCAAGGGCGTGATGCTGAGCCATCGCAACCTGCTGCTTAACGCGCTGCAGTTCGGACCGCTGGCCGGCTTTTTCCAACACTCGACCTACCTGCACGCCGCGCCGATGTTCCACCTCGCCAACGGCGCCGCCACGTTTGCGATCATGACCGCCGGCGGCGCCTCCGTCGTCATCCCCGCCTTCGAGCCGGTCGCCACGATGCAGGCGATGCAGGAGCACAAGGTCACCGTCGCCCTGCTGGTGCCGACCATGGTCAATATGGTGGTGAACCACCCGAAGGCCGGCGACTTCGACCTGTCCAGCCTGAAGCACGTGCTCTACGGCGCCTCGCCAATGCCCGAGGCGGTGGTGCGCAAGGCGATGCAGGTGATCCCCGGCGCCGAGTTCCAGCAGGCCTATGGCCAGACCGAGGCGGCGCCGGTGATGACCCTGCTGGAAGCCGAACGCCACGTCTTCGAGGGGCCGCTGGCCGGCAAGGGCAAGTCCGCCGGCCGCGCCATCCCGGGCATGGAGATCGCCATCCTCGACGAGAACGACAACGAGGTGCCGCGCGGCACCGTCGGCCAGATCTGCGGCCGCGGCGAGAACGTCATGCAGGGCTACTGGAAGCAGCCCGAGCTGACCGCAGAGACCCTGCGCAACGGCTGGCTGCACACCGGCGACGGCGGCAAGATGGACGAAGACGGCTACGTCTACGTCGTCGACCGAGTGAAGGACATGATCATTTCCGGCGGCGAGAACGTCTATTCCGCCGAGGTCGAGAACGCGATCTATCAGCACGCGGCGGTCGCCGAATGCGCGGTGATCGGCATCCCGCACGAGAAATGGGGCGAGCAGGTGCACGCCATCGTGCGCTGCAAGGACGGCGAGAAGCTCGACGAGCAGGGGCTGATCGACTTCTGCCACGAGTTGATCGCCGGCTACAAATGCCCGCGCAGCGTGGAGTTCGCCACCGATCCGCTGCCGCTCTCCGGCGCCGGAAAAATCCTGAAGACCGACCTGCGCAAGCCCTACTGGGAAGGTAAGGAGAAGAACGTCAACTGATGCGTACCGCGCTCGCCCTGTTGTTCATATTGGCCGCGGCGCCGGTGCTGGCCGCGCCCGACATCGAGGCGGGCCATGCCTTGGCTCAGGACAAGTGTGCGCGCTGTCACGCCATCGGCAAGTTCGACGCCGGCGCCCACGACAAGGCGCCACCGTTCCGCATGTTCGAGCAGAACTGGCCGGTGGAGAACCTGGCCGAGGCGTTGGCCGAAGGCATCGCCGTCGGCCACCCGGAGATGCCGGAATTCATGCTGACGCCGCAGCAGGTCGACGACCTGCTGGCCTACCTCAAGACCATCCAGGTGCCGCAATGACCGCACAATCCCGCCAGCTTCGCCTCGGCGCATTCATGCGGCCGGTGAGCATTCACACCGCCGCGTGGCGCTATCCCGGTGGCACGCCGGACGCCAACTTCAACCTGAAGGCACTGGTCCGCTACGCGCAGCGACTGGAGCAAGGCAAGTTCGACGCCTTCTTCATGGCCGACCACCTGGCTGTGCTGAACATGCCGATCGAGGCGCTGAAGCGCTCCGCCACCATCACCTCGTTCGACCCGCTGACCCTGCTGCCGGCGCTGGCCATGGTGACCGAGCATCTGGGCCTGATCGCCACCGCCTCGACCACCTTCGAGCCGCCCTACACCGTGGCCCGGCGCTTCGCCTCGCTGGACCACATTTCCGGCGGCCGTGCGGCCTGGAACCTGGTCACCACGTCGAACCCGGACGCGGCGCTGAATTTCGGCATGGACGAACACATGGAGCACGGCGACCGCTACCGCCGGGCGCGGGAGTATTTCGACGTCGTCACCGGCCTGTGGGACAGCTTCGCCGACGACGCCTTCATCCGCGACGTCGACAGCGGCATCTTCTGGGATCCGTCGAAGATGCGCCGGCTCGATCACGACGGCGAGTTCCTGAAAGTTCGCGGCCCGCTGAACATCGCCCGCCCGGTGCAGGGCTGGCCGGTGATCGTGCAGGCCGGCGCGTCGGAAGCCGGCAAGCAACTCGCCGCAGAGACCGCCGAGATGGTGTTCGCCGGCGGCGGCGCGCTGGAGGACGGGCGGCGCCTTTATGCCGACATCAAGGGCCGCATGGACAAGCTCGGCCGCCCGCGCGAGCACTTGAAGATCCTGCCCGGCTGCCTGATCGTCGTCGGCGAGAGCGTCGAGGAAGCGCGCGAGAAACGCGCTCTGCTCGACAGCCTGGTGCACGACGACAGCGCCATCGCCTCGCTCTCGATCTCGCTCGGCACCGACGCGTCGAAATTCGATCCCGACGCGCCGCTGCCCGACGACATTCCCGAGACCAACGCCTCCAAGTCGGGCCGCGAGCGCGCCATGCGGCTGGCCCAGCGCGAGAATCTCACCGTCCGGCAACTGGCGCAGCGGCTGGGCGGCTACTCCGGCCTGTCGATGGTCGGCACGCCGCAGACCATCGCCGACGAGATGCACGAGTGGCTGGAGACCGAGGCCTGCGACGGCTTCAATGTGATGTTCCCCTACCTGCCGGCCGGGCTCGACGACGTGGTCGACAAGGTGGTGCCGGAACTTCAGCGCCGCGGCATCTTCCGAACCGACTACGAGGGCCGGACCTTGCGCGAGAATCTCGGCCTGCCGCGTCCCGAGAACCGCTTCTTCCCGCCGGCCCGCGACGCGGCGGCGGAGTAGGCCGGGATAGCCGCAACCGGCCGCTCGCTCTGCGGCAGGTAGCGGTCCGTTAACATCTCTGCCAGATGTTGCGCCGCGGGGTCGCATGGTTCGAGGTCGGCACATACCGGTGCCGCCGCCTCTCTCTTTCTGTCTCTCACTCAGTGGTTGCGTAACAATGTTCAGTACTCTCGCCCAGATCAGACTCCGGACTCAGATCCTGATGCTCGCCGGCCTCGCCATTGCCGGCATGCTCGGCATCGCGGGCCTCCACTTCGCTAGCAAGACGATTGAGCGTATCGACCTCGCGGAAATGGCAGCTATCGAGGACATTTCGCGGACCGGCGCCCAGATCAACACGATCGTCTCCAACCTCGAGGGCCAGGAGAAGGACTTCATCCTGAGCAAGGACCTCGCGGTTCTGGATGCCCGCGATGCGCGATTGGCAAGAGCGCTCGAGAGCCTGGAAACCATCCATCAGCGACTTCAGGCGATCGGCGCCGAGGACAACGCGCAGTTCGTGGGCGCGCTGCGGACGAAGCTGGCGGCCAGCGACGCGGCTTTCGTGGCGCTTCGCGACAACATGACCCGGCTTGGGCTCGATCCGAAATCCGGCCTGGAAGGCGAACTCCGCGCCGCCGTGCACGAGATCGAGACGACCCTCGGCGAGGTGGACGCGGCAGAGCTCAAAATTCTGATGCTGATGATGCGCCGCCACGAGAAGGACTACATGCTGCGCGGCGATCCGAAATACGCCACCAGGATCGATGCCCGGGTTGGCGAGTTCAAGGACGCGCTCGCCACGAGTGGCTTGAGCTTTGACCGCCAGGACAACCTGCTCGGCAAGCTCGAAGACTACCGCAGCGGCGTCATGGCCTGGATCAATACCGACCGGGAGCGACTGGCGCTGACGGACGGCCTTGCCGGCGCCTACAATGAAGTCGCCACGCTGCTCGCTGCGCTGAGCGAGGGCCTGGAAGCGCAGGCGGTTGAAGCCCGCGGCACACTCGAGAACAAGCAAACCATGGCCGGATGGGCCATCATGGGCGCGGTGGCCTTCATCGTCCTGTTGGTTGGCGCCATCGCGATGCTGGTCGGCCATCGCCTCGTCACCGCCATCAATCGGATCAACACCGCGATGTCGGCCCTGGCCGCCGGCGAAGCGAGCGTCGAGATTCCTTTCGTCGACCGCCGCAACGAGATCGGCGAGATGGCCGCGGCGATCCAGGTGTTCAAGGACAACGCGATCGAGAAGCAGCGACTGGAGGCGGACCAGGCGGAAGCCGAAAGCCGCCGCGCGGCCGAGCGCAAACAGCTCATGGACAGCCTGGCCGATGGCTTCGACGCCAGCGTGAAGGGCGTCGTCGACAGTGTCAGCGAACTGGTCCAGCAGTTGCAGGCGACGGCCAACCAGCTGAGCCGCGATGCGGAGGAAACCAGCGAGCAGTCCAACTCGGTCGCCACCTCGGCAGAGGAGGCCAGCACCAATGTCCAGACCGTCGCGGCAGCCGCGGAACAGCTCACCGCATCGATCGCCGAGATCGCACAACAGGTGACCCGAGCCTCCGACCTCACTTCCAACGCGGTGACCGAGGCGGCACAGACCACCTCGGTGATGCAAGGCCTGTCGGATGCCGCACAGCAGATTGGCGACGTTGTCGGCCTGATCTCCGATATCGCCGGGCAGACCAACCTGCTGGCACTGAACGCCACGATCGAGGCGGCCAGGGCCGGCGAAGCCGGCAAGGGCTTCGCCGTCGTCGCGTCCGAGGTCAAGAACCTGGCCAGCCAGACCGCCAAGGCCACCGAGGACATCGGCGGCCAGATCCGCGGCGTCCAGGAAGCCACGACCAGGGCCGTCGCGGCCATCGAGTCCATTGCCGGGACGATCACGGCAATGACCGAAATCTCCGCCAGCGTCGCGTCTGCGGTGGAGGAGCAGGGCTCCGCGACCCAGGAGATCACCCGCAACACGCAGCGGGCGGCCAGTGGCACCGACCAGGTCTCGGCGAGTATTTCCGGCGTCTCGCGCGCAGCATCGCAGACCGGTGCCGCGGCGACCCAGCTCGGCAGCGCGGTCGGCGCGCTGTCGGCACAGTCGGACACCTTGCGCGGCGAGGTGGCGCAATTCACCGCCAAGGTCCGCGCCGCCTAAGCCGCCGAAACACCCGATGCGGCCCTACCCGGCGTCTTCGGCGCCCGGTAGGGCCATCGCCCGCCGACCGGCAGGCGACGACGCGACGGGTGATACCGTTTCGGTCGATCTTGCTCTAGGCTTGCCGCCATGAGCAGCCATCACCTTATCGCCGTCGTGAAGCGCGACTGCCCGACCTGCGCCATGGTCGCGCCAGTTCTCGGCCAACTGGCGCAGCGCGGTGTCCTGACCGTGTACAGCCAGGACGACCCCGGCTTCCCGGAGACGGTGCCCGGCGTCGCCGACGACACCGCCCTGGACCGCTCCTACGAGCTCGGCATCGAGATCGTCCCGACGCTGATCCGCCATCGCGACGGCCAGGAGGACAGCCGTGCGGTCGGCTGGAACCGGGCCGAATGGCAGGCGCTGACCGGCATCGACGACCTCGGCCACAACCTGCCGGAGAACCAGCCCGGCTGCGGCGCGCTGAACCAGGACCCAGCCAAGCTGCGCGCCCTGAAGCTGCGCCACGGCGACACCGGTCTGAGCGCCCGCGCCATCGAGATCGGCGGCGAGGAGGACGACATCGAGGCCTGCTACGACCGTGACTGGTCCGATGGCCTGCCGGTCGTGCCGCCGACGCCGGAGCGCGTGCTGGCGATGCTGGAGGGCACCTCGCGCCGGCCAGACGAGGTGCTGGGCGAGGTGGCGCCGAACCTGGACGCCTGCACCGTGGAGAAGGTTGCGATCAACGCGGTGCTGGCTGGTTGCCGGCCGGAATACCTGCCCGCGGTGCTGGCCGCCGTGGAATGCATCCTGGACCGCGACTTCAACCTGCACGGCGTGCTGGCCACCACCCGTTTCGTCAGCCCGGTGGTGATCGTCAACGGGCCCATCGCGCGGGCCATCGGCATGAACGCCAAGGGCAACGCTCTGGGCCAGGGCAACCGCGCCAACGCCACCATCGGTCGTGCCGTGAACCTCGTCGTGCGCAATGTCGGCGGCGGCAAACCAGGCGGCGTCGACCGTTCCACGCTCGGCAGCCCCGGCAAGTACACCTACTGCTTCGCTGAGGACGAGCCCGGCTCGGCCTGGACCCCGTTCACCGTCGACCGTGGCTTGAAGGCGGGCACCAGCGCCGTCACCGTCTTCGCCGGCTCCGGCCTGCAACCGGTGATCGACGAACGCGGCCGCACCCCGGAAGACCTGGCGTCGACCTTCGCCAACAGCCTGCGCGCCGTCGACAACATCAACAAGTTCCCGGCGCCCGACGCGATGCTGGTGGTCTGCCCGGAACACGAGCGCACCATCAATGGCGGCGGCTGGGACAAGGCGCGCCTGCACGCCGAACTGATGACCCGGCTCACGCTCCCGGCCGACGAGGTGATGCCGGGCCAAAACGGCATCCAGGAGGGGGCATCGCCAAAGCTCGCCGGCAAGCAGGTCAGCAAGTTCCTGCCGCACGCGCTGATGATCGTCCGCGCCGGCGGCAGCGCCGGCAAGTTCTCCGCCATCATCGCCGGCTTCACGCCGTCCACCGAACACACCAGCCGACCCGTCACCAAGGAGGTCAAGGCATGACCACACTGCTCGACCCCACCGCGGAACGCGAGGTCGCGGCCCGCACCCGCGTCCCCCGCCCCGCAAGCCTGGAGGGCCTCACCGTCGCGGTGCTGGACATCTCCAAGCCGCGCGGCGACGTCTTCCTCGACCGCCTCTCCGAGCGTCTCGGCGAGAACGGCATCGCGGTCAAGCGCTACAAGAAGCCGACCGTGACCCGCCCGGCTCCGCTCGAACTGCAACAGCAGATCGCGCTGGAAGCCAACATCGTGGTCGAAGGCCTGGCCGACTGAGGCTCGTGCACGTCGTGCTGTACGCATGACCTGGCGAACCTGGAGGCCCGCGGCCTGCCCGCCATCGGCGTGGCGACGGAGGAGTTCGTGCAAGCCGCCGACACGCAAGGCAGCGCGCTCGGCTTCGAGCCGGAATGGGTCTGGGTCCCGCACCCGATCCAGGATCGCACCGACGATGAGCTGAAGGCGCTGGCCGACAGGCATTTCGAGGCCATCGTGGCCAAGCTCACCAAGCAAACGGACGACTAGATGTTCGAAGAGATCGAGACCCCGGCCGTGCTGGTCGACCTGGACATCGTGGAGCGCAACATCGCCCGCTTCCAGGAACACTGCACCAAGACCGGCATCGCCGCCCGGCCGCACATCAAGACCCACAAGCTGCCCGACCTGGCCCGCCGCCAGGTCGAGGCGGGCGCGGTTGGCATCACCTGCCAGAAAGTCGGCGAGGCCGAGGTGATGGCCGACGGCGGCCTCGACGACATCTTCATCACCTACAACATCCTGGGCGAGAGCAAGGTGCAGCGCCTCGCAGCGCTGGCGCGGCGGATCAGGATGTCGGTGGTGGCCGACAACCCGACCGTGGTTGACGGTCTGTCCAAGGGCTTCGCCAACGAGCCGGCGCCGCTGCCGGTGCTGGTCGAATGCGACACCGGCGCCGGCCGCTGCGGCGTGCAGAGCCCCGGCGACGCGCTCGAACTCGCCAAGCGCATCCACGCTGCGCCGGGTCTTGAGCTGGGCGGCCTGATGACTTTCCCGCCGATGAAGGACGAGGCCCGGGTCGATGCCTGGCTGACCGAGGCGCGCGGCCTACTGCTGGCCGAGGGCCTGCCCTGCCCGCGCGTCAGTTCCGGCGGCACGCCGAACATGTGGCGCAGCGGCGATGTGCCGACCGCCACCGAGCACCGCGCCGGCACCTACATCTACAACGACCGTTCGCTGGTCGAGGGCGGCGTCTGCGGCCCGGCCGACTGCGCGCTCACCGTGATGAGCACCGTAGTCAGCCGGCCGACCGACACGCGCGGCATCCTCGATGCCGGCTCCAAGGTGCTGACCACCGACCTGTTCGGGCTGACCGGCCACGGCCTGATAGCCACCGCGCCGACCGCCGCCGTGGCGGGCCTGTCGGAGGAACACGGTATTCTCGATCTCTCCAAATCCAACTGGCGCCCGGGTGTCGGCGCCCGCGTTCGCGTGATCCCGAACCACGCCTGCGTCGTCACCAACATGATGGACCGGCTGTATTTCATCCGCGGCGACAAGGTCGAGGCCGAGATCGAAGTCGCGGCCCGCGGCAAGGTTACCTGATGACCGAACGAAAGCTCGCCAACGTCGCCTCCAGCCTGTCGCTGACCGCCGCCGACGCGATCTGCACCGAGGCCCTGGCCTTCGGTCGCGAACACGAGCTGCTGCCGCTGACCGTCGTGGTGATCGACAGCGGCGGCCATATCGTCTGCCTGAAGCGCGAGGACGGTTGCGGCACGGTGCGCGTCGGGATCGCGCTCGCCAAGGCCAGCGCCGTCGTCGGCATGGGCGTGTCCAGCCGCCTCCTGGGTGCCAGGTTGCGGGAGCGGGTGGCGTTCCAGAACGCCATCGCCGCCGCGTCCGATGGCCGCTTCGCCGCCGTGCCGGGCGGCGTCGCCATCCTGGACGAGGACGGCGACATCGTCGGCGCGGTGGGGATCAGCGGCGATGCGTCCGACCGCGACGAGGCCGCCGCCATCCACGGCATCCACCAGGCCGGCCTGGCCTCCGACCCGCCCGAGGCCGCGCCGAACTGGAAAGAGGCGGGCCTGTAGCGTCGGACTTGGGCTCGCCGAGCGTATCTGCCTCCACCACGAAATCCGTCACCCCGGACTTGATCCGGAGTCCATGGCGCCGTTTGCGGAGCTTCGACTTGTTCGCGACCGTGCGGCCGTGGACATGGATGCCGGCGCAAGGCCGGCACGACGGAATATGTGAACGCCAAACGTCACGCGAAAGGCAGCGGCCCGCGAAACGTTCCAATCGGGACGTGGTGCGTGATCAGCACGTCGCCACGCCGTTCGGAATCGCGTTCAGCACCCGCTCTGGCGTGCACGGCAACTGCGCGATGTGTCCGCCGAGCGGCGCCAGCGCGTCGTTGATCGCGTTCAGCACGGCGGCCGACGCGCCAGCCGTGCCGGCCTCGCCCGCGCCGCGCGTGCCGAGTTCGCTCCCCGCCACCGGGGTCTCGACGTGCAGCACCTCGATATCGGGGAGCTCCGCCGCCATCGGCACGAGATAGTCGGCCAGCGAAGCGGTGAGCAGCTGGCCTTGGTCGTCATAGACGATTTCCTCCCAAAGCGCCGCGCCCAACCCCTGGGTGACACCGCCGCGGATCTGCTCCGCCACCAGCAGCGGGTTGATCTGCCGCCCGCAATCGTGCGCCACGACATGACGCAGCAGCCGCACCGCGCCGGTCTCGGCGTCAACCTCAACATGCGAGAGCTGCATGCCGCAGGTCGGCACGAACGGCCGCGCCGTGTTCACATAGTGGCCGACGACAGACAACTCGGGCTGCGTGCCTGGCGGCAGCTCGAAGGGCCGGAAGGTCGCCAGCGCCGCCAGCTCGGCAACGCTCATCCGCGCGCCGCTCCCGTCAACAACCTCGCCATCGCGGATATCGAGTATCCCCACGTCGGCCTGCAGCACCGCCGCGGCCAGGTCGAGCACGTTGGCCCGCAGCTGCCGCGCTGCGCGCCAGGCCGCCTCGCCGCCGATGGTGATGCCCCGCGAGGCGAAGGCGCCGCCGCCATAGGGCGACGCGGCGCTGTCGCCGCTGCTGACCGCCACGTCGTCGGCCGCGACACCGAAGCCGGCGGCGACGATCTGCGCAATAGCGGCCTCGGTGCCCTGGCCTTGCTCGGTCACCGACGGCACGCAACGTAGTGTTCCGGAGGGTTCCAGTTTCAGTGCGCAGCCGTCCTGCGCACTGATCCTGATGCCGCCGCGACCGTAATTCTGCGGCCCGGTGGCGGTGACCTCGATGAAGCTGGCGATGCCGATGCCGCGATATATGTTCTGCTCACGCAAACTGGCTTGCTCGGCACGTAGGACCGGCACGTCCACGGCCGCTTCCAGTGCCGCCAGACACGTGGGCAGTGACAGGCCCTCGAAAGTCGGCCCGGCCGGGCTGGTGTAGGCCGCAGCGTCGAGCAGGTTGCGCCGTCGCAGCTCCAGCGGATCGAGCCCGACCGCCGCCGCGCCGAGATCGACCAGGCGCTCGGTGATGGCGGCCGCGATCGGATGGCCGACGGCCCGGTACTGTGCCACCGTGTTCTTGTTCTGGAACACCAGCGTGGTGTCACAGCGGTAGGCCTCGAAGCGATACGGCGCGCCGGTCATGTTGCGAACGTTCACCGCCTCGCCCATCGACGTCCGCGGATAGACCGAAAAGGCGCCGATCGGCATCACATCCTCGACCGCGAAGGCCCGGATCGTCCCATCCTTGTCCAGCGCCATGCGCGCGGTCACCTGATGGTCGCGGGCATGGATGTCACTCAGCAGCGACTCCATCCGGTCCGCCACCCACTTCACCGGCCGCCCCAGGCGACGTGCCAGCAGGCAGGCGCAGATATCCTCCGGATAGAGATGCAGCTTGATGCCGTAAGCCCCGCCGACGTCCGGACACACCACCCGCACCCGATGTTCCGGCAGGCCGAGCAGATCGGCGTAGATGTCCTGCATCTGGTGCGGCACCTGGTGCGACTGGTACACCGTGAGCCCGTCGGCCTCGTCGTAGACGGCAAGGGTCGAGCGTGGCTCCAGCGTCACGCCGGTATGTCGGGCGAAGCGGAACGTTTCCTCGATCACGCGGTCGGCAACCGCGAAAGCCGCATCGGGATCGCCTGACTCCTGCCGACCGCGAAACGCAATGTTGTCCGACAGGTCATCGTGCAGGCGCGGCGCATCCGGCGCCAGCGCCGTCTCGACGTCGGCCAGCGGCGGCAACGGTGTCCAGTCGATCTCGACCCGCGCCGCCGCGTCCTCCGCCTCGGCGCGCGTACGGGCCACGACCGCGACAACCGGCTCGCCGCACCAGCGCGCCTTGTCGACCGCCAGTGGATGTTGCACGGCCTGCTTCAGGTCGGGAAAGAGATTGTGACGGCTGGTCCAGGCTTCGTACGCGCCGGCCAGATCGGCCGCCGTCACGACCGCGAGCGCGCCGCATGCCCCGGTTCGGATCGCCTCGATCCGTGCGTGCGCGTGCGGGCTGCGCACGAACGCGACATGCAGAAGACGCGAAGCCGGCAGATCGTCGGTGTAGCGTCCGCGCCCGCGCAGCAGTCGCGCCGCACGCGGCTGCGGACTCGGCTCGCCGATCGGTCGTGGCAGGCTCACTTAGGCGGCGGCCGGACGCCGGTCCAGCGTGGCGGCCAGCCGCTCGCCGATGATCGCCTCGGCGTCGCCGACGATGCGCGCCACCAGTTCGGCACAGGTCGGCACGTCATTGATGAGCCCGACCACCTGGCCGGTGGAGAAGATGCCGGCTTCCAGGTCGCCCTGCTCGAACACCAGCCGGCCCTTGCCGCCGGCGATGAACGGCGCCAGGTCCTCGATGGTCAGGTCCTTGCCGCGCGCCTTCTCGGTCTCGATCACATTGTCGGCGATGCCGTTGCGGAAGATGCGCGATGAATTGCGCAGCGTGCGGTTGATCAGCACCGTGTTGCGCTCGTCGGCGCCGACCAGGGCCTGCTTCACCGCGTCGTGGATCGGCGCCTCGGCCGTGGCCATGAACCGCGTGCCCATGTTGATCGCCTCCGCGCCCAGCGCCAGCGCCGCGACCAGCCCGCGCCCGTCGCCAAAGCCGCCTGATGCGACAATGGGAATGTCGAGCTGGTCCGCCGCCGCCGGCAGCAGCACCAGGCCCGGCACGTCGTCCTCGCCCGGATGGCCGGCGCATTCGAAGCCGTCGACGCTGACCGCGTCGCAGCCGATCGACTGCGCCTTCACGGAGTGCCGCACCGAAGTGCACTTGTGGATCACCTTGATGCCAGCGGCTTTGAACTTCGGCAGGTGCGGCTCGGGATTGCGCCCGGCGGTCTCGACGATCTTGATGCCGGCCGAGACGATGGCGTCGGCATACTCGTCATACGGCACCGGCCGCAGCGTCGGCAGGATGGTCAGGTTCACGCCGAACGGCTGGTCGGTCATCTCGCGGCAGCGCGCGACTTCCTTGGTCAGGTCCTCCGGCGTCGGCTGGGTCAGCGCGGTGATGAATCCGAGCGCGCCGGCATTGGCCACGGCCGAGACCAGCTCGGCCCGGCCGACCCACTGCATGCCGCCCTGCACGACAGGGTGGCGCACGCCGAACAGTTCGGTGAAACGGGTTTTCATGCGTCGATGCCTCCAGAATTCACCATCATCGTAGCACCTTGCGGCCGACATTGATTCTCGCCGGTGCCGGAGTAGGCTAGCGCCTCGCCCGCCCTTACAACCTGGAGCCGCCGCCGCATGGATATTGGCCTCGCCTTCCCGACCACCGAGATCGGCAACGATCCCGGCGTCATCCGCGACTTCGCCGAGACGGCGGACGAGGCAGGCTTCGCGCACATGACCTTCATCGACCACGTGGTCCAGGCGGCCGAGCCGAACCCGGGCTGGCAGTCCTACTACACCGTCGATCGCGGTTTCCACGAGATCATGGTGCTACTCGGTTTCTGCGCCGCGGTCACGAAACAGGTGAAACTGCAGACCGCGATCCTGATCCTGCCGCAGCGCCAGACCGCGCTGGTCGCCAAGCAGGCCGCCGAGATCGACGTGCTGTCCGGCGGCCGGTTGCGCCTGGGCGTCGGCATCGGCTGGAACGAGATCGAGTACCGGGCGATGGGCGAGAATTTCAAGACCCGTGCGCGGCGCATCGAGGAACAGGTGCAGGTGCTGCGCGCGCTGTGGACGCAGCGGCTGGCGCCGTTCCACGGCGAGTTCGACGACATCCCGGAAGTCGGCGTGAACCCGCGCCCGATCCAGCAGCCGATCCCGATCTGGATCGGTGCGTTCGATGCGCGCGCCGTCGCCCGCGCCGGACGGTTGGCCGACGGCTGGCTGATGAACCCGCGCATGGCGCCGGGCAACGAGGCCGGCGACGCCATCGCGACGTTCAAGGAAGCCGCCACCGGCGCCGGCCGCGCGGTCGATACGCTGGGCATCGAGGCCACCATCCACCTGGTCGGCAAGAGCCCGGATGAGTGGGCACGGGAGCTGGACGCCTGGCGCCGGCTCGGCGCGACGCAGGTCACGTTGCGGACCATGGACGCCGGCCTCTCGTCGCCGGCCGAGCACATCGATATATTGCGCCAGGCGTTCGACGCCTTGTCGGCACGCTAGAGCAACGATCGGGAGACAGTCATGACGGTGAACGTGGTGCCGACGAATGGTGGCGTAGGCGCGGAGATTCACGGCGTCGACCTGGCCGGCGAGCTCGGCAACTCGGAGTTCGCGGCGATCCGCGAGGCCTTCTTCGAGCACGGGGTGATCTTCTTCCGCGACCAGACGCTGAGCCCGGAACAGCACATTGCCTTCGCCGAGCGCTGGGGCCCGATCAACGTCAACCGCTTCTTCCAGGCGGTCGACGGCCACCCGCAGATCGCCGAGGTGCGCAAGGAGCCGGAACAGAAATCCAACATCGGCGGCGGCTGGCACACCGACCACAGCTACGACGAGGCCCCGGCGATGGGCTCGATCCTGCTCGCGCGCGAGGTGCCGCCGCGCGGCGGCGACACGCTGTTCGCCTCGATGTACGCCGCCTACGACGCGCTCTCCGACGGCCTGAAGGAGACGCTTTCGCGCCTGAACGCGGTGCATTCCAGCCGCCACGTCTTCGGCGCCGGCGGCTACCACGACGACGACGGCGGTACCGAGGGGCGCATCGGCAATCGCGAGGCGGCGATGCAGGACGCCGTGCACCCGGTCGTGCTCGCCCACCCCGACACCGGCCGCAAGGCGCTCTACGTGAACCGCGCCTTCACCACCCACATCGACGGCTGGACTGTCGAGGAGTCGCAACCGCTGCTGCAGTATCTTTACGGCCACGCGTCGCGGCCCGAATTCACCTGCCGCTTTCAGTGGGGCGAAGGCTCGATCGCCTTCTGGGACAACCGCTGCACCTGGCACTATGCGGCAAACGACTACCACGGCGAACGCCGGCTGATGCACCGCATCACCGTCGAAGGCTGCAAGTTGAACTGAGGTCGGTGTACAAGAAGGAGTCGTCACCCCGGACTTGATCCGGGGTCCAGCTGGGACCAACGCGAGGCGTCGACATGGACCCCGGATCAAGTCCGGGGTGACGGGAGAGTGTGATGGCGACATACGAAGAACTTCAACGCATGCCGATGAGCGACCTGCGCGCCGAGTTTCGCAGCGGGCGCTATATCGGGCACACGGCGGCGATGGGCGCGGGCTTGCTGCAGGCCAACCTGGCGATCCTGCCGGAGGCCGACGCCATCGACTTCTTCCGCTTCTGCCAGCGCAACCCGAAGCCGTGCCCGCTGGTCGGCGTGTCCGACACCGGCGATCCGCTGATGCGCACGCTGGGCGACATCGACATCCGCACCGACGTACCGAGCTACAACGTCTACCGCGACGGTGAGCTGACCGAGCAGGTGCCGGACCTGAAGGACCTGTGGCGCGACGACCTGGTGGCCTTCGCGCTGGGTTGCTCCTTCACCTTCGAGCGGGCGTTGGCCGAGGCCGGCCTGCCGCTGCGCCATGTCGAGCAGAACAAAATCGTATCGATGTACAAGACCTCGATCCCGCTGGTGCCGGCCGGCAAGTTCGGCGGCGGCACGGTCTGTTCCATGCGTCCCTTCTCGCCGGAGAACGCGGAGCGCGCGGCCCGCATCTCGCGGCAATTCCCGCAGGCGCACGGCGCCCCGCTGCACATCGGCGACCCCGCCAAGATCGGCGTGAGCGACATCGACAAGCCTGACTGGGGCGACGTCACCGAGTTCCGCAGTAATGAGATCCCGGTATTCTGGGCCTGTGGGGTGACGCCGCAGAATGCGCTGCTGCGCGCCCGGCCGACGCTGTGCATCACCCACACCCCGGGCTCGATGCTGATCACCGACGTCCCGGAGGACGCCGAGGTCACCGTACTGGCGCCGGCCGCGTGATGTGGCAATTCTGGATCGACCGTGGCGGCACTTTCACCGACGTCGTCGCCCGCCGCCCTGACGGCGCGGTGCTGACCCACAAGCTGCTGTCGGAGAACCCGGAGCGCTACAAGGACGCCGCCGTGCAGGGCATCCGGGAACTGCTAGGCATCGACGCCGACGCGGCTTTCCCACCCGGACAGATCGACGCGGTGAAGATGGGCACCACGGTCGCCACCAACGCGCTGCTGGAGCGCAAGGGCGACCGCGTCGCGTTGTTCATCACCAAGGGCTTTGCCGACTTGCTGCGCATCGGCTACCAGAACCGCCCGCGCCTGTTCGACCTGCACATCGTGCTGCCGACCTTGCTGTACGAGCGCGTCGAGGAGATCGAAGAGCGGCTGGCGGCAAATGGTGACATTGTCACCCCGCTGGACGAGGGCGCAGCCCGCACCGCGCTGCAACGCGCCTACGACGACGGCATCCGCTCGGTCGCCATCGCGCTGATGCACGGCTACCGATACACAGAGCACGAGGCCAAGGTCGCCGCGATGGCGCGCGAGATCGGCTTCCCGCAGGTCTCGGTCAGCCACGAGGTCAGCCCGCTGATGAAGCTGGTCAGCCGCGGCGACACCACCGTGGTCGACGCTTACCTGTCGCCGGTGCTGCGCCGCTACGTGAACCAGGTCGCCGACGCGCTGGATGTCGACAATGGCGGCTGCCAGCGCCTGCAGTTCATGCAGTCAAACGGCGGCCTCACCGATGCGCGGCTGTTCCAGGGCAAGGACGCGATCCTGTCCGGCCCGGCCGGCGGCGTCGTCGGCATGGTTCGCACCGGCGCGGTCGCCGGCATGAGCAAGCTGATCGGCTTCGACATGGGCGGCACCTCGACCGATGTCACCCACTTTGACGGCGAGTACGAGCGCTCGTTCGAGACCGAGGTCGCCGGCGTGCGCATGCGCGCGCCGATGATGCACATCCACACCGTCGCGGCCGGCGGCGGCTCGATCCTGACCTACGACGGCGGCCGCTTCCGCGTCGGGCCGGAAAGCGCCGGCGCCAATCCCGGTCCGGCCTGCTATCGCCGTGGCGGCCCGCTCACCGTCACCGACTGCAACGTCATGCTGGGCAAGATCCAGCCGGAGAACTTCCCCGCCGTGTTCGGCCCGAATGGCGACGAACCGCTCGACGCCGACGTGGTGCGCGAGAAGTTCGCCACCCTGGCCGAGGAGGCCGGCATGGCGGCCGAGGACGCCGCCGAGGGCTTCCTGCGCATCGCGGTGGAGAACATGGCCAACGCGATCAAGAAGATCTCGGTGCAGCGCGGCCACGACGTCACCGAGTACACGCTGAACTGCTTCGGCGGCGCCGGCGGCCAGCACGCCTGCCTGGTCGCCGACACACTCGGCATGACCCAGGTGTTCCTGCACCCCTATGCCGGCGTGCTTTCCGCCTACGGCATGGGCCTGGCCGACATCCGCGCGATGCGCGAACGCCAGATCGAATCCGAGCTCGGCGACGCGACCCTCGAAACCGTTCGCGACCGCTTCGCCGAGATCGAAGTCGAAGCGCGCAAGGAGGTGCTGGATCAGGGCATCGAGGACGCGCGCATCGAGATCGTGCGCAAGGTCCACCTGCGCTACGCCGGCTCGCACCAGCCGCTGCTCGTCGATCTCGCCGACGAGGCGACGATGCGCGATGCCTTCGACGCGGCGCACCGCTCGCGCTACGGCTTCTCCGCGCCGGAACGCGTGCTGCTGGTCGAGGCGATATCGCTGGAAGCCATCGGCGCCACCGACAGCGCCGACGAAAGCCCGATGGCGAAGCGCGACGGCGGCAGCTTCGAACCGCTGCGCACCGCGAAGATGCACAGCGACGGCACGTGGGCCGAGGTGCCGCTCTACGACCGCGACACCATGTTTCCTGGCGACAAGGTGGACGGCCCCGCCATCGTCATCGAGAAGACCGGCACCAACGTGGTCGAGCCCGGCTGGCGCGCCGAGCTGAACGACTACGGCCACCTGATCCTGACCCGCGTGGTGCCGCGCCCGAAGACCGAGGCCATCGGCACCACCGTCGATCCCGTCATGCTGGAGGTGTTCAACAACCTGTTCATGTCGATCGGCGAACAGATGGGCGCCACGCTGGCCAACACCGCATATTCGGTGAACATCAAGGAGCGGCTGGACTTCTCCTGCGCGCTGTTCGACCCGGATGGCAATCTTGTGGCGAACGCGCCGCACCTGCCGGTGCATCTCGGCTCGATGGGCGCCTCGGTGAAGGCCATCGTCGACGGCAACGCCGGGCGCATGAAGCCGGGCGACACCTACATGCTGAACGCGCCTTATGCCGGCGGCACCCACCTGCCCGACGTCACCGTGATCACGCCGGTGTTCGACAAGGCCGGCGAGGAGATCGTGTTCTTCGTCGCCGCGCGCGGCCACCACGCGGACATCGGCGGCCGCACCCCGGGCTCCGCCCCGCCGGACAGTACGCATATCGACGAGGAAGGCGTGCTGATCGAGAACTTCAAGCTGGTTGACCAGGGCCGGTTGCGCGAGGCGGAAACCCGAGCGCTGCTCGCCGGCGCCAAGTATCCGTGCCGCAACATCGGCGACAACATGGCCGACCTCGCCGCCCAGATCGCCGCCAACGAGACCGGCGTGCGCGAAGTGCGCAAGATGGTCGAGCACTTCGGCCTCGAGGTCGTGCAGGCCTACATGCGCCATGTGCAGGACAACGCCGAGGAACAGGTCCGCCGCGTGCTCGGGGTGCTGAAGGATCGCTCGTTCAGCTTCGCGCTCGACAACGGCGCGAAGATAGAGGTGGCGATCAAGGTCGACCGCGAGGCGCGCGCCGCGACCATCGACTTCACCGGCACGTCGGAGCAGAACAAGGGCAACTACAACGCGCCGCTGGCGGTCTGCCGCGCCGCGGTGCTCTACGTCTTCCGCACCCTGGTTGGCGACGACATTCCGATGAACGAGGGCTGCATGAAGCCGCTGAAGCTGATCGCGCCGGAAGGCACCATGATCAACCCGCGCTACCCGGCCGCCGTGATCGCCGGCAATACCGAGGTCAGCCAGGCGATCACCGACGCGCTCTACGGCGCGCTCGGCGTGCTGGCCGGGTCGCAGGCGACGATGAACAACTACGTCTGGGGCAACGATCGCTACCAGAACTACGAGACCATCGCCGGCGGCACCGGCGCCGGGCCGACCTTCGACGGCTGCGCCGCGGTGCAGAGCCACATGACCAACACCCGGATGACCGACCCGGAAGTGCTGGAGAACCGCTTCCCGGTGCGGGTGGAGGACTTCTCGATCCGGCGCGGCTCTGGCGGCGTCGGCGCGCATACTGGCGGCGACGGCGTGGTCCGGCGCATGCGCTTCCTGGACCAGATGACGGTGACCGTCCTGTCCTCGCACCGCGAGACCCAGGCCTTCGGCGTCGACGGCGGCGAGCCCGGCGCGGTCGGCATCAACCTGGTGGAACGCAAGGACGGCGCGCAGGAACGCCTGGCCGGCAACGACGAGGCCGAAGTCTATCCGGGCGACGCCTTCGTGATGGAAACCCCCGGCGGCGGCGGCTACGGCCGCGCCGCGTAGGAGCGAGACACATGGCCGAGATCGAGTATTTCTACGCCGCGCATTCCGCCTTCGCCTATCTCGGATCGGCGGCTTTCATGCGCATCGCCAAGGCCGCCGATCGGGCAATCGCGCACCGGCCGGTCGACCTGCGCAAGGTGATCGACGCCTGCGGCTCGGTGCCCTTCGGCAAGCGCACCAAGGCGCACGTGCAGTATTACTTCCACCGCGAGATCGAGCGCTGGTCGGAGGAGCGCGACGCGCCCTGGGTCGGCCGCATCCCCACGCACCACCGCAACGACATCACCCTGCCGAACTGCACCCTGATCGCCGCGAGGCAGCAGGGGCACAATATCGACCGCCTGGCGCACGCCATGCTGGAGCAGCACTGGCGCGACGATGTCGACCTGGCCGACGCGCCGACCCTGGCAAAGATCGCCCGATCGGTCGATCTCGACCCCGACCCGATCCTGGCGGCAACCGACTCGGCCGAGGTGCGCAAGACCTATGACGCCTATACCGAGGAAGCCATCGAACGCTCGATGTTCGGCTCGCCGACATACTTCGTCGACGGCGACATGTTCTACGGCCAGGACCGGCTGGACATGGTCGAACGCGCACTCAGGAAACCCTACGCCGGCGACTGGCCACGGAAAGCGAGCTAGGCCATGCAACGCGTCGGCGACTTCACCCTGAAGCGCGTCATTGAATCGGAAGTGCCGCTGATCCCGGCGGCCGACTTTTTCCCCGACTCGACGCCGGACGTGGTCGAGGCCAACAAGGATTGGCTGCAGCCGACGCACATGTGCCCCGATACCGGCAATCTGGTGCTTTGCATGCAGAGCTACGTCGTGCGCACCGGCCGCACCACCATCCTGGTCGACGCCTGTGTCGGCAACGACAAGGAGCGCACCAACTTCCCGTCCTGGAACCGGGCGCAGTTCCCCTACCTGGCCGCGCTGGCCGCCGCCGGCCTGCAGCCGGAGGACATCGACGTGGTGCTGTGTACCCACCTGCATGTCGACCACGTCGGCTGGAACACGCGTCTGGTCGACGGCCGCTGGGTGCCGACCTTTCCCAATGCGCGCTACGTCTTCGCGCAACGCGAGTACGACCACTGGCAGGAGGAGATGCGCACCGACCCCGCCGCTGCGCACCCGCTGGCCTTCGCCGACAGCGTGCTGCCGGTGATGGAGGCCGGCAAGGCGACCTTGGTCGACATGGACCACGAGATCGACCACGGCGTCTGGTTCGAGCCCGCGCCCGGCCACACGCCCGGCAACGTCGTGGTCAACCTGAAGTCCGGCGACGCGACGGCGGTGCTGAGCGGCGACGTCGTGCACCATCCGATCCAGTTGGTCCGGCCGGAATGGTCGAGCCGCGCCTGTGGCGACCGCGCCCAGTCGCACAAAACCCGGCGCGCCCTGCTGGAGCGCGCCGCCGAGACCGACACCCTGCTGGCCCCGGCGCACTTCGCCTCGCCGTCCATCGGCCGCGTGAAGCGAAACGGCGACGCCTTCGCCTACGACTTTCTCTAGCGGCCGTAGCCGGCGCTGGCCGGCAGCCAGGTCGCCAGTTCCGGCAAAGCCAGCACCAGGAATAGCCCGGCGATCATCAGCAGGACGTAAGGCCAGGTGCCGGCGATGACCTGGCCCAGCGGTGCCTTGCTGATGCCCTTGATGACGAACAGGTTCATGCCGACCGGCGGCGTGATCAGCGCCAGCTCCAGGTTGATCATCAGCAGCACGCCATACCAGATGCGGTCGATGTCGAGCTCGATCAGCACGCCCAGCACCACCGGCGTGGTGATCAGGATGATGGCGATAGTCTCCAGGAACATCCCCAGCACGAACACCACCGCCATCACCGCCAGGATGAACAGCAGCGGCGACAGGCCGACCGCGACCACCGCCTCGACCAGCTCCGCCGGCAGCCGGATGATGGTGACGGCGTGCCCGAACAGCGCCGCCGCCGCCAGGATCGAGAACAGCATGGCGCTGGTCCGCACGGTCTGGAGCGCGGTCTCCCACAAGTCCCTGAAACCGAAATTCCGGTACACCACGACGCCGACCAGCAGCGCGTAGAGACAGCCGATCGCGGCCGCTTCCGAAGCGGTGAACACGCCGGCGTAGATCCCGCCCAGCACCAGCGGCGGCATCGCCAGCGCCCAGATCGAGCGTCGCACCGAGCGCCAGACCTCGCGCGCGCCGGCCCACGGCGCGCGTTGCACGTCGCCCCGCATCGCTGCCTGCACCATGCACCAGCCCGAGAACAGCACCGCCATCACCAGCCCCGGCAGGATGCCGGCCAGGAACAGCGCGCCGATCGAGCTCTCCGTGACGATGGCATAGAGGATCATCGGCCCGGACGGCGGGATCAGGATGCCCAGCGTGCCGCCGGCCGCGATCACGCCGTAGGTGTCGGACGGGCGGTAGCCGAAGCGCCGCATCTGCGGAATCGCACTGGAACCGATGGTCAGCGCCGTGGCCACCGACGAGCCTGAGATCGCCGCGAAGATGGTGCAGCTCAGCACCGTGGCGATGCCGAGCCCGCCGCGCAGATGCCCGACCAGCGCGTTGGCGGCGTCATACAGGTCGTCGACCACGCGTGCCCTGACCATGACGTGCGCCATGAAGGCGAACATCGGGATCACGGTGAGCAAGCCATTGTTCAGGCTGGCGAAGACCGTGTCGGCGACCGAGTTCAGGTGGCCCTCGGTGGCCAGCATCACCACCATCGAGCCGACGCCGAGCGCGGCGAAGATCGGCGCCCCGGTCAGCAGCAGCGCCACCAGCCCGAGCAGGACGGGAATCGCGGTCATCGCCGCAACAGCGTGTAGATACGGGCCAGCGCGGCGACCGCCAGGAACACCCCGCCCAGAAGCACGAAGGCCTGCGGCGCCCACAGCGGCGCCTCCATGTAGCCGTCGGAATACATGCCGAAGTCGATGGAGAATTGCAGCATCAGCACGGCGGAGTATGTCATCGCCCCGGCCAGCGCCAGCACGCAGACCATGCCCCACACGCCGGCGACATGGCGCCACAGGCCACGCGCCCGGTCGGTGAGAAGGTCCACGCTGATGTGCTCGCCACGCAGCAGCGCATCGGCCGCGCCCAGCATCACCAGCGCCACCACCAGGTAGCCGGAGAGTTCTTCGGTCCAGGTCACCGGCGCGCCCAGCACGTAGCGCATGAACACGCCGTAGCTGGTGATCGCCAGCATGACGATCACCAGCAGCGCGGCGACCCCGGCGGCCACCGCCGCGACGGCGCCGACGACACGCTCCGGTCCGGAGGCCGCGCCGTCGGTTTCGTGGCTCACCTCAGCCGCCGATATCGTCGACCAGTTGCAGCAGCGTCTTGCCTTCGTCACCGGTGGCGTCGCCGAACGCCTTGTCGAAGGCCGGCAGCATCACCGCCTTCAGTGCTTCGATATCCTCGGCCGTGGCCATGTGGACCTTCATGCCCTTGCTCTTCAGGTTGGCGGGCGCGTCGGCGGCTTCCTTCTCGGTGTCCTCCACCGCCCAGACGGCGGCCTTCTTGCCGGCTTCCATCAGCGCCGCCTTGCTCGCGTCGGAGAGCTCGGCGTACCAGCCAGGGTTCACGTAGCCATGGAAGAAGACCGAGAACAGCGGCAGCACGGTGGCGTGGTCCTGCACTTCGTAGTACTTGCGCGACCAGGCCGCCGACACATCGGTCATGCCGGCGTCGATCACCCCGGTCGACAGCGCCTGGTAGACCTTGCCGCCGGACATCGCCACCGGTGCCGCACCCATCGCCACCAGGCCGGCATCGGCCACCGGGTTCAGGCCGCGGATCTTCACGCCCTTGAAATCGGCCGGCTTGATCAGCTCGCTACCCTGGGAGGTGAACACGCTCATCCGCGTGGTGAACAGCCAGGTGACGTTACGCACGCCCTTGGCGAGCAGCTTCTCCTCAAGGTAGCTGGCGGCTTCCGAATCCGGCCATTTCGCCAGGGTGTTTAGGTCGGTCACCGCGAAGGGCCGCAGGGTGACGTTCATGATCGGCAGGGTCTTGCCCCACTGCGGGTTGATCGAGAAGGCGCACTCGATGTTGCCCTTGGCGACGGCGGCGATGTTCTCGCGCGCGCCAACCAGGCTGTTGGCGCCAAACACCTGCACGTCGATCTCGCCCTTGGACAGCGTCTCGACCTCGGCCGCCCAGCGGTCGATTACCTTGGCGATATGGTGCGCTGGCGGCAGCTGGTGGCTGCAACGCATCTCGCTTGCGGCCTGCGCCGACCCCGCCGCGACGATGGCGGCGGCCGCCGTCAATCCGAGCAACATTCTCATGAGTGTTTCCTCCACTGACTTCGCCGACAGCGTATGTGCCGTCGTTCGCTCCTAATCTGCCAAGGAGCGGCCGGCGATAGAAGCCTTGACTTGCCGGCGCGTCAGCCGCGACCGAGCGGCACCGCCGTGGTCTCCTTGATCCGCTCCATCGAGAAGCTGGCCGAGACGTCGTTCAGCGGCACCCGTGCGATCAGCCGGCGGTAGAACGCGTCGTAGCCGGCGATGTCGGCGACCAGCACCTTCAGCAGGTAGTCGACCTCGCCGGCCAGCCGGTGCACCTCCAGCACCTCCGGCATCGTCGTCACCGCGCGCGCGAAAGTTTCCAGCCATTCCGCGTCATGCCGGCTGGTGCGCAGCAGCACGAACACCACCATCCCGGCACCGACCTTGGCCGGGTCGACCAGCGCCACCCGCCGGGTGATCACGCCCTCGGATTCCAAGGTGGCAATGCGCCGCCAGCACGACGTCGCCGGCAGGTCGAGCCGCCGCGCCACCTCCGCCGCCGACAAGTCGCCTTGTTCCTGCAGCAGCGCCAGGATTCGCATGTCGGTCGCGTCCATCGCCATGCCCGGTATATCTGTTTCAGGAGATCCGACTTGAGGCCGGATTCATACCAGAAACGTGCAACAATGAGAAATAATTGGTCCGCATGTTCCGCCTATGAGCGTCATACTGAAGGGAACGGACCATTGAAGGTTCATGAGGGCCAAGGAGACCGCCACCATGCGCCAGTTGCACGAACTGTTCACCGACCACCCCGCCTCCGTCGGCGAGACCTACGGCCAGCACCTGGGCAACGCACTCGGCTTCAGCGCCAGCCTGCTGGTTGCCGCGCTGGCCTGCGCGGTCCATGCGGTGTTTCCGTTCCTGTGTGTGAAAACCGGCAGCGCGCGGATCGTCGAGTTGCACGGCCGCATGGTGACGAACCGCGACCACCGCGCCGCGCCGACGGTCGCCGGCACCCGCCGCTCCGCCCTGGGCTGAGCCTGCGGGACTTGCACCGGCCGCGATTTCGCGGTCTATCAGGGCTGTGCCCGCGACCCGCACCCATCCCCGTCTGAGTCTGTCCACAGCAAGGCCGCGCCTTGCCTGAGCGGCGGCGCGTCCATCCGATCCTGAATGGTCAGGTGGCGCTGTTCGGCACCCTGGCGCTGGCCGGCGGCATCGCCACCTGGTGGCTGCGGGGCCCGGACGTCTTCCTCGACACGCTGCTCGGTTCCGGCGAGCTGCTGGTGATGATCATTCCGATCGTGGTCGCCGCGATGCTGATCGGCGGCTATGCCCAGTCGCTGGTGCCGCAGGATCGCGTGGCGCGCTGGCTCGGCGCCAAGTCGGGCATCCGCGGCATCCTGCTCGCCGCTGGCGCCGGCGCGATCACGCCGGGCGGGCCGTTCGCATCCTTCGCGCTGGTGGTGGCGCTGGCCCGCAGCGGCGCCGACATCGGCGCCTGCGTCACCTACCTCACCGCTTGGTCGGTGCTCGGGCTGCACCGCCTCGTGCAGTGGGAACTGCCGCTGCTCGGCCCGGACCTGGCGATCCTCCGGCTGGTGGTGTCGATCCCGCTGCCGATCATCGCCGGGATCGCGGCGCGGGCGCTGGTGCGCTGGCTCAGCCCATGGACGCCGGGGCGGGACATCTAGCATGCTCGCCGCCGCGATCACGGTCTGGGTCATCACCATCGCCATCGTCGCTTACGCCGCGAAGTTCAAGCCGGCGGCGCACCGGCCGGCGCTGATCAGCACGCTCGACTTCATCAAGCCGATGGCGGCGCGCCTGCCGCTGGCGATCCTGGCCGCCGGCTTCCTTGGCGCGATCCTGCCGCGCGATTTCGTGGCGCTGATCCTGGGCCAGGATTCCGGCTTCGCCGGCATCGCGCTGGCCACCGTGCTGGGCGGCCTGCTGCCGGGCGGACCGATGGTGACCTTCCCGGTGGTGATCTCGGTGATCCAGGCCGGTGCCGGCACGGCGCAGACCATCGCCCTGCTCACCGCGTGGTCGGTCTACGCCTTCCATCGCATCCTGGCCTTCGAGTGGCCGATGCTGGGCTGGCGCTTCGTGCTGTTCCGGATGCTGATCTCGATCGCCCTGCCGCCGATCGCCGCGCTGCTGGCGGCGATCTGGGCCGGGCACATTTAGCGCTTGAATACCTCGGCGTTGTGCTGGCCGTGGCGCGGCGGTGCGCGGTAGTGCGGCGGGCGTTCGCCGTCGAAGCTGAGCGGCACGCCGACCAGGCGCACGTCGCTGTCCGGCGCCTGCTGGATGATGCCGACCGCCTCGGTCTGCGCATCGGCGACTACCTTGTCGACCGACTGCAGCGGCGCCGCCGGCACCCCGACCGCGTCCAGCCGGTCCAGCCACTGCGCCGTCGGCCTGGCCCGGAACTCGTCGCCCAGCAGGCCGATGACCGCCTCGCGGTTGGCGATGCGGGCACTGTTGGAGACGAAGCGTTCGTCCTCGGCCCACTCCGGGTGACCCAGCGCGCCGCACAGCCGCGCGAACAGCCCGTCGTTGCCTGCGGCGACCATCACGTAGCCGTCGGCGGTCGGGAAGGCCTGGTGCGGCACGATCTCGGCGATGCCGGAACCGCGCGGCTTGCGGATTTCGCCGTTGGCGAGGTAACCGGCGATGTGATTGCACATCCAGGCCAACGCGGTCTCGTAGAGCGAGGTGTCGACGACGCAGCCCCTACCGGTCGTCGCTCGCCGGAACAAGGCGGCGATGACGCCGATCGCCAGCCACATGCCGGAGCCGAGGTCGACCACCGAGGCGCCGACACGCACCGGCTCGCCGTCGCCGGTCCCGGTCACGCTCATGATGCCGCCACAGGCCTGCATCAGCGGGTCATAGCCCGGCTTGTCCTTCTTCGGCCCCACCGTGCCGAAGGCGCCGAGATTGCAATAGACCAGGCTCGGCTTCGCCGCCAGCAGGGTCGCGCCGTCCAGGCCGTACTGGTTGATGGAACCCGGCCGGTGGTTCTGCAGCACCACGTCGGCGCGTTCCACGATCAGGTCCTTCAGCGCCTGTAGCTGGCCGGCGTCGCGGAAATCGACGGTCACGCCCATCTTGTTGCGGTTGTACGACAGGAACGGCGCCGCCTCGCCATCCCAGAAGGGCGGCCCCCAGCCGCGCGCGTAGTCGCCGCCCTTCGGACTTTCCACCTTGATCACCTCCGCGCCGAGGTCGGCCAGGATTTGGCCGCCGTACGGACCGGCGACGGAATGGCACAGCTCCACCACGGTGATGCCGGCCAGCGGCTGCGACTCGTTCAACTTGCTGCTCCTCTTGACCCGCCCCGACGCTAGAGCAAGAAGGGATCAGGTCAAACCGCCGAACGGGCCCGCCGTTGTCGCTGCCGCCGCCGCAAGCCACCCGCCGGGGGACCATCGACCATGTGCCCTGGGCCGACCACTACCACCAGCTCGCGCTGCGTTTCGGCCCGCGCGTCGCGGTGAGCACGCCGGCCGGCACGCTGACCTATGCCGAGCTGATCGCGCGCGCCTTCGGGCTGGCGACGCGTCTGGCCGCGCTGGGCGTCACGCCGGGCACGCCGGTCGCGACCTGCCTGCACAACTCGTGCGAAGCGGTCTGGGCCGGCTACGGCACCATCCTGAGCGGCGCGGCGGAGGTGCCGCTCGATCCCAACCTGGGCCCGGACGACCTGGACTGGTGCCTGTATCTGTCGGAGACCAGGATCGTCATTACCGACGCTGGCCGGCACGACGACTTCGCCGGCCGCGGCCTGACCGTCCTCGCCGTGGACGAGATCGAGCCGGGCTCGGCCGCGCCGGGCGAACCAGTGCCGGGCGCGGCGCTCGGCCGCATCGGCTTCACCTCGGGCACGACCGGCCGGCCGAAGGCGATCCTGACCAACCACGGCAGCCGCTGGATCGCCAACCAGATGCTGCGTGCCAACCTGCCCTTCACGCCCGGCGCCGACGACCGGGTGCTGCTGATGACGCCATTCACCCACGGCGCCTCGCTGACCACCTATGCCTATCTGGATCATGGCGCGAGCATCGAACTGCACGCCGGCGTCGATACCGAAGTGGTCCGCGGCCTGCTCGACGCCAAGGCAATCGACGCCGTTTTCGCGCCGCCGACGGTGCTGAACCGGCTGTGCGCGGCGCTGGAGGGGCGGCGCTACGACCACGTCAAGGTCGTCTACACCGGCACATCGACCCTGCTGCCCCCGCTCTACTTCCGGGCGCGCGACATCTTCGGACCGGTGGTGCGGGTGACCTACGGCAAGTCGGAGATCACCAACCCGATCACCGTGCTACCGCCCGGCGCCTGCGACGAATGGTATGCCGCGGCCGACCTGTCCGAGGGAGTCTGCCTGGGCTGGCCAGCCTCGGGCGTGGAGGTCCGGCTCGCCGAGGACGGCGAGATCCTGCTGCGCGGGCCGCACATGCTCTGCGGGATGGTCGACCAGGGCGAGTACATCGACCATCCGCCCGACGCCTGGCACGACACCGGCGACGTCGGCCGCATCGACGAGCGGGGCCGGCTGTTCCTGCTGGGCCGCGCCAAGGACGTGATCAAGACCGGCGGCTACAAGCTTTATCCCGAAGAGGTCGAGCGTGCCTTCGCCGCCGAAGTGGCTGTCGTCGGCGTGCCCTCGGAGCACTGGGGCGAGGTCGTCGTCGCGGTGGCGGAGGGGCGCGACTGGGACGGCTCGGGCGAGGCCGATAGCCTCACCCGCTACAAGCGCCCGCGCGCCTATCTCGGCATCGACGTCTTCCCGCGCAACCGCCAGGGCAAGCTGCAACGCCGCGAAGTGCGCGAGCACATCGAGGCCACCTACCGCCTGATCGACGGCCCCTACCCGACGTTCGAGCGACGCTAAAGGTTCCGCTGGAACAGCGAGATCATCCGCTCCCAGTGCCGTTCGCCGGCCGACTTCACGTAGACCGCCTCGCGTTCGGCGAAGGCGAAACCGTGGTCGGTGCCGAGATAGACCTCGACCACACCGCGCAAGCCCGCCGCTTCCATGATGCCGGGCAGGTCCTTGGGAATGTTGTCGGCGACGTGCTCGTCCTTCTCAGCAAAGGCCAGGTAGACCTCGCCCCGGATCTTGTCGGCCTTCAGGTGCGGCGAGTCCGGCTGGTCGGTGATGATGCCGACGCCGTAGTAGGAAGCGATGGCGTTGAAATCGAGCGGGAAAGCCGCACCCACCGACATCACGTAGCGCCCGCTCATGCAGTAGCCGACGCAGCCGACGGCGCCGATCCTGGCTGCCCTGTCGGCGCGGATGAAGTCCAGCATCGCGCCGGTGTCTTCCACCACGTCGGCATTGGTCAGGTGGTTCATCACGTCGAACATCTTCTGCCGCTCGGCCGGGTCGGCACGGAACTTCGACTGGTCGAAACCGTAGTTCCCTTCCGTGCCCTTGCGGAAGTACATGTTCGGCAGCAGCACGTAGTAGCCGCAGGTCGCCAGCCGCCGCGACATGTCGCGCAGCTCCTCGCGGATGCCCGGCGCATCCATATAGAGGATCACCGCCGGGTGCGGCCCGTCCTCATCGGGGTGCACCACGAAGGCATCGATGGTCCCCGCCTTGGCCTTGATCTCGACGTTGCGCTCCTGCATGGCGCTCTCCCTTGTTCGCTGCCGGCGAAAAGTAGAACCCAACGCCGGGCGCGCGACAACCGACCTACCGCTCGATGACGTGCACGCTCTCGTCTGGCGACTGGTCCCACAGCGCCCGCGCCTTCGACAGGCTGAGGCGGACCACGTTCTCGCCGTCGGTGTAGACAAAGCCCAGATGCCTAAGTCGTGACGGCCGCCCCGTCGACCTGTCAGAATGGCGCGCGCAACCGCGTGGAGGGAAAGAGCTTGGCGCCGAAGATTGGATACCTGCTGCCGACGCGCGAGCGCGTGATGACCGGCCAGCATGAGACCGCGCCGCTGCTGGCGCTGGCGGAGAAGGCGGAATCGCTGGGCTACGACTCGCTGTGGATCGGCGACTCGGTGACCGCGCGGCCGCGCCACGACCCGCTAACCCTGATGGCCGCGGTCGGCGCCCGCACCACGCGCCCGGAGATCGGCACCGCAGTCCTGCTGCCGGCGCTGCGCAACCCCTTCGTGCTGGCCCAGCAGGTCGCCACCGCCGACCAGGTTAGCGAGGGCCGCATAATCCTGGGCGTCGGCGTCGCCACCGACACCCCCAGCATCCAGGCCGAGTTCGCCGCCTGCGGCGTACCTTTCGAGAAGCGCGCCGGGCGCATGCTGGAGGGCCTGAAGCTCTGCCAGGCGTTGTGGTCGGGCGAGACCGTCGACTGGGATGGCCGCTGGCAAGCCAAGGGCGTCACCCTCGGCCCGCTGCCCCATCGTAAGGGCGGCCCGCCGATCTGGGGCGGTGGCGCCGCGCCCGCCCCGCTGAAGCGTGCCGGCACGCACTTCGACGGCTGGTTCCCATCCACCGGCACGGCCGACGAGTACGCCAGGGGCTGGGCCCAGGTGCGGGTCGCCGCCAAGGACGCCGGCCGGCCGGCCGATGCCGTCACCGGCGCGATCTACCTGACGCTCGCCATCGATGACGACGCCGCCAAGGCCGACGAGCTGATCTACAATTTCCTGAGCCAGTATTACGGCGCCCAGGCGGCCGACACCATGCGCAAGCGCCAGGCGCTCTATGCCGGGCCGACGGATGGCGTCGGCGCCTATCTCAAGGGTTTCGTCGACGCCGGCTGCTCGCACCTGGTGCTGCGCTTCGCCGGCGACCACGACCGCCACCTCGACACGATGGCGCAGGTGCGAAAGAGCCTCGGCTGGTAAGGTAGGTCATGTTCGCCCGCCAGTACCGACCCGCATGAAAGCCGCCGCCTTCGACTACATCCGCGCCGACAGCGTCGACGCGGCCTGTCGCGCGCTTGCCGACGCAAATGGCGACGGCAAGGTGATCGCCGGCGGCCAGACGCTGGTGCCACTGATGGCGATGCGACTGACCCGGCCGTCGCTGCTGGTCGACATCAACCGCATCGACGCGCTGCGCGGCGTCAGCGACGGCGACGTCGTGACCATCGGCACCTGCACCCGTCACGAGGACGCCCGCCGCGACCCGCTGGTGCGCCGTCACCTGCCGCTGCTGGCCAAGGCGATCGGCTTCGTCGGCCACCAGCAGATCAGGAACCGCGGCACCGTCGGCGGCAGCCTGGCCAACGCCGACCCGGCCGCCGAGATCGCGCTCGCCACGCTGCTGCTCGATGCCGAGGTCGAGGCGCGATCGCCAACCGGAAGCCGTGCAATCGCCCTGAACGACTTCCTGCAGGGCGCGATGGAAACCGCGCTGGCCGACGACGAGGTGCTGACTGCGATCCGGTGCCCGAAACGCGCCGGCGGCACCGGCTTTCAGGAAATCGCCCAGCGCCACGGCGACTTCGCGCTGACCATCGCCGCCGCCCAGGTCGAGCTGAACGGCGACGGCACCTGCGCCCGCATCGCCCTCGGCCTCGGCGGCGTCGAGGACCGCGCCATCCGCCTGCCCGAGATCGAGCAGCGCCTGACCGGCGCCGCGCTCGACAATCTCGACGAGAAACTCAAGGACGTCGCCGACATGGTCGACCCGATGACCGACCAGCACGCCTCGGCCACCTACCGCCGCCGCATCGCCGGCCCGCTGCTGAAGCGCGCGATCGAGGAAGCTGTCGCGGAGGCGCGCGCATGAGCCGCCACGACGTGACCCTCACGGTCAACGGCCAGCGCTTGAGCGCCGAGACCGACGCGCGGACCACGCTGGTCGACTTCCTGCGCGACGAACTGCGGCTGACCGGCACGCATACCGGCTGCGAACACGGCGTCTGCGGCGCCTGCGCGGTGATCCTGGATGGGCGGCCGTCGCGCGCGTGCCTGGTCTTCGCGGTGCAGGCCGATGGCGCCGAGATCACCACCGTGGAGGGCCTGGCGCCGTCGCCCGACTCGCTCGGCATCCTGCAGGACTCGTTCTGGGAGGAGCACGCGCTGCAATGCGGCTTCTGCACGCCGGGGATGTTGATCGCCGCGCACGGCCTGCTGGCCGAGAACCAGGATCCCAGCGACGAGGAGATCCGCGACGCCATCGGCGGCAACTTGTGCCGCTGCACCGGCTACAAACAGATCGTCGACGCCGTCCGCCTGGCGGCGGAGCGCATGCGCAAGGCCAATGTGCCAGGACCGGGCCAATGACCGACTTCCGCTACATCGGCAAGAAGCGCCGCCCGAGCGAGGACCGCCGTTTCCTGGCCGGCGCCGGCCGCTACGTCGCCGACCTCTCGCGGCCCGGCATGCTGCATGTCGCCCTGGTGCCGAGCCCTTATCCGGCCGCGACCATCACCAATATCGACACCAGCGCCGCGCTGGCGCTGGATGGCGTGAACGCGGTCCTGACCGGCGACGAGCTCGCCGCCGCGAGCGAACCGCTGATGGTCGGCGTCGACGCGCCCAAGGTGATCCGCTACCCGCTCGCGGTCGGCCGGGCCCGCTATGTCGGCGAATGGGTGGCCGCCGTGGTCGCCGACAGCCGCGCGCTGGCCGAGGACGCCGCCGAACTGGTCGAGGTCGACTACGACGAGCTGCCGGCCGTGCACGACCCGGAGGAAGCGGTCGAGCCGACGTCGACGCCGGTGCACCCCGCCCACGGCTCCAACATCCTGTTCCGACGCCAGTTCGTCTGGGGACCGGTCGAGGAACGCTTCAGCGCCGCGGCGCACAGAATCGAGCTCCGCGCCCGCTGGCATCGCAACGCCACCGTGCCGATCGAGACCTTCGGCGTGATCGCCGAATGGAACGCGGCCACCGGCCTGCTCGACGTCTGGGCCTCGATCCAGATGCCGAAATTCCCCGACCAGATCGCCCGCGCCCTGCGCCTGCCTGGCAATGCGGTCCGCGTGCATTTCGACGTCGATGTCGGCGGCAGCTATGGCGTGAAGCGCGGCATCAAGCACGCCGTGCTGGCCGGCCACCTCGCCCGCACGCTCGGCCGCCCGGTGCGTCTGATCGAGGACCGGCTGGAAAACATGCGCGGCGGCGACATGCAGGGGCCGGACCGCATCTTCGACATGGCCGTGGCCTTCGACGACGACGGCACGGTGCAGGCGCTGAAGATTCGCGCGCTGGACGATGCCGGCGCCTATACCGGCCGCGCGCCGCTGCAGCTCGGCAAGCCGGTCGGCGCCATCGTCGGCCCGTACCGCATCGGCGCCGTCGCCTACGAGCCGATCAGCGTCACCACCAACAAGACGCCGCAGGAAGCGGTGCGCGGTTTCGGCCAGGCGCCGACCAACTTCGCCCTGGAAACCGCGATGGACCGGGTGGCGCGCCATCTCGGCATGGACCGGCTGGACCTGCGCCGCAAGAACCTGCTGCGCCACGACGAGTTCCCGCACACCATCCCGTCGGGCAGCACCTACGACAGCGGCGACTACCACACCGTGCTCGACAAGGCGCTGCGCGCCGCCGGGTTCGAGACCCTGATCGCCGAACGCGACGCGGCCCGCGCGGCCGGCAAGATCGCCGGCGTCGGCGTGTCCTGCTGCCTGGAGCCGTCCGGCGGCAACTCCGCTTTCGAACCGCTGTTCAATCCGAAGAACGAGACCACGACCTGGATGGAGTCGTGCACGCTGAAGATCGACCTGAACGGCGCCATCGTGGCCGGCATGGCGACCTCGACCTCCGGCCAGGGCCACGAGACGCTGGTGTCGACGGTGGTCGGCGAGGTCCTGCAACGCGACCCCGACGGCATCCGCGCCATCCATGTCGACTCGCTGAACGCGCTGCCCGGCAACAGCCCGGTCGGCAGCCGCATGGCGATCATGCTGGGTGGCGCGGCGGCCGGGGCCGCAGAGCGCCTGAAGGCCGACCTGATCGCCATCGCTGCGCACAACCTGGAAGTCCCGGTCGAGCAGTGCGAATACCGCGATGGCGACGTGCACGCCGGCGCGCGGTCGATGTCCTGGGCGCAACTGGTCGAGATCGCACATCGCAAGATCCATCGCATGCCGCCGGGAATGCAGCCGGGCCTGCAAGCCAGCTTCGTGATGGACGTGCCGACCGGCGGCGGCCTGCCGACCGAGGACGGCCGGGTGCAGATGTACCCCTGCTACGCCTTCGAGACGCATATCGTGACCTGCGAGATCGACCGGGTGACCGGCAAGGTCTCGCTCGGCCGCTACGTCGTCGGCCACGACTGCGGCACCATGATCAACCCCGACATCGTGCACGGCATGACCTATGGCGGCATCGCGCACGGCATCGGCGCGGCGCTGTACGAACGCTTCACCTATGACGACCACGGCCAGCTCATCGCCGGCAGCTTTGTCGACTACCTGCTGCCGTCGGCGCACGAGGTGCCGGATATCGAGATCGTCGACCACTGCACGCCCTCGCCGCTCACCACCTTCGGCCAGAAGGGATCCGGCGAGGCCGGCTATCTCGGCGCGCCGGCTGCCATCGCCAGCGCCGTGAACGACGCCCTGGCGCCGCTCGGCGTCGACATCGCCACCCTGCCGATGACACCCCCCGACATTGCCGACCTGATTGCCGCCGCGGAGGAAACCGAATGATCGTCGACGCCCACGCCCACTTCGTGCCGCTGCCGCTGCTGGAAACCCTGCGGACGGAGAAGCGTCTGTTCCCGTCGGTGAAGGTCGAGGCCGACGGCGGCGCCACGCGCCTGGCCTTCATGGACGGTCCGCTGACCCGCCCGGTCTCGCCCAAGCTCTCCGATGTCGGGGCAAGGCAACAGTGGCTGGGCGATGCCGGCATCGACACCCAGGTGGTCGGCGGCTGGCTCGACATGTTCGGCTACGAGCTGCCGCCCGAGGAAGCCGCCGACTGGTGCCGCTTCCTGAACGAGCAAATGAAGGGCGGCACCGCCGAGCACGGATTCCTGGCTCCACTGGCCTGCGTGCCACTGCAGTCCGGCAAGCTGGCGGCGGAGATCCTGGAAGAGGCGCTCGGCCAGGGCTTCCACGGCACGATGATCGGCACCCAGCCGAAGGGCGAGGGCGGCAATCTCGACGACCCCGACCTGAACCCGTTCTGGGAGGTGGCGTCGGCCAAGGCCGCGACGATCTTCGTGCACCCGATGTTCGTCTGCGGCGACGAGCGGGTGAACGACTACGACATGGTCAACGCCGTCGGCCGCGTCGCCGACACCACCATCGCCGTCGCGCGCCTGCTATTCTCCGGCCACCTCACCCGCTATCCCGGCGTGAAGCTGATCGTCAGCCACGGCGGCGCGGCCCTCCCCTTCGCGCTCGGCCGGCTCAAGCGCAACCACGCCATCCACCCCGAGCACGGCGACCCGCTGCCCGAGTTCCAGCGCCTGTACTTCGACACCGTGATGTTCGAGGCGCTCGCGCTACGCTACCTGTGCGACGTCGCTGGCGCCGACAAGGTGATGCTCGGCTCCGACCATCCCTTCCCGATCGGCGATCCCGATCCGGTGAAGCTGATCGACGAGACCGAACTCACCCAGGCCGAGCGCAAGGGCATCCTCGGCAACACCGCGATGGAGCTGTTCCACCTGGACTGCGACTGCCACTGACAGACCGCCACTGAAATGGGCGTCATCCCAAACGAAGACCCGGCATGACGGTCGAGGTCAGGTCAGCCCCGCGCCCACAGCTTCTGCGCCATCACGCCGACCGACTTCTCCACCGCCTCGCAGGCGTCGAGGATCTGGTCCTCGCGGAAGCGGCGGCCGACGATCTGCACGCCGACCGGCTGGCCGTCATTCTCGTTCGCCTGCACGATGCCGGCGGGCAGGCCCATGTAATTCATGGCGATGGAATAGTAGGCGCTGCCGAGAACCTCGCGCACGCCCTCCTCGCCTTGCTCGTCGCGGTTCCATTCGAAGATCGGGTTCGGCAGGAACGGCGTCAGCACCAGCGGGTAGTCGGCCAAGAAGGTCGTCCAGGCCCGCAGGAAGCGGTTGCGGTCGGCATAGGCGAGCAGCAGGTCGTTGCCCTCGAAGGGCTCGAAGTAGCGATAGTAGGCATCGAAGATCGACACCAGCGTGTTCGAGCCATGCTTGCGGATATCGGCGTCCATCAGCGCCTTCACCTCGCCGAACAGGGTGCGGAAGCCGCTGACCGCCGCCTCGCGCAGCAGCGGCGGCTCGACCTCCTCGACCTGATAGTCGGCGTCGGTGAGCGCCGCCTTCGCCGTCTCCAGCGCCTTGTCAACGGCCGGATGCAGGTCGAAGTCGAAGGTGTTCCTGGTGAAGGCGACCTTGACCGGTCCGTCGCTGCCGACATCGAACGGCATCGGCACCTGCCACGGGTCGCGCGGGTCGTAGTTCACCAGCGTGCGCATCGCCAGCCGGACGTCGCGCACCTCGCGGCAGATCGCGCCCTGCACGCTGCTCACCTGTGCCAGCATGCCGCGCTCGGCCGCCGCGGAGGGGTTGTAGGCCGGCACGCGCCCCAACCCCGGCTTGACCGTCGCGGCGGCACACGCGTAGGCCGGAAAGCGCAGCGAGCCGCCGATGTCGTTGCCGTGCGCGATCGCGCCGATACCGGCCATCACCGCCGAGGCCGCGCCGCCGGACGATCCGCCGGCCGATGCGGTGTCGTTCCAGGGATTGTAGGTACGCCCATGCAGCGCGTTGACGGTGGTGCCGCGAAACGAAAATTCCGGCGTGTTGGTGCGCCCGATGACGATGGCGCCCGCGCTCTCCAGGTTGCGCACCACCGGCGAGTCGTCCGGCGCCATCACATCCTTGTAGGCGGTGACGCCGTTCGGCGTGGCATAGCCCTTTTGGTCGATATTCTCCTTGATCGTGGTCGGCACGCCGGCCAGCGGCCCGACCGGCTCGCCAGCAGCGATCGCCTTATCCATCGCCTCGGCCCGCCGCAGCGCCACCTCCGACAGATCGTCCACTACCGCGTTGAGATGGCCGTTGGTCTCGCGCATCCGCTCGACCGCGCTGCCGACCGCCTCCGATGGCGTCACCTTGCGCCCCGCCACCGCCTCCGCAATGTCGCAGGCACTCCACTGCCACAAGGGTTTGTTGTTGTCGGTCATGGCTTGCTCCTTGTGCCGGCAGGGACGGTCGCTTCTAGGCGAGCGACGAACCAGCCTAGCAGCTTGCGCCACAGCTCGTCTTTCAGCACCGCGCCTTCAACGGCGGTATCGAGGTTCGGGTTGTCGTTGATCTCGATGACGAAGATGCCGCGCTCGTTCTGCTTCAGGTCGACGCCGTAGAGCCCGTTGCCGATCCGTCCGGCGGCGCGCACCGCCAGTTCGATCACCTCGGCCGGCGCATCGGCCACCGCGAAGGTCTTGAAGCCGCCTTCGCGCGCGGCGCCGTCGGGCCGGTGCTGGATGATCTGCCAGTGATTGCGGGCCATCAGGTACTGGCAGGCGAACAGCGGTTCGCCGGCCAGCACGCCGACACGCCAGTCGAAGGTCGTCGGCATGAACTCCTGCGCCAGCAGCAGGTCGGTGTCGCGGAACAGCTCTCGGCTGAGTTTCCTGAAGGCGGCGCGGTCGCCGACCTTGTGCACGCCGCGGCTGAACGAGCCGTCCGGCACCTTGACCACCAGCGGATAGCCGAGCTCGGCCTCCGCGCGATCCATATCGGCCCGGCCGGCGAGCACCAGCGAACGCGGCATCGCCACCTTGGCGGCCTCGAGCAGCTCCTTCAGGTACACCTTGTTTGTGCAACGGATCATCGACTGGGTATCGTCGATGACGGGCATGCCCTCCTGCTCCGCGCGCCGGGCGAAACGATAGGTGTGATCGTCGATCGACGTGGTCTCGCGGATGAACAGCGCGTCGAACTCGGCCAGACGCGCCAGGTCGACTTTCTGGACCGGTTCCACCGCCACGCCCATGCGCTCGCCGACCTGGGCCAGTCGGCGCAGGCTCGCCATCGACGTCGGCGGCATCTCCTCGCGCGGATTGTGCAGCACCGCCAAGGTCCATCGCGCCGGCACCCGCTGGCGCGGCCCGGTCCAGCCCCGCTGCGTGTGACGCTCCAGCATGGTCAGCGCGAAGCCGCGTTGCTCTCCGTTGAGCCTGGCGAGCGACAGCGCCCGCAGCTTCTTGATCGCGAACCAGCGCCCCGGCTGAACCGTGACCTCGATCACCGGACAGCGATACCAGTCGAACAGCAGCCGGGCGAAGCGCGCGAACCCGGGCTGGTCAGGCTGACCGAAGGCGAGCAGCAGGCGAAACGGCTCGACCGGCGGCTCGGCCAGCTTGCCGGCATCACGGTTCAGCGCCTCTTCCAGGTCGGGCAGCGACGGCCGGTACAGCGCCTTGCGGCTCAACTCCAGCATGGTCTGCACGTTCGGCAGCACGCGATGCCCGCGCGCCTCGGCCAGCAACGAGGCGTAGTAGCCGGCGCTCTGGTAGGCGTAGCTTTTCGACAGGTTGACGATCGACGGCCGGCGTCCCTCGAAGTGCTGCGGCCGGGCGAGATACTCTCGCACCGTCACCACCTTGTGCGGTGTCTCCGCCGGCGCCAGCTCGCGCGCCTGGTCGACCAGCACCACCCACTCGGTCATGCCGCCGCCCTCGGCCCGATCAGCACCGCCGCCTGCAGCCGGCTGCGGCCGAACCGGGCCATGCGGTCCAGCTCTGCCCATGGGATCGGCAGGTCGGCGGTCGCCAGCGGCGATTCCAGGTCGTCCGGATCGACCCAGGGATCGTGCACGAAGACGCGACGGTCGTCGTGCCCGAAGGCAACGAGCCAGTGCGGCGTGCGGCTGCCGACCATCCGATATTGCGAAACCAGCAGCACCGCCGCCATGCCCCGGTCCAGCGCCTCGCGGAGCCCGGGCATGGTCAGCGCCGACCGTCGCACCGGCACCTTCAGCGCCTTCAGTTCGTCGCGGAAATCGTCCTGGATCAGCGTCATCACCTCGCGCTTGCTCTCATTGCGCAAGCCGTCCACGAAATAGGGCGGTGGCTGGCTGACATGTACCGCGACGGCGAAGCCCCGCCTGGCGGAAGCCAGCGCCAGCCCGAACGGCTCGCATCCGCCGTGCCCGCCGCTCATGAACACCAGCGTCGCCTCGCGCCAGAGCCGGAATTCCAGCCGTTGGTCCAGGCGTGTGCCGGAATCGACTGCCGCCATCGCCATCATCAGCGCCGCCGGTCCGCAGGTGAAATCCGTGCTCTGCGGAAAGTACGGCGGCACCGGATGTGTCGGCACCTCGGCGCGCAACGCCTTCTGCATACGCAGCGCATCGGAATGGTCCTCGTAGTAGTCGGGGATGCGGTCAAACGGGCGGTATCCGAGCCGTCGGTAGAGCGCGATGGCGCTCGCGTTGTCGGGCCGCACCTCCAGCCGCAGCCATAGGCCGTCGCGCGCCACCGCCGCGCTTTCGGCCGCGACCATGAGCTGGTTGCCCAGGCCATGCGCGCGCGCCTCGGGCAGCACCGCCACCGAGTAGATGCGCGCCAGCGCCGTGCCGGATCGGAACAACACCAGCACATAGCCGGCAAGCCCACCGTCAAGTTCGGCGACCAGCAGCGCCGCCCTGCCCTTGGTGATGAAATGCCGGAAGCTGCGCCGCGACAGCCGGTCGGCCTCAAAGCAACGGCTCTCGATCGCGAGCAATGCGTCAATATCGCATTTGCTCGCCGGCCGAATGGTCACCGGTGATAGTTGCTCGATCGGTGCGACCGACATTGCCGTTTCGGAAAGAGAAGTCGTCGCCGATTAGATAGGCGCGAGCGCCGCGATTAGCCAGCGCTAAGTCCGACCTCACCCAACGTTTGGGTCATGGCATCGCGCCACCGGCTTTGGAGCATCTCGTTGGGCTCCTGGCGCAGGCCATAGCGTTGCAGGGTGGCGACCCGGCGCGAGCCGGCGGCGCCGAAGCTGGCCGCGACGCGCGGGTACCAGTAGTCGACCGAGGCTTGCAGCACTGCCTTGTCGCCGGCGCCAGCCAGCGCCCGCAGGCCCTCCTCGCCAAGCTCGGCATGGCGGGTCTCGGTCGGCAGGATCGCCCGGAACGCCTCGGCCAGCGGCTGATAAGACGCATGCGCGTAGTCGCGCAGGGTGATTACCGTGGCCCAGCCCATCAACACGTTCATCACCACCGCGTCGGCCCAGCCCGCGACCGGGTAGTGCAGCGCGTTCAGCCGCATGTCGCCGGGCAGGCGCTCGGTGCCGATGTCGGCGTCACGCGCCAGTCGCCGCGCCCAGGGATGCTGGCCGACGTAGCGGCCGGTGTCGGCGCCGAACTCGGCCATGATCTTCAGCACCCGCTCGGCGTGATCGAGCTTCTCCAGCACGATGCGCGAGGCGGCGATACGTTCGGTGATTCCGGGTCCGTCATTGATGTGGTCGGCGAAGCCGGCCGAGCCCGCCATTTCCGAATCCACGAAACTGGCCATCAGCCGCATCAGCTCGGCGCGGTAGCGCGGCGTGACGTTGCCCGGCGCGGTGAGCCGGCCGCCCTGCGCCACGTAGTCGATGAGTTCGGCGTCGTTCATTGGCCCGAAACGTTACTGGTCATAGTCGACCACCAGCTTGTCGCTCACCGGATAGCTCTGGCAGGTCAGCACGTAGCCGCGCCGCACCTCGTAGTCCTCCAGCGCGTAGTTGGCATCCATCTCGACCTCGCCCTCCAGCACCATGGCCCGGCAGGTCGAGCACACCCCGGCGCGGCAGGCATAGGGCGCATCCAGCCCTTCCGCCAGCGCCGCCTCCAGCACCGTCTGCTGGCGCTTGGCGATCTTCACGTCGCGGCTGATGCCGTCGAGCGTCACGGTGGCGGCGCAGGCATCGGCCTCGGTGGCCGCCGTCGCGGCGGCGGCGCGCTTCGGTTTGCCGGCGTGCGGCGAGGCGAACAGCTCGAACTTGATCGCGCCCTCGTCCATGCCGGCGGCCTTGAGCGCTTCGGCAACGGCCAGCATCATCGGCTCCGGTCCGCAGACGAAGGCCAGATCGGCCCGTTTCACGTCGATCCAGCGCTCGAACAGCGCCTCGCACTTGGCGCGGTCGACCAGCCCGTTGAACAGGTCGATCTCCTGGGTCTCGCGGTCGAAGATGTGCAGGATCGAGAGCCGCCCGAGATGCAGGTTCTTCAGGTCCTCCAACTCCTCGCGGAACATGATCGCGTTCGACGACTGGTTGCCGTAGACCAGCGTGAATGTCGATTGCGGCTCCTCCGCCAGCACGGTGCGGACGATCGACAGCACCGGCGTGATGCCGCTGCCGCCGGCGAATCCGAGATAGTCGCGCTTGGCCGCCGGATCGAGGGGCGCGTGAAAGTTGCCGGCCGGCGCCATCGCCTCCAGCACGTCGCCGGGTTTCACCTCGGTATTGGCGTAGGTCGAATACTGGCCGTCGTGGACCCGCTTGATCCCGACCCGCAGCCGGCCCTCGTTGCGCCCGGCGCAGATCGAATAGGACCGCCGCACCTCCTCGCCGTCGAAGTCGCGCCGGAAGGTCAGGTACTGGCCCTGGATGAACTCGAACGCGTCGCGGTCTTCGGCGCGCGGCGCCAGGGTGAGCGCTACCGCGTCGCGGGTCAGCCGCTCCACCTCGACCACCGTCAGCGGAAAGAACCGGGCCATCAGTGCGCCTTGAAGTAGTCGAACGGCTCCAGGCAGTCGGTGCAGCGATAGCTCGCCTTGCACGGCGTGGAGCCGAACTGACTGATCCGTTCGGTCTTGCTGGAGCCGCAGCGCGGGCAGGCCACTTCCACCGGCGCCAGGGCCCTGGCACACGCCGCGCCTGCCGGCGGCGCGATGCCATAGGCATTCAGCTTCGCGCGCGCCTTCTCGCCGATCCAGTCGGTGGTCCAGGCCGGCGAGAGCTGGCGTTTCACGTGGAACTTGTCGACGCCGTGCCGGCGCAGCGCCGCCTGGATCTCAAGGTCGATCACCGCCGTGGCCGGACAGCCGGAATAGGTCGGCGTCACCGTCACCTCCAGCACGCCGTCGCGCCAGGCGACGTCGCGCACGATGCCGAGGTCGACCACCGAGACCACCGGCACCTCCGGGTCCGGCACCTCTTCCAGCCAGGCCCAGACCTCCGCAACGGTCGGCTGCGCCGCGATCACCAGCGTGCCCCCGGATAGGCGCGCTGCAGGAACTGCATCTCGGCCAGGATGTAGCCCAGGTGTTCGGAGTGGACACCGCGCTTGCCGCCCTTGTGCATGAAGTCCTGCTCCGGCTTGTCCAGCGTCGCCTCGGCCAGGGTCGCGGCGACATGTTCGTCCCAGGCCGGTTTCAGGGTTTCCGGCAGCGGCGCCACCCCGGCGGCGGCCGCCGCCTCGTCAACCGCGTCGGCGATGAACGCTTCGCCCGAATACGGCCACAGGTCGTCCAGCGCCGCCTGCATGCGCCGGTGGCTCTCCTCGGTGCCGTCGCCGAGCCGGACCACCATGTCGGTCGACCGCTCCAGGTGATAGGCGACCTCCTTGGCCGCCTTCTCCGCGATCTCGCCGATCCGTGAGTCGGACGAGGTCTGCAGCGCATTCAGGGCCGGCAGATGCCAGGCGTCGTACAGAAACTGCCGCATGAGGGTGTGGCCGAAATCGCCGTTCGGGCGTTCCACCAGCAACACGTTGTGGAAATCGCCGGCGTCGCGCAGGTAGGCCAGCTTGTCGGCGTCGCGCCCCTTGCCCTCGACCTCGGCCGCCAGGGCGAGCCAGAGCTGGGTCTGGCCGATCAGGTCCAGCGCCACGTTGGCCATGGCGATGTCCTCTTCCAGCACCGGCGCGTGCCCGCACCACTCGGAAACCCGGTGCCCGAGGATCAGGTTGTTGTCTCCGAGCCGCAGCAGAAACTGGAAGAGCGCGTCGCCGTCCATCGCTGGATCACATCGCGCCGACGTCGTCGGGGATGTCGAAGAAGGTCGGGTGGCGGTAGACCTTGGCGTTCGACGGTTCGAACAGCGGACCTTTCTTGCCCGGCGCGCTGGCGGTGATGTCGGCGGCGCGGACCACCCAGATCGACACGCCCTCGTTGCGCCTTGTGTAGACATCGCGAGCGGCATTGACCGCCATTTCCGCGTCCGGCGCGTGCAGGCTGCCGACGTGACGGTGCGACATGCCGTGCTGACCACGGATGAAGACTTCCCAGAGCGGCCACTCGTTCATTCCGCGGCGCTCCGGGCCGAACGCTTGTCCGCGTAGGCCATCAGGCCGTCGCGGAACCAGGCGCCGTCTTCCCAGGCGTCGACCCGTGCGGCCAACCGTTCCTTGTTGCACGGGCCATTGCCGCGCACGACCTGGTAGAATTCGTCCCAGTCGAGCTCGCCGAAATCGTAGTGCCCGGTCTCCTCGTTCAGCTTGCACTTCGGATCGGGCACCGACAGGCCGAGATAGTCGGCCTGCGGCACGGTCTGATCGACGAACTTCTGGCGCAATTCGTCGTTCGAGTTCAGCTTCACCTTCCAGGCCATCGACTGCGCCGAGTGCACCGACTCCGCGTCCGGCGGGCCGAACATCGCCAGCGACGGCCACCACCAGCGGTTCAGCGCGTCCTGCGCCATCGCCTTCTGCGCCTCGGAGCCCTGCGCCAGTTTCATCATGATGTCGTAGCCCTGGCGCTGGTGGAAACTCTCCTCCTTGCAGATCCGCACCATCGCCCGCGCGTAGGGACCGTAGGAGCAACGCTGCAACGGCACCTGGTTCATGATCGCGGCGCCGTCGACCAGCCAGCCGATGGCGCCGATGTCGGCCCAGGTCAGAGTCGGGTAGTTGAAGATCGAGGAATACTTCGCCTTGCCCGAGTGCAGCTGCTCGTACATCTGGTCGCGAGTGATGCCCAGCGTCTCCGCCGCGCAATAGAGATAGAGCCCGTGGCCGGCCTCGTCCTGCACCTTGGCCAGCAGGATCGCCTTGCGCTCCAGCGTCGGCGCGCGGGTGATCCAGTTGCCCTCGGGCAGCTGGCCGACGACCTCGGAATGGGCGTGCTGGCTGATCTGCCGGATCAGCGTCTTGCGGTAGGCTTCCGGCATCCAGTCCTTCGGCTCGACGCGGATATCGGCGTCGATCCGGGCCTGGAACGCCTGCTCTTCCGGCGTCGGGGCGGCGCGCCGCTCGACCGGCTTGGAGTCGGTCCGGACGTCTTGCGTATACATCGGCTTCCTCCGGTTGGTTATCGGCAGGATAGCGCCTTCGCCCCGACCGTTGCTAATGCCATCTGGTGCGACCAAGCGCCCCATGGAAGGGCCGAAGCGAGTCGGTTGGAGCGTTCGCCGCCAATGCTCTACGCTGGCCGGCATGATCGAGCGCACAGCCACTGGCGGCGTCGTCACGCTGACCCTGAACCGCCCGGAACGGCGCAACGCGCTGGACGACGCGGCCATGCACGCGCTGGCCGTCGAGTTGGAAGCGCTGGGCGACGACGCCCGCTGCGTGGTGATCCGCGGCGCCGGGCCGTCATTCTCCGCCGGCCGCGACCTGAAGCAGGCGGCCGAACTCGACCAGCAAGCGGCGCTGACCCAGCACCGACGCTGGGCCGACGTGTTCCGCACCTTGCGCCGCCTACCCTGCCCGTCGCTGGCGGTGGTGCAGGGCAACGCGGTTGCCGGCGGCTTCACGTTGGCCCTGGCCTGCGATTTCCTGATCGCGGAGCGGAGCGCAAAGTTCGGTGCGCTGGAGATGGCCAATGGCTTTCCGGCCGCCATGTGTACCCCGATCCTGGCGCACAAGGCGCCGCCGGCGCTCGGACTGGAAATGGCGTTGTTCGGCCAGCCGGTCACGGCCACACGCCTGGCCGAGGCCGGCCTGATCAACCGCCTGGTGGACCGCGCCGAGGATCTGGATGCCGCCGTCGATGAGTTCGTCGGCCGTATCCTCGAACTAGACCCGTTGGCGGTGCGGCAGACCATCGAGACCTACCGGGCGGCCCGCACCATGCCGCTCGAGCAGGCCTTCACCATGGGCGAACACCTGAACCAGCTGATCGAAGCCTCCGGCGGCTTCAAGCGCAAGGGAGACCCGCGATGACCAAGACCGGTGCCGACCACATCGCCTCGCTGCGCGACGGCCGCGCGATCCATCTCGACGGTGTCGCGGTCGGCGACGTGACCACGCATTCGGCCTACCGCAACGTCGTCGCCTCGACCGGCCGGCTGTACGACTTCCAGGCCGAGAACCTGGACCTGATGACCTTCGAGACCGAAAGCGGCGGCCGCGCCAACCGGATCTGGCAACTGCCGACCAGCTACGACGAACTGATCGAGCGGCGGCGCGCTCTGGTCGCCTGGATGGAACTGCATGCCGGCTTCATGGGCCGGGCGCCCGACCACGTCGCGTCCTGCATATCCGGCATGTACATGGGCCGCGACCAGTTCGAGGACTACGACCCGGCCCGCGCCAAGGCGCTTGCGGGCTACTACAAATACGCGCGCGACAACGAGCTGTACCTCACCTACGTGATCATCAACCCGCAGGCCGACCGCTCCAAGACCGCTGACGCCCAGGCCGACCCGTACCTGACCTGCGGCGTGGTCGACGAGGATGCGGAGGGGCTAACCGTGCGCGGTGCCAAGATGCTGGCCACCGGCGGCGTGATGGCCAACGAGGTGTTCGTCACCTGCATCCAGCCGCTGCAGCCGAGCGAGGCGCGCTACGCGCTGTCCTTCGCCATCCCGATGAACGCCAAGGGCCTGAAGATCCTGTCGCGCAAGTCGTACGAGCAGCACGCCGTTTCGGTCTTCGACAACCCGCTGGCCAGCCAGTTCGACGAAAACGACGCGGTGCTCTATTTCGACGACGTGAAGGTGCCGTGGGACCGGGTGTTCGTAAACCAGGACACCGCGATGTGCCAGCGTCAGTTCCACGCCACCCCGGCGCACGTCTACCAGAACTACCAGGCCCAGGTGCGGCTGATGGTGAAGCTGCGCTTCATGGTCGGGCTGGGCCGCAAGATCGCCGAGACCAACGGCACCGCCGACTTCCCTCAGGTCAAGGAAGCGCTCGGCCAGCTCGCGGCGGACGCCACCGTGGTCGACGCGCTGGTGCACTCGATGGAAATCCAGGGCCGGCAGCACGGCCCTTACTACGTGCCCGACCGGCACACGCTCTACGCCGCCCAGGTCCTGACGCAGCAGCTCTATCCCGACCTGATCCGCCGCCTGCGCGACCTCGCCGGCGGCGGCCTGATCATGCTGCCCTCGTCGGTGGCCGACTTCGCCAACCCGGAGCTGCGCGCGCTGATCGGCAAGACCCAGCAGTCGCCGGCGACCGACAGCGAGGGCCGGGTGAAATTCTTCAAGCTGGCGTGGGACGCGATCGGCTCCGAATTCGCCTCGCGTCACACGCAGTACGAGATGTTCTACGCTGGCGCCAGCTTCGTCACCAAAAACCACGCCAACCGCACCTTCGATTGGGACCGCTGCACCGGCCTGGTCGACCGCTTGCTGGACGGCTACGACCTCGACGACGAACTGGCGCGGCGCGCCGCCGAATAGGAGTGAGAGACATGGCGATCGACAAAGCGCACCTTGAGTTTCATGCCGTCGACATGGCCCAGGGCTGGGAGACGCCCGAAGGCTACCCGCCCGGTATCGAGCAGAAGATCCTGGCCGGGTCGCTGAACGAGACCGCCAAGCGCGGCAACCGTACCCGCCTGCTGCGCTTCCAGCCCGGCGTCCATACCACCGCGCCATTCGTGCACGATTATTGGGAAGAGGTGTACCTGGTCTCCGGCGACCTCACCGTCGGCAACGACGCGCACGGCCAGGGCGGCGAGAGCTTCCAGCCCAACACCTACGCCTGCCGCCCGCCGGGCGTCCCGCACGGTCCGTTCAAGTCCGAAGCCGGCTGCCTGCTGCTGGAAACGCACTACTACGACGAGGGCTGAGGCCCTGCATCAACACCCACCTCACCCCAACCCTCTCCCCCCCAAAGGGCGGAGAGGGAGCAGCAACGTCATTGCCACTGCGTCCCTCTCCGCCCCCGGGGGCGGAGAGGACAGGTGAGGTGGGGAATAGCGGTAGGCTCGCTCAAGTCTTTGGCAACACGTTCGCCTTCGTCGCCGCCCGGTACGCCGGCCGCGCGCGCAGCCGTTCCAGGTACGGCGCGCAGTTGTCCGGTATCCCGACCTCGTAGTTGATCGCCCAGTCCAGGCAGGTGCCGAGCAGGATATCGGCGACGCCGATCCGCGCGCCGAACAGGTACGGATCGGCGGCGGCGATGCGCGGCGCCATCGCGACGAGCTGCTTGCGGCAATACGTGCCGGCTGACGTCACCGCGTCGGGCGCCTCGCCGTAGATGTGCGCCAGGAACTTGTGTCGCCGGATCATATAGAGCGAATGCGCGTCGAGCTCGGTCATCGCCCAGAAGCACCACTCGTCCTCGCGCGCCGTTTCTGCGGCGTCGGTGGGCACGAAAACATCACGGCCGGACGCGTACGAGCGAAACAAGTGCCGCGCGATCGCGGCGCTCTCGGTCAGCACCAGATCGCCGTCCTCCAGCGACGGAATCTTGCGCTTCGGATTGATCCGGCCGTAGGCGTCGACCTGGGTCTCCCCGGTGCGCGCGCCAATCGGCCGATGCTCGTAATCCAGGTCTAGTTCTTGCAGCGCCCAAAGCACGCGCATCGCCCGACTGCCGCCAGCGCCCCAGGCGACGATGGCGCTACTCACCGCGGAATACCGGCGCCCGCTTCTCCACGAAGGCGGCCACGGCCTCGCGATGGTCGGCGGTGCGCGACGACTGCACCAGCCGCTCCGCTTCGCGGTCGAGCGACGTCTCGTACTCGACCACCATCGCGTCGTCGAGATTGTCCTTCATGTTGCGCAGCGCGACGCGCGGCCCGCTGGCCAACGTCTTGGCCAGGTCGAAGGCCGCATCGCGCAACTCACCATCCGGCAGCACACGGTTGAACAGGCCGATACGCTCGCAGGTTGCCGAATCCACCCGCTGCGACGTGAACATCAGCTCGCGCGCCTTCGGCGAACCGACCGCGCGGGTCAGCAGCCAGGAGATGCCGTAGTCGCCCGACAGACCGACGCGGGCATATCCGGCGCTGATGAATGCCGACTGCGCCGCGATGCGGATGTCGCAGGCCAGCGCGATCGCCAGCCCGGCGCCGGCGGCGGCGCCCGGCAACGCCGCGATGGTTGGCTGCCGCAGCCGCACCAGTTCGCCGGTCAAAGCCTGTTGCCGCTGCTTCAGGTCGGCGGTGCGCTCCTCCGCGGTCATCTGCGCGCGCCGCCCGCCCGGCCCCATGCCCTTGACGTCGCCGCCGGCGCAAAACGCGGTTCCCGCGCCGGTGATCAGCACGGCGCCGACGTCCGGGTCCTCGCCGCGTTCCTTGATCATCCGCCGCAGCGCCGGCGACAGCTCGTCGGACAGCGCATTGCGCGCCTCCGGCCGGTTCAGCGTGATCAAGGCCACGCCGTCCTTCACCTCGCACAGAAGCTGCTCCGTGCCAGTGTCGATCTTGCCGGTCGCCATGTCGTTCTCCCGAAACCTGCCTGTATTGCCGCTATGATAGCCGACACAAGCGGGAGGCAACGATGACGGCAACGAAATATGACGGGGTCTGGCCGGTGGTGCCGACGACCTTCACCGAGACCGGCGATCTCGATCTGGAGAGCCAGGGCCGGGTGCTCGACTGCATGATCGACCAGGGCAATGACGGCCTGTGCATCCTGGCGAACTACTCCGAGCAGTTCCTGCTGTCGGACGCCGAGCGCGAGACGCTGACCCGGTTCTGTCTTGAGCATGTCGGCGGCCGGGTGCCGGTGATCGTCACCGCCTCGCACTTCTCGACCCAGGTGGTCGAGGCGCGCTGCCGCCTGGCGGCCGAGCTCGGCGCGTCGATGATCATGTTGATGCCGCCCTATCACGGCGCCGCGCTGAAAGCCGACGAGGCCGGTATCCTGGAGCATTTCCAGCGCGCCGCCGACGCCGGCGGGCTGCCGATCATGGTGCAGGACGCGCCGCTGTCCGGCGTGACGCTGACGGTGCCGTTCCTGGCCCGGCTGGCGAAAGAGGTGCCGCTGGCCAGCTACTTCAAGATCGAGATGCCGGGCACGGCGGCGAAGCTGCGCGCGCTGATCGCGGCCGGGAGCGAGGCCATCGTCGGACCGTTCGATGGCGAGGAAGCGATCACCCTGATGGCCGACCTCGACGCCGGCGCGACCGGCACCATGCCGTCGGCATTGTTGCCCGAACTATTGCGCGAGATCGTCGTGCACCACCGCGAAGGCCGCCGCGAGCAGGCCCAGGCCGGCTACGCCCGCGTGCTGCCGCTGATCAACTACGAGAACCGGCAGGCCGGCCTGCGCGCCTGCAAGGCCGCCTTCTTGGAGGGCAAGGTGATCACGTCCGACCACGTCCGCCACCCGACTCGTCCGCTCGACGACGCGACGCGGGCGGGCCTGCTGGAGCTGGCCCGCCCGCTCGATTTGATCGCGTTGCGCTGGGGTCGCTAGGCCCGGCGCCGCCGCCAGCCCAGCATCATCGCGCCCAGCCCGGCCGCGAACAGCGGCAGCGCGCCCGGCGCCGGCGCATCGGTCGATTCAAATGTGGTCAGGCCGTTCAGGATGCCGATGTAGAGCGGATCCGGATCGAGCGTGCTACTGCCAAATCCATGCGACGTGCCAGTGCCGTCGAACAGGATATTGCCGCTCGTGCCGTCGAGCGTGTCCCCCGGCATCATGTTGGCGATATGAATGGCCGTCACGGTGTCACCGCTGCCGATGCCGAAATCGGCAAGGTCAAACGCCGTGGCCATCGCGCCGGCACTACCGCCGGTGTAGCTCTCGAACGCGTCGAACATCTCGTAGCGCCAGCCGGTGAAACTGCCATCCGACAGTTGCAGCGTGACCATGAAGCCTTCGTCGGCAGTCGAGCTGCTTGCGGACTCGTAGATGACGAAATCGACGCCTGATTGGTCCACCAAACCACGGCTGCCGGTCCATGATGCAGATAGGCCATGGCGGGTCGTCAGTCCATTGTTGCCGCTGGGCAGATTGACGGCGCAGGCCCCACTGCAGCTCGAACCGTCGCCCTGGGTGACGCCTTGCTGGGCGTTGGCCTGCCGGCCGAGCGATAGCTCGGGCATGAAACTGGTCGGCGCCGGCGGGAACGCGACGGAACCAGTGATGTTGCTTGGAACTCCGCTGCTGAACGTGACGCCGTTCAACGTTTGGCTGTTGCCGAGCAAGTTGAGCACGTCCGGGGTGTCGTCCTGCTCAAAGACGAACGTGCCTGCGGTAAAAGTTGCTGCTTGTGCCGGAGCCGCGACGGCCAGCGCCGCGAACAGCCCGGCCAGTACCGAGAGTGTGCGCATTTTCTGCTTTCCCCATTAAGAGCGGTTTCCGCTTCTTTACGCATGGAGAATACGCGAGGACAGCGCGTGTTGAAAAGACTCAAACGACTCAGGCTTGGGGCACCTCACCCGCTCGCGGATCGATCGGCACCTGCCGCGCCAGGCCCGACGCCGCCTCGTAGAGCGCGCCGGCCGCAAGCAGCGCCGCTTCCCCGCGCGGGCGGCCGACCAGCTGCAGGCCGACCGGGCGGCCGTACTGGTCAAAGCCGCTGGGCAGCGCCAGTGCTGGCGAGGCGCACAGCGTGATCGCCGAGGTCAGCAGCGAGGCCGCCATGTAGTGCTCCAGCACCACGCCGTCGATCTTTTCCGGGTGGCGCAGGTTGACGTCGAAGGCCGGGGTGTTGGCGCCTGGCGTGACGATCAGGTCATAGGTCTCGAACAGCCTGGCGAACTGGGCATAGAGCGCCGCCCGCGCCCGCTCGGCGGCGGCCAGATCGCTGGTCGACTGCTTCAGGCCGATCTCGGTGTTCCAGACGATGTCCGGCTTGAACCCGTCGGGAAACTGCCGGAGCTGCAGCTCGCGGTCGACGACGAAGACCTGGCTGCGCAGCGCCAAAAAGGTCTCCTCCAGGCCGTCGATGTCGATGACGATCTCGTCGATCTTCGCGCCCATCGCCTCGAACGGCTTCAGCGCCGCGCGGGTCAGGTCGCGTGTCTCGCGGTCGATCGGCGAGCCGGCGATGGTCTCGGCATAGGCGATGCGCTGCGGCGCCACCGGCGCCGCGACCGCCGCCGCATAGCTGGTCGCCGGCGCGTCGAAGGTCATCGGATCGAGCGGACAGAAGCCGGCCATGGCATCGAGAAACAGCGCCACGTCGGCGACCGTGCGCGCCATCGGCCCCTGCACCGACATCGGCGCAAACAGGTTGCTGACGGTGCCGCGCGTGACCCGCCCCGGCGATGGCCGCAGCCCCACGACCGAGCAATAGGTCGCCGGCCGGCGCAAGCTGCCGCCATGGTCCGATCCGTGCGCCAGCCAGACCTCGCCAGCGGCCAGCGCCGCCGCGCCGCCGCCGGTCGAGCCGGCCGGCGTCAGGCTGGTATTCCAGGGATTGGTGGTGCGCCCGAACACCTCGTTGAAGGTCGAGCCGCCCGCGCCCCATTCCGGGGTGTTCGACTTGGCGATGACGATGCCGCCGTTGCGCTCGATCCGCGCGACCAGCGGATGCGACTTGTCCGGCACGTGGTCCTTGAACAGCGGCGAGCCGTAGGTCGTGCGCACGCCGGCGACGTCGTTGAGGTCCTTGATCGCCACCGGCAGGCCGGCGAGCCAGCCCGCCTCACCCTCCGCCTCGCGCCCCTGCCCGGCCATCAGGCGTTTGGCATGGTCGCGCGCCCGGTCCAGGCACAGGGTCGGCAGCGCGTTGATCGCCGGCTCGCAGTCGGCGATGCGCTTTTCCGCCGCGTCGATCAAGTCCAGCGGCGATACTTCGCCGGCCTTGAGCTTGGCGACCGCCTCGCTCGCGGTCAGTCGGATCAGCTCGTCCATCAGCGCTTCTCGAAATCGATCTGTTCGTCGACCGGCAGGCCTTGCAGATGCCGGCGCAGCGCATCCATGCCCATCTCGACCGCGCCCAGGCGCAGCCATTCGCGCCCGCCCAGGATACGCGCGTTGCGTACCACCACACCGGAAGGATCGGCGATGGCGATGTGGATGTCGCCGCCCAGGTCGATGCCGTCATCGCCGTCGTCCAGGTCGACCAGCACCGCCAGCGCGTGAGTCGCGTCGGAGCGCGCCAGTAGCGCTCGCGCAACCGCTTCGGCGCCGCTCTGGCTGGCCGGCCCGGTCGCCAGGTCGTTCATCGCCAGGGTGCCGGCGAGCTGGCCCAGGTCGCGGGCGATCACCCCGGCACGGAAGATCGTCTCGGCGCCCGGCAGGTGCGCCAGCCGCGCCGCGATCTGCCCGCCGGTGAAGGTCTCCGCCACCGCCAGCTTGCCCTTCGCGGCGCCAAGCGCGCCCAGGATCACGCTCTCCAGCGTGTCGCCGTCCTCGGCCAGAATGAAGTTGCCCATCCGCTTGCGGACCTCGGCGACAATCGGCGCCAGCTTGGCATCGATGTCGGCCTGGTCGCGCCCGCGCACGGTGATCTTGGTTTCGAGCTGCGGGTAGTGCGCGCGGAAACCGAGCTTCACGTCGCCGCCCGGCACCATGTCTTCCAGCCCCTGCAGCAGGCTGTCGGCGTGGCTCTCGCCGATGCCATAGGAGTGGAACCGCTTGAGCCGGATCGCCGCCTGGATGCCGGAGCGCTCCAGCAGACGCGGGACGATCTGTTCCTCCAGCATGCGGCGCAGTTCGCGCGGTACGCCCGGTGTGAAGTAGAACCGCGCCTGGCCGATATCGACGGCGAAGCCGCAGGCGGTGCCGATCGGGTTGTCGAGCATCTCCGCGCCGGCCGGCAGCATCGCCTGCTTGGTGTTGTTCGGCGGCATCACCCGGCTGCGGCGCTCGAAGAACGCCTTCATCCGCGCCAGCCATTCATCGTGCAGGACCAGTTCCACGCCGGCCGCCTGCGCCGCGATTTCCTGGCTCAGGTCGTCGACGGTGGGACCGAGCCCGCCGTTGACGATCACCGCGTCGGCGCGCTCCGACGCCAGCTTAAACGCGGAGAGCAGGGCGTTGCGGTCGTCGCCGACCGTCGTGCCCCAGATCACGTCGAGGCCGAAGTCCTCCAGCTTCTGCGCGATCCACGAGAAGTTGGAGTTGACGATCTTGCCGGTCAGCACCTCGTCGCCGGTACACAGGATTTCAATGCGCATGGGGGACCCGAATGGTTAGGCGCCTGATCTAACCATGCCAGATCGCCAGCCGCCATTTCAGCGCGATCAGGCCGCTCAGGACGAGCCCGCCGATACTGTAGATCGCGATGGTTGCCGGAAACCCGACCCACTCGATGACGAAACCGGACAGCACCAACCCGACCGGCAGGCCGTAAACCGCCAGCATGCGCACGCCCTGCACTCGGCCGCGATACTCCGGCTGGGTCGAGTGCAGCAGGGTCACCGCCATGGAGATCATGCACAGGCTCTGCGCGAAGCCGACGATCAGCAGCACCACCACGCCCGGCAGCTTCGATTCCAGGAACCCGAACACCAGCAGCGCCGCGTACCAGGCCCAGCAGCCGTACAGCATCAGCCGCCCGGCCCGGCGCGTGTTGCCGGCGATGGTCAGCAGGATCGAGCCGGCCAGCGCGCCGACCGCGAAGGCGGCGACCAGATGGCTGAGCCCGTCCTGGTCGACGGCGTAGATCTGCTTGGCGACATACGGCAGCAGTCCGTTGCTCAGCGGATAGGCGGAGAAGTTGACCAGGAAGGCCAGCCACATGATCGCCAGCACCGTCGGCGCCGCCCAGATGTAGCCGAACCCTTTCCACAGGTCGGCGAAGGCGCCGCTGGACGCGATGGTGGTGGTCGGCCGCACCCGGCTCACCCCCAGGGTCAGCAGGAAGCTCGCGGCATAGAGCGCGGTGACGATGACGTAGGTCCAGCCCATGCCGAGCGCGATGAACAGCCCGGCGCCGAGCAGCGCGCCGGCGATGCGCGCGGAGTCCATGGTCATGCGCGAGATGCCCATGGCGCTGGCCAGCTGCTCGGTCGGCATGGTGTCGCCGATCAGCGCGAAGCGCATCACCAGGTCCGACGGCCGCACCAGCCCCATCAGCACGGCGATGACGAAGACGTGTGTCGGCACCAGCACGTCGGTCATCGCCAGCAGCATCAGGATGCCGGCCAGCAGCGTGTAGGTCACGCGCATGCCGCACAACGTGTGGTGCCGGCCGACGCGGTCGCCGACCACGCCGAACATCGGCGCCACCAGCGTGCCGAGGAACTGCAGCGAGCCGAACACGGTGAGCAGCAGCACCGAATCCGTCTCCACCAGCACGTACCAGCCGAGCACCAGGGTCTCCATCTCGAAGGCCCAGGAGGTCAGCAGGTCGGCCGGCCACTGAAAACGGAAGCTGGTCACCCGGAAGGGTGCCAGCGGCGAAAGACGTACGGTCACAATGTTACTTGTTTTATGGCGTTCCTCGACCGCCAGTGGACACCGCCGAAGCGTCGCCGGCAAGGCATGCCCGCGCTAAGATGGTGTCAACAATCGATGGGAGCGCCACATGCTGACCGACGCGCAGGTCGCCCAATACCACCAGGACGGCTACGTCATCCCCGATTTTCGGCTGCCGCCAGAGACCCTCGCCGCGATCCGCGCCGACCACGACCGGCTGCTGGGCAAACACCCGGAGTTCCGCAACTATTGCTCGCGACTGCTGGAATACGACCTGTCGTTCCTCAACTACGCGCGCGTCCCGGAGATCCTGGAGATGGTCGGCCAGGTCGTCGGGCCCGACTTCGCGCTGTGGAACGCCAGCTTCTTCGCCAAGCCGGCGCACGACGGCCACGCCACGCCGTGGCACCAGGACGGCGAGTATTGGCCGATCCGGCCGCTGGCGACCTGCACGGTGTGGATCGCGGTGGACGCGGCGACGCCGGAGAACGGCTGCCTGCGCATCATCCCCGGCAGCCACAAGGACAAGCGCCTGCGCAAGCACAATACCAACGATGCCCTGAACCTGACCCTGAACCAGGAACTGGCGGCCGACGAATACGATCCCGACACCGCCGTCGACCTGGTGCTGGAGGAAGGCCAGGTCTCGCTGCACGACGTCTACCTGCTGCATGGATCGGAGGCGAACACCTCGCCCAATCCACGGCGCGGCATGACCTTGCGCTTCATGCCGACCAGCTCGGTGTTCGATCGCGACCTGGCGCATGACATCTACAAGCGCATCGGCCAGACCGACCACGCCCACCGCACGCTCTACCTGATGCGCGGCCGCGACCTCAGCGGCAAGAACGATTTCGCCATGCGGCAGTAGGAGCCAGACCATGCAAGTACGAGACAAGGTCGTCGTCGTGACCGGCGGCGCGGAGGGGATCGGCGCGGCGCTGGCCCGGCGGTTCCATGCCGAGGGCGCCAAGGCCGTTGCCGTCGCCGACCGCAACGTCGCCGGCGCGGAGGCGACCGCCGAGGCGATTGGCGGGCGCGGCTTCGCCTGCGACGTCGGCAATGAAGCCGACATCGTCAAGCTGGCCGACACCGTCGAGGCCGAGATGGGGCCGATCGCGCTGTTCTGCTCCAACGCCGGCATCGGCGACTTCGGCGGCGACCCGGACGACGCCACCTCCAGCCCGAACGAACAGTGGCAGCGCGGCTGGCAGGTCAACCTAATGGCGCACGTCTACGCTGCTCGCGCCTGCCTGCCGAAGATGACCGAACGCGGCGGCGGCTACTTTCTGAACACGGTGTCGGCCGCGGGTCTTCTGAACCAGATCGGCAACGCGGTCTACGGCGTGACCAAGCACGCGGCGGTCGGCTTCGCGGAGAACCTGGCGATCACCCATGCCGATCGCGGCATCAAGGTCTCGATCCTGTGCCCGCAGGCAGTCGACACCTCGATGCTGCGCGCCGCCGGCCATGGCTCGCAGAACGTCGATGGCGTGATCAGCCCGGACGCGCTCGCCGATCATGTGGTCAAGGCACTGGCCGAGGAGACGTTCCTGATCCTGCCGCACGAGCAGGTGCGCGGCTACATCAAGCGCAAGGGCGACGACTACGAGCGCTGGATCGCCGGCATGGCCCGGCTACGCGGCAAGCTGAAGGCCGGCGAGGTGTAGGGGAAAGCGTCATCCCGGCCGAAGAGCCGGGATGACGGCAGTGGAAAGCTAGTCCAGCTCCAGGCCATCCATGCCGGAGTTCTTGCGCACCTTGGAGATCATGTCGCGCAGGGCGACGCCGGCCTCGACCGGGTCTGCCATCTGCTCGACCTCGGCGCCGCGGCGCCAGCCTTCGCAGACCGCGACCCGGCCGGCACCGGCCTGGATCACGCGGCCGGAAATGTCGTGCGCTGCCTCGCTGGCCAGATACACAACGCTCGGCGACACCCAGCGCGGGGCGCGCACTTCGATGTCCTCCTCCGAATACTCGCGCAACGAGTCGGTCATGCGGGTGTAGGCAGTCGGTGAGATCGAGTTCACCGTCACACCGATGCGGCGCAGTTCGCGCGCCGAGATCACCGTGAACGCCGCGATCGCCGCCTTGGCCGCGCCATAGTTGGTCTGGCCGATGTTGCCGTAGATGCCCGAGGTGGAGGTGGTGGTGATGATGCGGCCGTTGGCCGGCTCGCCGGTCTCCTTGTTCTTCGCACGCCAGTAGGCGGCGGCATGGCGCGAGGGCGCGAAGGTCCCCTTCAGGTGCACGTTGATGACCGCGTCCCATTCCTCCTCGGTCATGTTCACCAGCATGCGATCGCGCAGGATGCCAGCGTTGCACACCAGCACATCGAGCTTACCGAAGTCGCTGATCGCCTGGTCGATCATGTTCTTGGCGCCGTCGAAACTGGAGACGTCGTCGCCGTTCACGGTCGCCTGGCCGCCGCCGTCGGTGATCTCCTTGGCCACCTGCTGCGCCGGCGTCAGGTCGGCACCCGATCCGTCGACCGCGCCGCCGAGATCGTTCACCACCACCTTCGCGCCGTGCTTCGCCAGCAGCAGCGCATGCTCGCGCCCGACGCCGCGCGCCGCGCCGGTGACGATGGCGACCCGTCCCTCACACAAACCCGTCATGTTTCTTTGCTCCCGCTTTGATAGGTGGGCGCAAGGTTAGATCAGGTCCGTTCGTCGCGCACGCGCCGAGCCTTGAACTCGGTCTTCGGCAGAGTGCCGGGGCTCAGCACCTCGACATCGACGCGGACCTCGCAGCGCGTGCGAATCTCGGCGACGACCGCTTCGGCGACATTCTCGGTGTGCTCGACCCGCACGGTCATCACGTCGAGCCCGTCCGGGTTGCGGGCGATACGGATCTCGTACTCGTCGCCGACGCCGGCGACGGCGCGCACCGCGGCCTCGATCTGGGTCGGGAACATCTTGATGCCGCGCAGGTTGATCAGGTCGTCGGCACGCCCGGCGAAGCCGCCGATGGCGCGGCTGTGCGTGCGACCGCAGGCGCACGGCGTGCGGTCGAACACGGTGTAGTCGCCAACGAGAAATCGAAGCTGCGGCGAGGCCTCCGAGTTCAGGTTGGTCACCGCCGTCAGGCCGCGCTCGCCATCGGGCAGCGCCACCAGTGTGTCGGGGTCGACCACCTCCCAGTACTGCAGGTCGTCCATCACGTGGGTGAACACCTCGCCGTCGGCCGGCCGCGCGGTGCACGAATAGCCGCCGGCGCTGGGCGCCGCCTCGGTGCAGCCGTAGAACTCGACCAGCCGCGCGCCCCACAGATCCTCGATGCGCTGGCGAGTGGCAGGAATGCCCATCGCCGGCTCGCCGCCGACGAAGACCTTGTTGATGGTCGACGCGGCCGGATCGAAGCCCAGGTCCTGCATTACCCGGCCCAGGTGCAACGCATAGGATGGCGTGCACAGCAGCACCGTCGGCCGGAACCGGTCGATCGCGTGGGCGCGGGCACGGCCGTCCATGCCACCGCCGGGGATCACCGGCAGACCCATCTTCGCCAGCGCCACCTGCACGCCCCAGGCGTAGACGTGCGGGCCGTAGCCGGTCGCCATCAGCACCGAGTCGCCCTTGCGGAAACCCATCGCGTGCATCGCCCTGGCGTTGGCCCAGGCCCACTGCTCGCGGTCGACGTGGCTGTAGCGGAACACGCGCGGCACTCCGGTCGAGCCGGACGAGGAAAACAGCATCCAGCCGTTGTCGCCCCAGACCTGCTCGGTCATCGCGCTGTAGGTGCCGTAGGGCGGGTTCGCCTCGACGTCCGCCATCATCTCCAGCTTGTCGACCACCGGCCACCTGGCGACGAGGTCGTCGATGGATCGGATGTCGCTCGGCGCGATTCCGAGCCGGTCGAAACGGGCGCGGTAGAACGGGCTGTTCTCGTACAGGAACGGCGCGACGGCGGCGACCTTCTCGTCCTGGATCGCCCGGATCTCGTCGCGCGAGGCGCGGTCGAGCGCGGGGCACCAGTAGTCAGCATTGCCCGGCGCATCGAAGTCGCGGCGATGCTTCTCCAACACCGCCAGCCAGGCGGCGCGCGTCGCCTCCGCGCTCATGTGCCGAGTTGTTCCGCCAGACGGCGCGCCAGGGCGCCGGCGACGCGGCGCCGGTAGTGCGGCGGCACGGTGGTGGTCTTCATCGCCTTGGCCTGCGACTGCACGCGGTCGCGCAGCCCGACGAGGTCGCCGGCGTCGGTCTTGGAAACGACGAAGGGATGCGGGCTGACGCCGGTCAGCGCAACCCTTGCGTCCTTGCCGTCGAAGGCCACCGCGACGCCGCACAGCGGGAAGTCGATGGAGCCGCGAATGCGCGACTTGGCGTAGGCCGACGGCCAGCCGGCGGTGCGCTTCGGCAAGTGCGCCGCAACCAGCAACTCGCCCGGCGCCAGGGTCAGGTGGTCCATCCCGTCGTTACGGTAGAGTTCGGCCAGCGGCATCCGCCGACGCCCGCTCGCCCCGGCGATGGTGACGTCGGCCTCGTGGACCAGCAGCGCCGGCGCGACGTCGCCGGAGAAGGCCGCGAAACATTTCTTGCCGCCGGGCGCGACGTGGCAGACGTCGCCGCGGTGCTTCAGGCAGTAGTCGTTCGACGCCCGCCACCATTCGCTCTGGTTGTAGTAGAGGCAGCGCGTGTCGAGACACAGGTTGCCGCCCAGCGTGCCGTAGCGCCGGTGCGTCGGCCCGGCGACCTCGCCGGCGGCCTCGGCGACGGCGGCGTAGTCGCGCCGCAGCACTTCCAGCGCCGCTACATCGGCCAGCGATACCGCCGCGCCGATGGTCACACCGTCGGCGTCCTCGGAAACCTCCTTCAACTCTGCGACGGCCTCCAGCGAGACCAGCGTCGCCGGCCGCTCGATACCGCGACGCACGTTGACCAGCATGTCGGTGCCGCCGGCGACGTAGCGCGCATCCTCGGCACCGCCGTGCAATGCGACCGCGTCGGCCACGTCGGCGGGCTGGTGCAGCTTGAAGGCGGGCATCAACTCCATCAGGCCGCCTCCGCCGCGCGTTTCGCCTTGGCCTTCTTCTCCAGCAGGTCCATCAGCCGGTCCGGCGTCAGCGGCAGGTCGGTGGCGCGCACGCCCATCGCGTCGGCCACCGCGTTCACCAGGGCGGGCAGGAAGCCGGCGAGCGACCCCTCCCCTGCCTCCTTGGCGCCGAACGGCCCGTGCGGGTCGGGGCACTCGACGATCTTCACCTCGATGGGGGGCGACTCGACGATGGTCGGCACGCGGTAGTCCAGCATGTTGCCGCTGACCAGCAGCCCGGCGTGCATCCGGGTCTCCTCGGTCATCGCCTGGCCCATGCCCATCCAAACCGAGCCCTGAACCTGACCCTCGACCGCTAGCGGGTTCAGCGCCCGGCCGCAATCGTGCGCCACCCAGACCTTTTCGACGTGGATCTCGCAGGTGTCCGGGTCGACCGTGACCTCGACAACCTGCGCGGCATAGGAAAACGCCATGGTGCCGCCGATCGCGGCGCCGCGATATTTCTTGCCGCCCCAGCTATCGGGGATGGTGTCGAAGGTGCCTTTGACGGTGATCGTCCCCTCGCCCTTCAGCGCCTCGGCGACGACCTCCTGGAAGCTCAGGCCGGGGTCCTGCTGGCCCCCGCGATAGACCTCGCCGAGACACTCCACCGCCTCGGGCGCTATCTCCAGCTTGGCCGCGGCCGCCTCGGTGAGCTTGGCTTTCAACGCCTGCGCCGCGTCGATGGCGGCGTTGCCGACCATGTAAGTGACGCGGCTGGAATACGAGCCGTTGTCCTTCGGCGTCAGCATGCTGTCGGCGGCGATGACGCGGATGCGGTCCATGCCCACGCCCAGCGTCTCCGCCACCACCTGCGCCAGCACGGTCGACGAGCCCTGCCCGATCTCAGCCGCGCCAGTCAGCAGCGTGACCGAGGCGTCCCAGTCGAGCTTCAGATTGACGGTGGCGTGCGGCTCGCCGGTCCAGTGTTTCGGCTTCGACGCACCGGAGATGTAGTGCGAGCAGGCCATGCCCAGGCCCTTGTTAGGGCCCAGCTTGCCGCGCCTCGCCTTCCAGCCGCTGGCCTGCTCGGCCCAGTCGAGGCACTGCTCCAGGCCGTAGCTGTTCACCAGCAGGTCGTTCTGCGTCTTGGTCGGCGCCTTCAGCAGGTTCGCGCGGCGCACCGCGAAAGGATCGAGCCCCAGATCGGTCGCCATCTCGTCGATCAGCGCCTCGAAGGCGAACCGCGTCTTCACCGTGCCGTGGCCGCGGAACGCCCCGCACGGCGGTGTGTTCGTCAGCACGCGGTGGCCCTCGAAGCGCGCATTCTGCAGGTCGTAGAGCGCGTAGATCATCGAGCCGGCATAGAGAATGGTGACGATGCCGTAGCCGGAATAGGCGCCGCCGCGCTGCTGTGCCGAGAAATCGACGGCGGTGATCTTGCCGTCCTTGCTCATGCCGACCTTCATGCGGATATCGGATTCCGGCCGGCCGCGATGGGTGATGAAGGTCTCCTCGCGGCTCAGCACCAGCCGCACCGGCCGCGCCGTCTTGCGCGCCAGCAGCCCGGCGATCAGGTCCGACTGCAGGGTCTCGGTGCGGCAGCCGAAGCCGCCGCCGATATGCGGCTTGATAACCCGTATGTCGGCCTCGCGCATGCCGAGCGTGCGGGCCATCATCTTGTGCACGTAGTACGGCACCTGCGTCGACGGGCGCACCGTCAGCCGGCCGCGCGCCTCGTCATATTCGGCGAAGGCGGCGTGCGGCTCGGTCTGCACCTGGCATACCTCGGCGCAATGAAAGTCGACCTCTTTCACCAAGTCGGCGGCGGCGAAGCCGGCCTCGACGTCGCCGAGGTCGAACTCGACATCGCGCTCGATATTCCCGGGCTTGTCGTCGTGCAGCAGCATCGCGTCCGGCGCCCGCGCAGCGGCGGCGGTGAAATAGGCCGGCAACGCCTCGTACTCGACCTCGATCAGGTCCAGCGCCGCCTGCGCCGTGGCCACGTCGATCGCGGCGACGGCGGCCACCGGCTCGCCGCGGTAGCGCACCCGGTCCTTGGCCAGCGCCCACTCGTTCATCGCGATCGGCAGCACGCCGTAGCTATCCGAGCAGTCCGCGCAGGTCGCCACCGCGACCACGCCGGGCAGCGCCTCGGCCTTCGATGTGTCCAGCCGGCGGATGCGGGCGTGCGCCACCGGGCTGCGCAGGATGCGGGCGGTGAGCGCGCCCACCGCGTTGAAATCGGCGGCGAACTTGGCCTCGCCGCTGACCTTCTCGGGCCCGTCGATCAACGGGCGTGGGACGCCGACGGTCTGTACCGGCTTCATCTCGTTCATGCCGACAACTCCTTGGCCGACAGCTCCTCGGCGGCGAGCTGCACCGCCTCGATGATCTTCACATAGCCGGTGCAACGGCAGATGTTGGCGGCCAGCGCCTGCTTGATCGCCGCCTCGTCGGGATTCGGGTTGGTGCGCAGCAACCCTTCGGCGGCCATCACGAAGCCGGGTGTGCAGAAGCCGCACTGCGAGCCCAGCTTCTCGTTGAAGCCCTTCTGGATCGCCGACAGCCGGCCGGAATTGCCCAACCCCTCCACCGTCTCCACCGCGCGGCCGGCACAGGCCATCGCCAGCGTCAGGCAGGCATGGCGCGCCTCGCCATCGACCAGCACCGTGCAGCAGCCGCACTCGCCGCCATCGCAGCCGATCTTGGTGCCGGTCAGGCCCACTTTCTCGCGCAAGTAGTCGACCAGCAGCAGGTTGTCCGGCACCACGTCGTCGCGCGGCGCCCCGTTCACGGTCAGCGACAGGACGGATTTCAACGCCAGGTCCTCCCCATGGCTGGGCACAGGCCGACCATTTTATGGGCAGTCGCGCCTGCCCTCAAGAAATTGTTTGGTGACCAAACAATACTTCAAAGCCCCTTTTCGTCGATCCCAGCTTGACCCGGGATCAACGGCCGGCGACACGCATGTCGCGAGCCGTTGATCCCGTATCAGCCTGCGGCCGTCCGGGATGACGATACGGGGAGAATGGGCCGCGGACTTGCCAACGACGCCGCGCTCCGCGCACGATTCCGCGATGGAAACGCTCGAAGGCACCTACGACTACATCGTGGTCGGCGCCGGCTCCGCCGGCTGCGTCGTCGCCAACCGACTTTCCGCCGACCCGTCCAAGAAGGTCCTGGTGCTGGAAGGCGGCGGCAAGGACAACTGGATCTGGTTCCACATCCCGGTCGGCTACCTGTTCGCGATCGGCAATCCACGCTCCGACTGGATGTTCAAGACCGAGCCGGAACCGGGCCTGAACGGCCGCGCGCTGGACTATCCGCGCGGCAAGGTGATCGGCGGCTGCTCGGCGATCAACGCGATGATCTCGATGCGCGGCCAGGCCGAAGACTACCGCCACTGGCGCCAGCTCGGCCTCGACGGCTGGGGCTGGGAGGACGTGGCGCCGGTGTTCAAGCGCCTGGACAGCCACTTCCTGGGCGACACAGAACACCACGGCGCCGACGGCGAGTGGCGCGTGGAGGAGCCGCGCCTGTCCTGGGAGATTCTCGACGCGATCGGCGAAGCGGCGACGGAAATGGGCGTACCGCGCATCGCCGACTTCAACACCGGCAACAACGAGGGCGTCAGCTACTTCCACGTGAACCAGAAACGCGGCCTGCGGGTCTCCGCCGCCAAGGCCTTCCTGAAGCCGGCGCTAAGCCGCCCGAACCTGCGCCTGGAGACCGGCGTGCTGGTCGAGAAGGTGCTTTTCGAGGGCAAGCGCGCGGTCGGCGTGCAGTTCCGGCAGAACGGCCGGTCGGTCCAGGCCAAGACCGCGGGCGAGGTCATCCTCAGCGCCGGCGCCATCGGCTCGGTGCAGATCCTCCAGCTCTCCGGCGTCGGCCCGGCCACGTGGCTCGGCGAGCACGGCATCGACGTGGTGGCCGACAAGCCGGGCGTCGGCAACAACCTGCAGGACCACCTGCAACAGCGCGCGATCTACAAGGTCAGCGGCGTAAAAACGCTCAACGAGACTTACCATTCGCTCTTAGGAAGAGCCGGTATGGGACTCGAATATATGCTGTTTCGGCGCGGGCCGCTGACCATGGCGCCCTCGCAGCTTGGCATCTTCACGCGCTCCGACCCGTCGCGCGATCGCGCCAACATCCAGTTTCACGTGCAACCCCTGTCGCTCGACAAGTTCGGCGACCCGCTGCACACCTTTCCGGCGGTGACGGTCAGCGCCTGCAACCTGCAGCCAACCTCGCGCGGCACCATCCGGCTGCGCTCGACCGACCCGGCCGACAAGCCGATGATCGCGCCGAATTACCTGGCGACCGACGAGGACCGCCAGGTCGCCGCCGACGCCATCCGCGTCACCCGCAAGCTGATGCAGCAGAACGCGCTGGCGAAGTACCGCCCGGACGAGTTCCTGCCCGGCCCGGCGGTCGGCGACGACGGCGAGTCCCTGGCCAAGGCCGCCGGCGACATCGGCACGACGATCTTCCACCCCGTCGGCACCGCCAAGATGGGCACGGCCGATGATACTTCCGCCGTGGTCGATTCAAGGCTGCGGGTGATCGGCATGGAGGGCCTGCGGGTGATCGATGCCTCGGTGATGCCGACGATCACCTCCGGCAATACCAACACGCCGACCATCATGATCGCCGAGAAGGGCGCCGAATACATTCGCCAAGGCGGCTGATTTCCGGGGTAAATGGCACGCCCCTTGCGTAGAGTGAACGTGCAGGCGACGAGGGCCGCCGCGCTGTCCCGACTCCGCACACCGCCGATCCGGCGGGCTTAGTTGAATGGTAACGGTACGCGGCCTAAAACGCGCAAAGGCCAAGGAGTGCCAAGCACTTGCGGATTCTGACAATCTTCGGCACGCGTCCCGAGGCGATCAAGCTGCTGCCCGTCGTCACTGCGTTCGAGCAGCGGCCGGACGTGACCCACGCGACCTGCGTGACCGCTCAGCATCGCGAGCTGCTGGACCAGGTGCTCGATGTGTTCGGCGCGACGCCGGAATACGACCTCAACATCATGAAGCCTGGCCAGAACCTGGACCACATCACCACCGCCGTGCTGACCGGCGTCGGCCAGCTCCTGGACGAGTTCAAGCCGGACTGGGTGGTGGTCCAGGGCGACACCACGACAACGTTTGCCAGTGCTTTGGCCGCGTTCTACCGCAAGGTGAAAGTGGCGCACGTCGAGGCCGGGCTGCGCACCGGCAACCTTTATTCGCCCTGGCCGGAGGAAGCCAACCGCAAGCTGGTGAGCCAGATCACCACCGTGCACTTCCCGCCGACCGAGACGGCGGCGGACAACCTGCGCCGCGAGGCGGTGGCGGAGGACACCATCCTGGTCACCGGCAACACCGTGATCGACGCCCTGAAGTGGGTATCGGCGCGAATCGAGAGCGACCCGGCGCGCGCCACGGCGCTGGCCGACCAGTTCCCCTTCCTCGACCCGGCCAAGCGGCTGATCCTGGTCACCGGCCACCGGCGGGAGAATTTCGAGGGCGGGCTGGAGCGGGTCTGTCGCGGTCTGGCCGAGATCGCGGCGCGCGGCGACGTCCAGGTGGTCTACCCCGTCCACTTGAATCCAAATGTGCAGAAAACCGCGCAAGAGATTCTATCTAAGAGCGAAGACGTGTTTCTCATTCCGCCGCAGGACTACGTGCCCTTTGTTTATCTGATGCAGCTCGCCCATCTCATTGTCACCGACTCCGGCGGTATCCAGGAGGAGGCGCCGGTGCTCGGCAAGCCGGTGCTGGTCACGCGCGACACCACCGAACGGCCCGAGGCGATCGCCGCCGGCACCGGGCGGCTGGTGGGGACAGAGACCGCCACGCTGATCGCCGCCGTCAACGAATTGCTCGACTCCGAGAGCGCCTACGCCGCGATGGCGCACGCGGAGAACCCGTTCGGCGACGGCCGCGCGTCGGAACGCATCGTCAACCGCCTGACCCAGGCATAGAGGTCGCATGAACCGCTTCAACAAGATCTGCGTCGTCGGCATGGGCTATATCGGCCTGCCGACGGCCGCCGTCTTCGCCGACAACGGCATCGACACGGTCGGCGTCGACGTGAACCCGGATGCCGTGGAGAGCATCAACCAGGGTCGCCCGCACATCGTCGAGCCGGAGCTCGACGTGCTGGTACGCAAGGTGGTGCAGGCCGGCAAGCTGCGCGCCACGTTGACGCCGGAAGCCGCCGAGGCCTTCATCCTGGCGGTCCCGACCCCGTTCCAGGGCGACCACGAGCCCGACCTGTCCTACATCGAGGCGGCGGCCAAGGCCGTCGCGCCGGTGCTGGAAGCCGGCAACCTCATCATCCTGGAGTCAACCTCGCCGATCGGCACCACCGAGAAGCTGTCGCAGTGGCTGGCCGAGGCGCGCCCGGACCTGACCTTCCCGCACGCCAACGGCGAGCTTTCCGACATCCGCATCGCACACTGCCCGGAACGGGTCCTGCCGGGCCAGATCCTCCGCGAGGTGGTCGATAACGACCGCATCGTCGGCGGCGTCACCCGCAAGTGCGCCCAGGCCGCGACCAACCTCTACCGCGTGTTCGTGAAGGGCGACATCCGACTGACCAACGCGCGCACGGCGGAACTGGCCAAGCTGGCCGAAAACGCCTTCCGCGACATCAACATCGCCTACGCCAACGAGCTGTCGGTGATCTGCGACGGCCTGCGCATCAACGTGTGGGAGATGATCAAGCTCGCCAACCTGCACCCGCGCGTGAACATCCTTCAGCCCGGCCCCGGCGTCGGCGGTCACTGCATCGCCGTCGACCCCTGGTTCATCGTCGCCGCCGACAAGACCAACAGCCGTCTGGTGCGGACCGCGCGGCAGATCAACGACGCCAAGCCGCATTTCATCGTCGACAAGGTGAAGAAGCAGGCGGAGAAACTGCGCGAGCCGGTGATCGCCTGCCTCGGCCTGTCGTTCAAGGCCAACGTCGACGACCTGCGCGAGAGCCCGGCGGTGGAGATCGTCGAGGCGCTGGCGAAGGAGAAGGTCGGCGAGCTGCTGGTGGTCGAGCCGCACATCAACAAGCTGCCCGCCCACCTGGCCGACCTCGGCCTGCAACTCTCCGACTTCGATCAGGCGACCGAGCGCGCCAATATCCTGCTGCTGCTGGTCGACCATGCCTCTTTCCTGGCCGTCGACCACGACTTGCTGAAGGACAAGATCGTCATCGACACGCGGGGCGCCTGGTGAGCCGCCAGCCGGACAACGCCGCGCTGAAAGAGATGGCGTCGACAGCGGCGGCTGCGTCGGCTAGTCATCCGCCGATGTCGCGCCCACGTATCCTTTTCGTCAGCGGATTCTTTCCGCCCTATTCGCCACTGGGCGCAGTGCGCGCGCCGGAACTGGCCGCGCACTGGCAGAGCAACGGCCACGACGTCCGCGTGATCGCGGTCAAGGACCCGGCGATCGAGGGCATGCTCGACCTGCCGCTGGCCCCGGACCAGGTCACCTACGTGCCCTACGCACCCGACACCACCCTGATGCAGCGCCTGACCGGCAGCCGCGGCCGCTCGTCCGAACTGGCGACAGCCGGCACCGCGCCAGCCACCCCGGCGAAAACCCCGAAGCCGGGCCAGCGCGACCGGCTGCGCTGGCTGCGCCAGTTCTACCGCCAGGCCGAGCAGTTTCCCGACCGGCACTGGAGCTGGATCGATCCCGCCGTCGATGCCGGGCGCCGGCTCGGCGCCGACTGGCGGCCCGACCTGGTCTACTCGTCCGCCCCGCCGCATTCCGGCCATATCGTGGCGCAGCGGATCGCCGAGCACCTGAACCTGCCGTGGGTCGCCGAGTTGCGCGATCCTTGGGCCATCAACGCGCACGACGACGTACATCCGCTGATCAAGCCGTGGCGCAAGCGCATCGCGCTGAACACGCTCGCCCACGCAACCGCCTGCGTCGCGGTATCGGCGACCTTGGCCAGCTTCACCCGCACCATCGTGAGCTGCCCGACCATCGTCAGCTACAACGGCTTCGGCGCCGACGACTTCCCCGAGGGCAACACACCGGCGCCGTTCGATCCCGAGCGCCTGACCCTAATCCACGCCGGCGCCATCTATGCCGAGCGGCGCGACCCGACCCCGCTATTCCGCGCCCTGGCGACCATGGGCGAGGATCACGACAAGGTCCGCGTGCAGTTCTTCCACGACCAGCGCGACTGGGTGCAGGACAAGGCCCGAGAGTTCGGCGTCGAGGCCTGCCTGGAAATGTGCCAGCCGGTGCCGCGCAAGCAGATCCTGGCGCGCCAGCGCGAGGTCGACGTGCTGCTGATGTGCCGCTGGGACGATCCCGGCGGCGACGGCATCATCCCCGGCAAGCTGTTCGAGTATATCGGCGCCCGGCGCCCAATTTTGTCGATCGGCTCGACCACCGGCGAGGCCGCCGACGTGATCCGCGACGGCGACTTCGGCCTGGTCGCCAACGACACCGACGTGATCGCCAACCAGCTTCGCGCCTGGCTGGAACAGAAGTGCGCCAACGGCGGCCGCCTGCCCGACATGCCGGCGGCCCCGACCACGGCGTTCCTGCGCGACACCCAGTTCGAGCAGATCGACGCCCTGATCGCCCAGGTCCTGGCCCGCGCCTGATGCCGCCCACGCGTCCGCCGGGACGTAGCCGCGCCCTTCGTTGCCGGCGACGTCGTCGCGCTGGTGCTCCTGCTGGCGGTGCCGGGTTTGGCGCTGGGCCTGCTATGAGCCACCCGTCATCCACCGGTTGGGTACTTCCTTTTTTCTCTAGAAATGTTCTAGTCCGTAACGGTCGTCACTGGATTTGCGGCAGATCGCGGGCAAATTATGCTTAGCGAACGGTAAACAGGAGTATCGAGTAGTGGCGGACGATTTCCGGTCCGACAATTTCAGTTTCGGCGAGTTGTCACCCGAGGTCGCGTTCGGCGACCCGAGCCGCTTTGCCGGCGCCGTGCTCGGCACCATCGAGGAAGCCGGTGACGTCGACCGTTTCAAGGTCATCCTGGAAGCCGGCACCACCTACACCTTCGACCTGCTGGGTTCGGCCAACGGCTTCGGCACGCTGGCCGACCCGTTCCTGCGCCTGCGCGACGCCGCCGGCACCCAGCTCAACAGCGACGACGACAGCGGCGTCGGCCTGAACGCCAGCTTCACCTACACGCCGACCGTCACCACGGTCTACTACCTCAACGTCTCCGGCGTCGGCAGCGGCACCGGCAGCTTCCAGCTCCAGACCGAAGGTGTGATCCAGACCAACCACCGCTACGGCACCGCTGGCGCCGACAACATCTCCGGCACCTACAAGGTGGCGTATGGCGGCCGCGGCAATGACACCATCACCGCCTCGACCGGTGACAGCTTCATCTCCGGCGGCGACGGCAACGATCTGGTGCTCGACGCCGCCGGCTTCGACCGGGTGATCGGCGGCTTTGGCAACGACACGCTGTCCGGCAACGACCTGACCGGCGGCCAGGGCATCGACCGCTTCAAGGGCTGGGCCCAGATCATCCGCGACGCCGAGGTCGAGACCGACCTGATCGACCTGACCGGCATCGGCGCTTTCCAGTATCTCGACGAAGGCGCCTTCACCTCCACCACCGTGCACCAGATCCGCTGGCAGTGGATCGGCGAGAACGACTACCTGGCGATCATCTCCAACCAGCTCGGCGAGCTGAAGGTGCTGTCCGACAGCGACCGCCAGCTGTTCCTGTCGCAGGAGTCGCCCGGCGTCTACAGCGTCACCGCGGGCGCCGGCCACGCCGGCTCGGCCGGCGGCGGCGGCGACGGCGATGGCGGCGGC
>JAVKFY010000059.1:0-26337 GCA_040223615.1 Alphaproteobacteria bacterium
CCCCCCGTGTTTGCGCGGCCCAACCCACGTCCAGAAGCTGGACCATTCGGTTGCGGTTCTTCTGTCCGGTGCCGCCCGAAGCGACGCAACCGCCTGAGCGGCAATCAGGAATTGACGATCACCGCAAGCTCAACCGGACACCCGTGGACTTGATCCGGGCATCTCGGCACGGACTACCCCACGGTTAGCCGCTGCTCCTTTGCCGCACGGCGCATCGCCTTTTGCAGCTTCTCGAAAGCGCGCACCTCGATCTGCCGGACCCGCTCGCGGCTGATGCCGTATTCGTGCGACAGGTCCTCCAGCGTCGTCGGGTCCTCCTTCAGGCGGCGCTCGGTCAGGATGTGGCGCTCGCGCTCGTTGAGCAGCTCCATCGCCTTGCCGAGCAGGGCGGAGCGCTGCTCCATCTCCTCGTCCTCGGCGAGCTGGGTTTCCTGGTCGGGGTTCTCGTCGACCAGCCAGTCCTGCCACTCGCCCTCGCTGTCGGCCCGAACCGGCGCGTTCAGCGAGTTGTCCGGCGCGGCAAGGCGGCGGTTCATCGAGATCACGTCCTGCTCCGGCACGCCGAGCTTGGTGGCGATGGTGGTGACGTTGTCGGGGTGCAGGTCGCCTTCCTCGATCGCCTTGATCTGGCCCTTCACCTTGCGCAGGTTAAAGAACAGCTTCTTCTGCGACGCCGTGGTCCCCATCTTCACCAGCGACCAGGAGCGCAGGATGTATTCCTGGATCGCGGCGCGGATCCACCACATGGCGTAGGTGGCGAGGCGGAAGCCGCGCTCCGGGTCGAAACGCTTCACCGCCTGCATCATGCCGACGTTGCCTTCCGCGATCAGTTCGCCGACCGGCAGGCCGTAGCCGCGGTAGCCCATGGCGATCTTGGCGACCAAGCGCAGGTGGCTGGTGACCAGCTGGTGCGCCGAGTCGGCGTCGCCGCGCTCGGTCCAGGCCTTGGCCAGCATGTACTCCTGCTCCTGCTCGAGCATCGGGAACTTGCGAATCTCCTGCAGGTAGCGCGACAGGCTGCCGTCAGGGGTGATGGCCGGCATCTTGCCGGGACTCACAGCGGTTTCGTCGGTCATGGTTCGGTCCTCGCGCGCAACTGCGCATGGGTTTCCAATTGACGCCCACTATGCGCGATGAAGGCGGACTCGTCAAGAATACTTGAGTGTTTCAATCAGGTATTCGTTCCGTTTCAATTGTTTCCAAACTTTGCAGCAGCGTCATGAAATCCTGGGGCGGCGGCGTCTCGAATATCAGTGCCTGCTGGGTGATCGGGTGCCGGAATCCCAGCTTTCCAGCATGTAACGCCTGGCGCGGGAAGTCGGTTGCCTCGGTGGGCAGAGCTGGCTTCAGCCGGCGTGGCGGGCGGCCATAGAGCGGGTCGCCCACCACCGGGCAGCCGATCGAGGACATGTGAACGCGGATCTGATGCGTGCGGCCGGTTTCCAGCCGGCATTCGACCAGGGCCGCCACGGCGAGATCCTGCAACGTCCGGTAATGAGTTCGCGCCGGCTTGCCGTTGCGGCTGACGATGGCCATGCGCTTGCGGTTGCGCGGGTCGCGGCCGATGGCACCGTCGACCGTGCCGGCGCCCGGGCGCGGTTTGCCCCAGACGATGGCACGGTAGGCGCGCTCGATATCGTGCGCGGCGAACAGCTCGGCCAGGCCGCGGTGCGCCAGCTCGGTCTTGGCCGCGACCAGCAGCCCGGAGGTGTCCTTGTCCAGCCGGTGCACGATGCCGGGCCGGCGCTCGCCGCCGATGCCGAGCAAGCTGTCGCCGCAATGCGCCAGCAGGGCGTTGACCAGGGTACGGTCGGGGTTGCCGGGGGCGGGGTGCACGACCAGGCCCGGCGGCTTGTCGACCACGATCAGGTATTCGTCCTCGAACACGATGGCCAGCGGGATCGCCTGCGCCTTCGGCGTCGCGTCGACCGGCGGCGGCACACTCAGCACCACCGCCTCGTCCGGCTTGACCCGATAGGCCGGGTCGGTAACCGTGCGCTCGCCGATGGCGACGTGCCCGGCCTCGATCAGCGCCTTCAGGCGGCTGCGCGACAGGTCGGCGGCGCCGGCGGCCAGGAACACGTCGAGGCGCTGGCCGGCGGCGTCGTGCAGAACCATTATAGTCAGCCGCTCGGCAACTTCCGGATCGCCCATGGACTCAGACTGGACCCAGAACACCCGCGCGCTCAAGGTCGTCGTCGCGGTGCTGACCGGGCTGATCGTGATCGGCATGGTGCTGCTGGTCTGGGGCATGGCGCGCACATCCAAGCGGATGACCGACCGCTCCGCCGCCGCGCCGCACAGTCACGCGCTGCCGCCCGGCGCGGAGCTGGTGCGCACCGACCTGGCCGACGACCGCGTGCTGCTGCACCTGCGCATCGACGGCCAGGACGTGCTGCAGGTGGTCGACCTGAGCACTGGCAAGCTGGTCCGGCAACTGACGCTGGAGCCCGCCCGGTGATCAGCCTGCCGGACGCGTGGCGCGCCGAACTGATAGCGGCGGCCGACGCGGCGCATCCAGCCGAGGCCTGCGGGTTGATCCTGGGCCGGACCAACGGCTGGGCCGCCGACCAGCTGGTGGCCTGCGACAACGTCGCCGACAACCCGGCCCGCGAATTCGAGATCGATCCGGCGGCCCTGTTGCACTGGTACAAGACTTTGCGCGGCACCGAGCGTGCCGTGATCGGCGTCTATCACAGCCACCCGACCGGCGTGGCCCGGCCTTCCGCGACCGACGCCGCGCGGGCCTGGGACCCTGACCTGGTGTGGCTGATCGTCGCCGGCGAGGCGATCACCGCCTGGCAACCGGCCGACGGCGGGTTCGCACCGCTCGAACTGACCTGGGAGAAGCCATGAACTTCCATAGCGACAATGCCGCCGGCGCCTGCGAGGCGGTGATGCGAGCGTTGCACGACGCCAACGCGGGCGCGGCGGTGGCCTATGGCGACGATCCATGGACCGCGAAGGCGCAAGCCGCGCTGAACGACCTGTTCGAGCGCGAGGTCGCGGCCTTTCCAGTGGCGACCGGGACGGCGGCCAATGCGCTGGCGCTGTCGGTGCTGGCGCCGCCCTATGGCAAGGTCTACTGCCATCGTTTCGCGCATATCGAGGAGGACGAGTGCGGCGCGCCGGAATTCTACTCCGGCGGTGCCAAGCTCGGCCTGCTGGACGGGCCGGACGGCCGTATCCCGGTCGAGGCGCTGGCCGAGACCCTGGCGGCGGCGGCGATCGGCGGCGTGCACCATGCACAGCCGGCGGCGATCAGCCTGACCCAGGCGACCGAGTGCGGCACGGTCTACGAGCTGGACCAGGTCTGTGCGCTTGCCGAGGTGGCGCACCGCTACGGCCTGGCCGTGCACATGGACGGCGCGCGCTTCGCCAACGCGGTCGCGGCGCTGGGCTGTACGCCGGCGGAGCTGACCTGGAAGGCCGGCATCGACGTGCTCAGCTTCGGCGCCACCAAGAACGGTGCCTGGGCGGCGGAAGCGGTGGTGTTCTTCGATCCCGGCACGGCCGGCGACTTCGCCTACCGGCGCAAGCGGGCCGGGCACCTGCTCTCCAAGATGCGGCTGATCTCGGCCCAGCTCGTCGCCTATTGCGACGAGGCGGTGTGGCGGGCCAACGCGGCGCACGCCAACGCCATGGCGCGCCGGCTCGGCGACGGACTGGTGGCGCAGGCCGGCGCCCGGCTGGCCCATCCGTTGCAGATCAACGAGGTGTTCGTGGCGCTGTCCGAAAAGGTCGCGCAGGGGATGCTCGACGGCGGCGTCGGCTTCCACGGCTGGCCGACCTCGGGGTCGGACGTGCACCGGCTGGTCTGCGCCTTCAACACCGACCCGGCCGACGTCGACCGCGCCATTGCGATCGCGGCGGCCGCGCACCAGGCGCCCCAGTAGCCCCCGAACATCTCCTGGATCGCGCCCGGACCGGCAAGCCCCTTGACCGGCGATGCCGTGGTCGTCTAAACCTCGCGCCTCGTCAGCCGTTGGCCCCATCGTCTAGCGGTCCAGGACGTCGGCCTCTCACGCCGAAAACAGGGGTTCGATTCCCCTTGGGGTCACCACATATTCCGCAGAAATCTGGGCTCATGCACGCCGCTTGGGCCTGAATTGGCACCCGATTGGCACCGCGCGCTTTCTGGGCGCTGCGACGGGGTGTCCGGTCTGCTTATTCGGAGTCGGGTCCGGTCGCTGGCGGCCTTTCACTTGCGGTCGGGACAATGTAGGTTCACGCACCTTGGGGGGCCCCGTATAGGAGCCCAATATGGCATTTCACGAGATCACCGCGCTTCCTGGTTGCGCGGAGCAGAAGCAAATCAACGACCGCCTAGCGGACGCGCATGTGATGATGCGCCTGCCGTTGGGCGATCTTGAGGCAGGCTGCAATTATTCAGTGGTCGATCTGCTGCTTGCCGTGGTGAGCGGTGTCTCGACTCGGCTCTATCCGTCATCACTCACGGGCAAAGGTGAGCTATTCAAGAACCTGCTCATTGATCACTACCCATGGGCGAATGAGCCGGCGGGAGGGCCACAACCAAATGTCGCGGCCGACATTCTCTGGAAGCAGTACAGAAACCCGCTGACGCACGCTCTGGGCATGGAGCCCGGCGGCGGTTATTCGGACGTCAAGGTCATCAAGAATCCCAGGACGGAAGCTGAGCTGGAAGCAATCGAGCTCAACCCCGCCTGGCCTACCGAATGGGACAAGCCGACGCTGTTCCAAACCGCTAGCGGTATCGAGCTACGCGTGAAATGCCTCTACTGGGGCGTGCGGCGGATGATCGAAAGCGTTGCGCCAGTGGCTCGCCCGACGGGGGCGCGGCCGAATGTTGCGGCTGTCTCTGCGACCGCATCGACAGTGGTCACAACGGTGAGTAGCGCAGCCGAGACGCCGCTCATGATGTCGAAACCTTCACCGATGCTGAAGAAGGGCGAGGCGTAAGCGCATTGCTCTGCTGGGGATTAGCTGGGGCCGAGCACTGCGTCGATAGCGCGCGCTGCGGCATCGTCGTTGTTGACGAAGAGGTGCGAGTAGACCGAAAGCGTCAGGGCCGGGCTGGCGTGACCTAGGCGACGGCTCACTGAAACCACGTCCAGACCGGCGGCGATGAGCGCTGACGCGTGCGTATGCCGGAACGCATGGAACGTTACCTTGGGCAGCTTCCGGTTCTTTACCGCGTCGCGCCAGCGGTCGGTGATGCTGTACGGGTTCGGCAGGTTGCCTTCGTGGTCGCCGAACACCCAAGCATCGGCTGGCAGGGCGCCGACACCGAGCGCGAGGCGCAACTTGCGTTGCTCTAGGCGGTGCTGCCGGAGCGCATCAGCGGCGAACTGCGGCAGGCTGATCGTGCGGCGGCCGGCGGCCGTCTTCGGCTGCTTGACCCGCAGCCCGTCGCGCTGCGTCTGCTCGATGGAGCGCTCGATGGTCATGCTGCCGCCGGTGTTGCGGTCGAGGTCGAGATCGGACCAGCGCAGCCCGGCAATCTCGCCGCGCCGGGCGCCGGTGCCGATGGCGAGCGCGACAATCGGATAGAGCGACGGATGGTCGCGCATCCGCTCCAGCACGTCGCCGATTTGGCCGTCGGTCAGGATCACCATCTCCTGCCGTACCAACTTCGGCGGCTTGATAATCCTGGCGACGTTGCGCTCGACCAGCTCGACAGCGGCGGCATGGGCCAGGGCGGCCCCCAGGACGCCATGCGCGGCCCGGATGCTGCGGCTGCTGATCTGGGCCTTGCCGCCCTTCGGCACGTCCTGGCGCGGCTTCCCGAGGGCCTGTAGCCAGCGGTCGACATCGGCCGGGCGGAGCTTCTGGAGCGGGATACTGCCCAGGTGTGGCTTGACCTGATTTCGGGCGAGACTGCGGTAGCGCTCCAGGGCGGCCGGCGCCACCGTCTTCGGCGCGGTGCTGTCCAGCCAATCGTCGATGTACTCGCCGACCGTGATCTTGGACGGGTCGACATGGATGCCCTTGTCCAGTGTCGTCAGGCGGCGGCGCAGCTCGGCGGCGGCGTCGGCGCGCTTGCCTTTTACTGTGACGTAGACGATGCGTCGCTTGCCGGTCTCGGGGTCGCGCGGCAGATCGTACTTGAGCCGCCAGCTCGATTTGCCGCGGCGGGTGATTGTGCCGTCAGCCATTCTTCTTGTCCTCCTTCGCGATGAGGTTGTCGGCGAACCGGCCCAGCTTGGCGCGTATCCGCACACCCCAGCGCTGAAGCTCGCCGCCGGACGATTCGTCAGGATGCGCGATTGCCCTGATGGCGCCGTTGGCGAAGCCGACGCCGAGCGTCTGATAGATGCCGTTGAGGTCCGGAGCATCGCTGCCCTTCGGCGTCTTCGGGAACTTCGGCGGCACGATCTTGCCCGGCGGCCGCAGCGCCTCGATCACTTGGTGCACGCCCTGAGCGGCCTGATCGAACGCGAACGGGTCGAGATACCATTCGCTCGCGCCTTCTAGAGTGCGATCGACGGTGAAACCGGCATGTTGGCCGGTCTCTCGCATGACGCGCGCGATAATCTCGATTGCGCCGCCGACCGCAGTGTCGTCCGCGCCGAAACTGGCTTCTAGGCGTACTTCGATTTCCTCACTGAGCGAACGCCCGTTGGCATTGGCATCGGCCTGCAACTGATCCTTTAGGGCGTCGCGCATTCGGATAGTGACGTTGTTGCGACGGCGCTCCGCTGGGTTCAGCGGCGGCCGTCCGCGTCCGCGTGGCTTTTCCTTCGGCATCTAGATCTTCCCGCCAATCAATTTACCGCGTGCAATAATAAACGCACTTGAAATCACTTGCAATAAAAAAAGACGGCATGGTATCAGAATTTCAGCACGTACTTTCCCGTGCACATTGATTGGAGGTGCGGATGGCTGAAATGGCCGACGGTCAGCACGAGCCGTTGACGTATTCGATCCCCGAGGCAGGCGCGATGGTTGGGCTGTCGCGCAACGGCGCCTATGAAGCGGCGAAGCGCGGCGAGATTCCGACGCTCAGCTTCGGGCGGCTGCTGCGTGTTCCTGGGGTGAAGTGGCGCCGAATCGTGGCCGGCGAGGGCGAGGCCGCTTGAATGCACGACGGCCCGCCGGTCGAGGGCGGGCCGCGGCAAAGTCACTATCTGGATGGTCGGCACCGTTCAGATAGCACCCGCACCGCCCTCGCGCAACATCCGACCCTGCGGCCGTATCAGGTCGACGGCATCGCGCGCATAGACGCCGAGGTCGCCGCCGGCCGCCGGCGCGTGCTGGTGGTCGCGCCGACTGGCGCCGGCAAGACGGTGATGCTGGCGGCGGTCGCGCGCCAGGCCGTTGACCGGGGCGAGCGCGTCCTGATCCTGGTGCACCGGCTGGAGCTGGTGCAGCAGACCAGCGCGAAGCTCTACGCCCAAGGCGTCGACCACGGGATCCTCATGGCCGGCTTCCCGATGCGGCTCGGTGAGCGCGTCCAGATCGGCAGCGTCCAGACCGTGCACGCCCGAGCTGTTCGTAGCACGACCATCGACCTGCCGGACGCCGACCTAGTGATTGTCGACGAGGCGCACCATGCCCGCGCGCGGACGTACCAGCAGATCGTCGGCGCCTATCCCGGCGCCGTGGTGCTGGGCCTGACGGCGACGCCCTGCCGCGGCGACGGGCGCGGGCTCGGCAACCTGTTCGACGCGATGGTCGAGGTCGCTCAGGTCCGCGACCTGATCGCCGCCGGCTACCTGGTGCCGGCCCGGCTCTACGCGCCGACCGACCCGGACCTGACTGGTGTGCGAGTCGCGCGCGGCGACTATGCGCCGGGCCAGCTCGAGCGCGCGATGGACCGGCCGCAGCTCGTGGGCGATGTGGTTGAGCACTATCACAGGCTCGGCGAAGGCCGGCGCGCGGTGGTGTTCGCCTCCGGTGTGCAGCACTCGGTTCACCTTCGCGACGAGTTCCGGCGCGCCGGCATCTGGGCCGAGCACCTGGACGGCAGCACGCCGACCGACGAACGCAACGAGACGTTGGCCCGTCTCGCCGCCGGCGCGGTGCAGGTGGTCACCAACTGCAGCGTGTTGACGGAGGGCTTCGACTGCCCTGCGATCAGCTGCCTGATCCTGGCGCGGCCGACTCGGAGTCTGGGCTTGTACCGGCAGATGATCGGCCGGGCCCTGCGGCCCGCCGAGGGCAAGGTCGACGCTGTGGTGCTCGACCATGCCGGCGCCGTGTTCCGGCATGGCCTGCCCGACGATCCGATCGCCTGGACGCTTGAGACCGACCAGCGCGCCGAGAATACGGCCCAGGCGAGGCGCAAGGGCGGTGACGGCGGCGGACTGACGAAGTGCCCGGAGTGCCACGCTATCCGGCTGGCGGGCCGGCCCTGCACGTCGTGCGGCTGGCGCCCGGTGACCAAGCCGGCGGAGGTTGACGTCGCCGACGGAGAGCTGGGGCGCGTCGACGCGCGCGGCCAGGTGCAGGGCCAGGTGCACGACCTCGCGGTCCAGCGCCGGTTCCAGGGCATGTTGCTCAGCATCGCCGACGAGCGCGGCTATAAGGCCGGCTGGGCCGCACACAAGTTCAAGACGAAGTTCGGGCGCTGGCCGGATCGGCGCTGGACAACCCGGGTTGAGCCCGACGACGCGACGCGGGCTTGGGTGCGGGCCCGGCTCCGCGCCTTCGCCAGAGCGCAGCGGGGCGCGGCATGAGGACCGTCGACCGCGCCCGCGGCCGCTGGCCGACTATCCTGCCGCGCCTCGGCATCGCGGCCAGCTTCCTGGTCAACCGGCACGGCCCCTGCCCACTGTGCGGCGGGCGCGACCGCTTCCGCTTCGATGACCGTGACGGCAGCGGTTCCTACTACTGCAACCGGTGCGGACCCGGACCCGGCCTGCTGCTGGTGCAGAAGCTCAACGGCTGAGACTATGCCACCGCCTGCGCCGAGATCGACAAGATCGTCGGCACCGATGATCCGAAGCCGGCGGCGAAGCGTGAACGTGTTCACGATGCTGGAGCCGGCCGCCTCGCCAACATCGAGCGCACCATCGCCGGCGCCGACTGCCGCGACCTGGTGGTTGACTACCTCGCCAGCCGCGGCTTGCGCACGGTGCCCGACGTGCTGCTCGGGCATCGCGACCTTGCGTATCACGACGAGAACGGCCGCCGGGTCGGCTACTTCCCGGCGATGGTCGCGCCGGTCATCGGGCCCGACGGCAGCCTGCAGTCGGCGCACCGTACCTACCTGGCGCCGATCGATCCCCGCAAGAAGATCCTGCCGGCCGTCGAAACAATCAACGGCGGTGCGGTGCGCCTGTCGGCGCCGACCGACGAACTCGGCGTCGCCGAGGGCATCGAGACGGCTATCGCCTGCCACGAGCTGTTCAGCGTGCCGACATGGGCCGGCCTGACGGCGAACGGGCTGGAGAAGTTCGAACCGCCGGCCGGCATCATGCGGTTGCACATCTTCGGCGATTGCGATGCCAGCTTTACCGGCCAGGCCGCCGCCTATGCCCTGGCCAAGCGCATTGCCCGCGACCGGCCCGACGTCGAGGTGGTGGTCGCCATCCCGGACCGACCCGGCGACGACTGGCTCGACGTGCTGAGCGAGGGCCGGACATGAGTACGGGCGGCGAGAAGCGCAACGCACCACCTAAGGGCGCGCCCTGGGTGTGGCTCACGCTGGAGATGATGAAAAGCGACGCCTGGCGCTCCGCCAACATGAACACCCGCCGCCTGGTCGACTTCCTGCTCGTCGAGCTGATGCAGCACGGCGGCACGAATAACGGCAAACTCAAAGCGCCACACCGCCAGCTTGTACAGGTTGGTTGCAGCCCCGGACTGATCACCAAGGCCATCGACGACGCCGAGCGCTTAGGCCTGATCGACTGCGCGCGCGGCGGCCGACGGGTGGCCATCACCTATTCGCTGACATGGCTACCCAGCCATGACGGCGAACCGGCCACCGATCGATGGCGCTACTACCGCAACGACAAGTTGAAACCATGGCCTGAGCGCAAGCCGACGAACGGGAAGGACGCCGTACCAAACGGCCGACAATTCGAAAATCTGCCTACAGATCACGAGGCAGGGCTGCCTAAAGATGTGTAGGCAGATGGACAAAATCTGCCTTCAAAAGTGTAGGCAGATGTACCGCGCTGAAACGCAAATCTGCCTTCAAAAGTGTAGGCGCCTCTTAAGAAGTTCTTACCACGGCGCAGATGAAGGGCTCTGTCTTGGAGGGTGCTGTGCCCGGCCCTGACGCCCAAGCCCTCACCGCCTTGGCCGACACGACGGTCGAGAACCTGGCCAAGCGCTGGTCCGTCGACCACGGCCTCGACCTGCAGCCGCTGGTGGGCGCCATGCTCCGCTACACCTTGTCGGCGTTGGTGGCCCGCCACGGTGAGGCGCAGGTCAGCGACATGCTGGCCGACCTGGCCGACGAGATAGCGGCCGACGACCCGGACGATGGCGAGGACGTCGGATGCTGACCCGCACCCCGTGGCGGCCGCCATTGTTTTCAACCTACCGAAACCGCGGGGCGCTGCGGGTCCTTCCTCCTGAGTTAGTTGACGTGGACTAGCCCACGGTGACCGCGCCCTTCCACACGTTGAAGGCCAAGCTCCTCGCCGGCGAGGAGCTGGCCGACGACGAACGCGAGGCGGTTGCGGCGGCGCTGGACCCGGACGCGCTGGCACGGTGGGAACGGCAACAGCAGCGCCGGGAGCGTGACGCGGCGATCCGCCGGTACTGCCGAAGCTACCTCAGCCACCTGGCCGGACCGCGCCCGGCTGCCGAGCGTTTCCTAGAACACCTGAACGACTACGAGCGCCGCGACTGGCAGCGAGACGGGCACGCCAGCACATGCCCGCCGCACTTGGATGGCTGGCCGAAGGGCCAGCTATGGCGGGCATTGAAGCATGGGCCGGTGCCGCGAACCTGGCGCCGGATCATGACCATCTTGGCTGATTGTGAAGCGGATCAATTTTCCATTTCACAAGACGACGACGTCGCCGGCGATGGGCGGTAGGAAGGCGTCATGTTGAGCACAGCTGAGACCGAACAGCAGCCGACCGGCACCGCGTTGACGGTGGTTGAGCCGGCGCCGGCGCCGGACAGCTACGCGGGAGCCGACGCCGCCCACCGTGCCGCCGCCGCGCGCTGGCGCGAAGTTGAGGCCAAGGGTGAGGCGCTTCGATCCGCACAGCTTGCCCGCCGCCTGGTCAAGGGCGACAGCGATCGCGAAAAGCACGCGCTAATCATCGCGCGCGCCGAGCCGTTCGCCGACTTGACGGACCGCGCCTTGCAGCGCCGGGTCGAAGACTTCGCCGACATCGAACTCCCCGCCGCTCGCAAGGCGTGGCTCGCCGCGGTCGACACCTACGAGAAGGCGCGGCGGCGCGAGGCGCGGCGCCTGGCTGCCGCGCTGGTGCCCCGGCATCGCCTAGCCGTCCAGCGCCTCGTCGCTGCTGCCGAAGAGTTGAGCCGCGCCATCGCCGGCGAGCAGAGCGTGCGCGCCGAGTACGCCGACGCCTGCAGCTTTCAAACCACGCACGCCTTGCTGCCAAACGCCAGCGCCGGGTTGCCGGGCACGTTGGCCATGCCCGACAGCGACCTATCCCATTGGGTCCGCCGCATCCGCGACCTCGGCTTTCTGGAGCGTTGAATATGAACCAAGTCGACCGCATCGTCTCCGACCTGAAGCACCTAAAACGCGCCAAGGCCAAGGTCGCCGACTTGGCCCGCGAACAACTTGACGCTGGCCACGAACCGCACCCGGTGAGCTCCGCTGTCATGGCCGCGCTTGGCGAGGTGATCTCGCGCCGGGAGGCGGAATACGACGCCGCCGCCGAGATGTTCAGCATCCCGAAGGGCTTCAACAGCCTCGGCGAGTTCGCGGTCGCCGTCGTCAATTTCGCGCGCACCGATGCCGGGCTGAAGGACCACCGCCTTGTGCTCGGCGCCGCCACCGGCGCCGGCTCGGCGATACCTTCCGCCGGCGGCTTCGCGGTGCCGGACCAGTACGCCAGCGACTTGTGGATGGCGGTTTACGACACGTCACGGCTTTTGCGGTTGTGCGATCGACAGCCGATGGTCACGGAGCGGCTGAAGCTGCCTGCGATCGACGAAACCAGCCGCGCGACCGGCTCCCGCCACGGCGCCGCGCGCACTTACTGGATGTCCGCTGAGGGCGTGGCGCCGACCGCCAGCAAGCCGCAGTTCCGTCTCGTCGAGCTGGAGCTGCGGAAGCTGCTGGCCTTGATCTACGCGACCAACGAGTTGGTCCAGGACGTGCCGGCGCTTGGCGCCTGGCTGCGCCGGATCTTCGGCCTGGAGGCCGCATTCGAGATCGAGGACGCAATCATCAACGGGAGCGGCACGGACCGGCCGCTGGGCTTACTCAACAGCGATGCGTTGATCTCGGTAGCGGCGGAGTCCGGCCAAGCTGCCGGTACGGTGGTCACGGCCAACGTCGAGGGCATGTGGGAAAGGCTTTGGGCACCATCGCGCCGAACCGCGATCTGGCTCGCCGCGCCGGGCGTCGAACGCCAACTGCAGGGCCTGACCATCTCCAGCGGCACCAGCGTTGCGCAACTGCTGACGTACGGCCCCGATGGCGCCCGGCTGCTGGGCCGGCCCTACTTTGAAACCGAATACAACCCGTCGATCGGCAGCGCCGGTGACCTCATCCTGATGGACCCCAGCGCCTATCTGATCGGCGAGCAGGCGCCGGAGTTCGTCTCGTCGATCCATGCGCAGTTCGTCGAGGACGAGACGCTGTTCAAATTCCGATATCGCGTCGACGGCGGCCCGGCCTGGCGCACGCCGATTACCCCGAAGAACTCCAACACGACGCAGAGTCCCTACATCGCACTGGCGGCGCGGGAGTGACGCGGTGCGCTTCGGGCTCGACACCAAGGACGGCCTGGTCGGCATCGTCGACACCGCGACCGGACGGCGGTTCCAGCGCCGCTACGCCTCGCGTGAGCTGGCGATATGGACGTTGGGCCAGATCGTCGCGACGCATGGCCTGTGCGGCGATGTTGCGCTCGATGGTCACTTCCTCGCGGCCGATGCCGAGCCGGAGGCTGACACGACGTCGCCGAGCTTTGGCGTCGACGGAGACACGAGATGATCCGGGCCACTTCGCCCGGCACGAAGTCGGCGGTGGGGCGTCTCCAGCCCGCCGTTGGCGCCGCGGCTACATGGTCGCGACCATCTGCGGGAGGGCCGGCGATTGGGCGGCGGGAATGCATCAGCCCGCGACCCGATCGTCGGTCAGCCGCACCCCATACGGGGGCCTTCCAAAGTCGCCAGCTCGCCGGACCTAGGGGCGCTGCCGGTCACTCATTTGCGCGATTGCACATTGAAATCGCGGGCTGCTGATGGCGACGCGAGGCCAGAAACCGAAGGCGACCGCGCTTCACCTGGTTGAGGGCACGTTGAACGTCACTCGACACCGCGCCCGCACATCCGAGCCCACTGCCGCCGGCGCACCGATCAGGCCGACCTGGCTAGGTACCCGAGCCGCGAAGTTCTGGGATGAACAGGCGGCGATCGCGTGGTGGTTGACGGGCGCCGATAGCTTGAAGCTTGCCGCCTGGTGCGCCTTGTCCGCCGAACTCTCGCGCGGCGTCGGCCGGATGACCGCGGCCCGGCTAGGGCAGTGGCGCGCGCTCGGAAGCGAACTCGGATTCGATCCGGCCGGCCGCGCCCGGCTTGGCGTGGTGGCACCACCGCGGCCTCCTGCTGATGGCGCCGACGCCGAGCCGGCCGAGGACGGCCAGGGGTACTTCGACGATGACTGAGGCCGCCCACATTCCTTCTCACGTCCCGGAACCGGCGAAGGCCATGTTCTGCCGGATCCGCGACCGGCTGATCGGCCTGGGCGTGTATCTGCCGATCCTCGACGCCGGCGCCATCTCGATCGCCGCGACGACCACCTGGCGCTATGCCGAGGCGCATCGTCTGGCCCGCACCGAGCCGGCCGCCGCCGACATCGCCGCTGAACTGCACAGCATCGCTCGCGACGCCTGCGCCGCCGTCCTGGCGCTGCCGCAAAGTCGCCGACATGCCTGGCCCCTCGATGCTGACGGCGCCGACGCCGAGCTGATGACGCTGCTAGAGGGACCGGCACGACCCGTGGAGGCGATCGCTTGACCTGGCCGACCTACCGCCGGCGCCGTGGGCCGTCGGCCGGACCTGAAATCGCCCGCGAATAGCAGCGTCGCGACGACACGGCATCGCCGAGATGGAGTAAACGCGCATGACACTGAAGCAAGCCGACCGGTGCAAGGAGACCACGACCACGACCGGCACCGGGACCTACAACCTGGCAGGGGCCTCGACCGGCTTCCGGTCGTTCGTGGCTGGCGTCGGCGATGGCAATAGCTGCCGGTACTTCGTGAGCGACGGGGTCGACTTCGAGGGCGGCCGCGGCACGGTCACGGACGCCAGCCCGGACACGCTGTCGCGCGACACCATCCTGGTGTCGTCGAACGGCGGCGCGGCGGTGAACTGGGGCGCCGGGACGCGCGACATCTGGTGCGACAATCCGGCCGAGGAGGCCGGCTGGGTCCTGCTCGACAAGCAGGAGGCGAGCAACTCCGCGACGATCGACTTCGAGGGCCTGCTCGACAGCACCTACCTGGCGTTCAAGGTGGTGATGATCGACGTCGTGCCGGCGACAGACAACGTGATTCTGCAGATGCTGACCTCGACCGACAACGGGTCGAATTACGACAGCTCGGCCGGCGACTATGACTACACGACGATCCGGCTGACAGCCGGCGACGCGCTTACCGAAAGCGACTCGAACTCCGCGGGCGTGATGGTCCTCGCGAACATCGTCGGCTCCGATACCGGCGAGGGCCTGAATGGCGAACTAACCCTGAGCAATCCGCTGGGTACCGCGCTCTACAAGCGGGCCCGGTGGTTCTGTGACGTCATCGACTCCGGCGGCGATGCGATGTTCCAGCTCGGCGCTGGCGCCAGAATGGCCACGGCGGACGTCGACGCGATCCGGTTCTTATTCAGCTCAGGCAACATCGAGTCCGGCACCTTCCTGCTATTCGGTCTGAGGGCCTGATCATGACGACCTACACCCTGGATGACGTCGGCCCCCGCCCCACCGGCAAGCCGTACAGCGCTCGCGATAAGCAGAACATCATCGACGGCTGGAACCGATGGGAGGCCACCGGCCGCGCGCGGTTTGTCTGGGAGCGACAGATGGCGCGGGCCCGCGCGGAGATCCCGGATGCCCTGGAGGCGGTCTACGACGTCCTGACCGACGAGCAGAAGGCCGCGCTGGCGCCGGATGTTGTCGACAAGATCGAGGCCAAGAAAGCGCTTCGCGCGCAGCGGCCGCAAGGAGAATAGAGATGGCCTTAGGGCACGGTCCGGTTTCCGGTCAGCCGACATGTGCAACGCCGGATGATGCCCGGGCGAAGCCGCTGGAGGCCCTGAGCGCCGAGGAAGTCGGCGACCAGGCGCCGACCGACGCCGACCTGGCGGCGCTGTGCTACCGGCCCGACGCGGCGCTGGTCGCGTCGGACTCAGTGTCCTCCCACGAGCATCGACGGGTGAGGGCACGGCGGCGCTAGCCATAGGCTTGGTGCAAGGCCTCCAAGGGCGATCCTGAGTGGGCTTGCGTCCGGACGGTCCACCTTCAAACTTGAGATAGACGCGTCGTCAGGAAACCTAGCGGTGGATTGGACGTTATAGGACCAAGAGCGAATCCGTTGACTTCATTTAGCTTTCTGTAGTCAATGACGAGATATAATAGGCAAGAAGCTGATGTGAGCGGGACGATGTCGGAGACCTATCCTACGGTGCGCGTGGTTGTGTACAGCGAAGGGGAGATGCTGGTTGCACAATGCCTTGAGTATGACATTGGCGCGCAGGGCGAATCCTTTGAGGACGTTACCGAGCGTTTTCACATCGCATTTGAGGCAGAGTACGAAGCCTCGATCGAGATCCGAGGAGAGCCCTTCGCCGGGGTTCCGCCTGCCCCGCGTCAATTCTTCGAAATGTGGGAGGAATGCTCCTCCACCGTAAAGCGCTATCCCGCGCGCGAGGCTGTTCCAAGTATCGAACTCGCAAGCTGCGCCTAGTCGGCTCTAGCCGATGGCGAACGAGTCGCGGCAGCTGCCAACCTTCGCTGCCTACCTGAACTGGGCTCGGAGCAACGGGTGCAAGGTTCAGGAGGGAGTCGTTGCTTCCAGCGCCCCCCGCAACGTGACGCGGATTTCCCGATCCGATTCGAGCGTCGTTGTCGTCGAAGCAGGGACGCAAAAGACTGAGCGGCTTACCCGCGCCCGAATAGCCGCTCTCGATCGACGCTTGGGTATCAAGTCGCCGTTCCTTGACGTACTCGGGCCTGAGCCTGAGAGCGCCGGAGACACGTAGCCGGGCGGCTACTATTCGGTACGGAACGCGCCGGTCGTCGTCGGCCGGTGAAAACGTCGCCCATCGGCCTCAATCCTGACGAGATCGCCACCGCTTTCGCGACCGTCGCTGGCATCGCCAGGATTTGCGGCAGCCTCGCCGAACTAGCCGAGGAATGCCGGCGTAGCGTCGACATCCTGCCATCAGACCTGGCCCGGGCGCGCAAGATCATCGCCGACGCCGGCCTGGAGGATAGCAGCGGTCGGGTTGTGCACTGACGTGACAGACCCGTCGATTCGAAGGCAAATGGCCCCGGCAGCCAGATCCGCCGAGGCCATTCCACTTCACGGCCAAGCGCCTATCGCTTCTTGCCACCCTTGCCGCTGCCGCCCTTGTCCGGCCGTTGCGTGAGGGCCGAAGCCGAGACCTTTTTGATCTCGGTTGTCGTCAACTTACCGGTACGCAGGCCTTTGCTGGCGATACGGCCGACGTCACCGCCGGTCTTTTCGTTTCGAGCCATGGTCATCTCCTTTGCTCGAATGCGCACGAGAACCGGCAACAGAACTCTTTGTGCGGATTCCGCATCCTGTTACGCTGCGCTCGTGCAACTATCCCCCGCGTGGCGGGCCGCCCGTCATCGGTGCGCTAACACCTCGGGACGACCCGCCCGCCGGGGAGCCACTGCCGCAGTCAGAGATGCTGGTGCGACAGACCGCTAATGGAACACATTGGCGGGGCCGCGTCGTCTATCGTGGTGCACTCACAGCCTTATCCACAGCGTAGATCGTTGTAAGCGTCTGTATTTTTGTCGATTTTTGCGGTTACCCACAGAGCTGGATAACGGTTTGCCGGCGGCCATGCGCTCGGCGCCCGGCGCGAATCACGACTATGCGGCGGTCGATCATGACGCCCGATCCAAACGCCCTGCGCCGCGCCGGCGAGTTGCTGAAGCAGGTCAACGGGCATGTCGAAGGACCAGCAGGTCCAGGCTGTCCGCGTCGCCAACGTCGCCGAGGCTTGCGAGATCAGGCTGCGGGCGGAGCGCAAGGCCGGGCAGCTGCTCGTGGGCATGGATAAGCGCAACGGCGGTGACGCAATGCGTGCTCGGTCGGTTGCTACGACAGAGCTCAATGTCCCTCCGACACTCGGCGACCTCGGCATCAGCCGCGACCAATCCTCGAAGTGGCAGAAGCTCGCCGCTGTGCCCGAGGACGACTTCGAGGCGATGGTCGAGGCAGACTTGCCGTTCTAGGTGAGGCCGTATGCCGTCGCCAACCACATCAAAATGACTACGGGCGTGACGACGCCGATGCAGGCGTTGTTGCAGGTCCTCATTGGCTGAGTATACCAGACAGCACCGCGAGAACTTGACCGCGGCGCACGCCAGGCGCAGCGCCGAGCGATTGACGTAACCGCCTGAGCGGTGCCTAATAGATCGGCCGCGCGAGGTGTTGACGCACCCCACGCGGCCTAACCGCAACCGCCTTATGGGAGGCCATCGCGGCTATGCCAAACCTACCCTGTCAGCGTGCGTCCGCAAGCGCCTCCCTAGGCCTTTCCTGGGGAGACCCGACATGACATCTACCCGACGCGCAGATCTCGGCGGCTTCATCGCCGCGCTGGACCTGCAAGACGACGCCCCGGCGCTGCCATCGCACATCGTGGAAATGAAGGGCGATTCGATGGCGCCGACCATCAACAGTGGCGACCGCGTGCTGGTCGACGAACGGTTCCGCTTCCCGAGCCCCGGCGGCGTATTCGTCTACTGGGAGGACGGCGAGCCGGTGATCAGCCGGATGGAGTACCAGCCTTACACCGATCCGCCGGTTCTGACCGTGATCCGGGACAACAGGCACTACTCGTCGTTCGAAATCCCGGCGCGCGACCTCGCGATCGCCGGCCGCGTGACCTGGATCGCGAGGCGGACATGAGCAGCATCACCCGACGCACCGTCCTCGCCGCTGGCGCCGCGCTGCCGGCCGTTGGCGTCCTTCCTGCTGTCGGTGGTGCCGATGCCGCCGCCGACCCAGTCGTTGCCCTGTGGCGCCGCTACGAGGCCGCGATGGCGCAATGGAACGTCATTGGCCCGGACGCCGTATTCGGCACCCCGCGCGAGGCAGCCGCCAACGCTTTGATGATCCGCGCCAACGCCATCGGCCGCGAGATGGAGCGCACCCCGGCGACGACGATGGAAGGTGTCATTTGCAAGGCGAGGCTGGGCCAAGAATTGTACGGCGCCTGCGACGACGATCTGCACAGCACGCTCCTCGATGATCTGGAGCGGCTGAGCCTGGGGGCGCTGGCATGACCACGATGACCGACTACGCGGCCGAACTGCGCGACCTGACCCGCCGAGGCGGCGAACTAGAGATTCAGGCGCTGGAGGCATACAAGGCCGGCGATGCTGCCGCCTACGCACGGCACCAACGCGAGTTCGACGCGATCGAACACAAGGTCGGCGAGATCGAGGCGGAGGCCCATTTTGACGGGCAGATCACCGACCTGCAGGACGCGGTACTGCTACTCGTCATGGCCGCGTCGTCGCAACTGTCAATGAGCGAAGAACACCCGGTCGAGTTGTGCACGACGGCGGCGCTTGCTCGCGGTGTTCGGTGGCTGGAGGAGCGAAGCGGGATCAACCACGAGGACCTGATCGGCCAGCGCTACGGCGCGCACGACCTGCTCGACCGCAACGCCGGCATGACGCCGCCGTGGCGCTCTACCGGACAGACGTTCCGCCAAGCCTGCCGGGCCGCGGTCATCAAGGCTGAACGCGATGCGATGCAGATGGCCCGGGTCCAACCGCTGCACCCCGAGAACCGGGAGCGGCTGACGCGGACGTAAGCGTCGATCGATGCGAGGCTTTCACAACGATAGGCCGGGGCAAAAACACCCCGGCCTATTTGCTTGCATGTAATCGGGCCTTATGTGCAAGCAGGTAACTTGACATGCGAGCAGGTGATGGATATTGATGTGCAAGCATGTAAGGTACCATCAGGTGCTAGCAATAGGAGCGATCGGATGAAGAAGATCATCAGCGGTGTGACCTACAACACGGACACGTCGACACCATTGGGCCGGTCCAACTGGAAGCCAAACGATGCCACCGAGATCGAAGAGGTCCTGTACCAAACGCGCGGCGGCGCATTTTTCGTCGACGTGGTTGAGACCAAGCAGGTTTGGGTCGAATCCTGGCAAGCGATGGAGGAACGGGTCGAGCACGCATTTACACCTCTCAGCCCCGAGCAAGCGCAGAAGTGGATGCTGGAAGGCGAAGAGGTCGAAGTCCTTCACAACCCGTTCGAGGATCCGCCGGAGGCCGCTGCAGAGTCCGAACCGGCGGCGACCATCTATATTCGAGTGCCGGCTGCGTTGAAGCGTCAAGTCGATGAAGCCGCCAGGACGGCAAAGCAGTCGGGGAACGTCTGGGCGATGCGTTGTGTCGAGCGGTGCTTGGAGGAGCGCTCCGAAGTCGCACGTCGGGCGTTCAACATCCATTGGTTGGCCACGACCTTTCTGGCCTATGACGAGCCGGACGCGTTCTCGCCTGACCAATGGAGAGAGGCGTTGACCGAGATCGTCGAGCAGTGCGGCCAGTTGTGGGAGGAATCGGGGCAACAACAACCGATCACCGATGAAGCCCTCGGCCACGAAATCGACACGATGAATTGGGAGAAGCGGTTCCAGCCCTACCAGGTAGGCGAAGCATGATCACCGGAGCGCAGATCAGGGCCGGCCGCGCCCTCCTACGGTGGAGGGCGGCCGACTTGGCGAACAAGGCCGGTATCGGCACTGCGAGCGTTCATCGCGCCGAGGCAGTCGACGCCGCGCCCGATATGAGGGTGGCGACCCTGACGGCGATCGGGGCTGCGATGGAGGCGGTCGGGGTTCGGTTCATTCCCGGCGGCGTGCTGCGCATCTAGCGGCCGACCACCAATACGACGACGACGGGCCGGCCCAGCGCCGGCCCTTCTCATTCTGGCCTCGCTGCGCCACGCTGGTGGCCATGGAAGAGAAGGACGTGTTCTTTGCCGCCGGGACTACCTTGCGCCTCTACGGCGACGAGGCGGCGCTACACGCGGCCCAGCGGGCGGATACGCTGCTCGACCGTGGCGACCTGGCCGGCGTGGCGACCTGGCGCCGAATCCTGGCCGCGATCGGCGAGCTGCAGCGGGAGCGGCCAGGAGGAGCGGTGCATTGATGCGTTGGGCAGCAAGAGCGGCGACGGCGATCGGATCGGCCAGCATGACCATCATGCCGATATCGCCGTCCGCAGCCCAAGACGATGGCAGATATCAGCTCACTACCGGGCCGATGTTGGCGGTCGAGCCGATCTCGGTGCCATTGCCCGAGAAAACGGTCTTTCTGCTGGACACCAGAACCGGCCAATCGTGGATGTTGATGTACGCCCCGATGGGCATTCGTCTGGAGCCCTACTGGGTAGAGTTGCCGCCGGTTCCATCAGCCGAGCAAGGCGGCCCGGAAAAGTGACCCACGCCCGCCATCGCCGCGCAGCCTATGAGCGCGACTTCCGCTTCAAGGTCGACGTGCCGTCGCCGCCGGACGGGCTCGGCCAGCGGCTCAACGCGATGCTGCGCTGGTGCGAGGCGAATGCCGGCGACTGGGCCAACTTCGGCAGCAAGTTCTATTTCGCCGGCGAGGCCGATGCCGTGGGCTTCAGGCGGGAGTTCGGCGGCGAGAACATCGCCTGAACGATGGCACCCGAATTGGCACCCGACCGGCAGGGACGAGGCGTGACGGGGTATGATTGATGCCCTATCGCACCCCGTCAGAATGCCGGATTTCCGGGCCAGAAGTGACAAGCCGTGACTGGACGGCACAAGCTTATCCGGTTTCGATTCCCCTTGGGGTCACCAACTGCTGCTATCTTCCTGAAGTCATTGATCGAACTAGGTTTCTGGCCTTCCGCTGGTACAGAGGGCTGGTACAATCCATGCGTTTGGCTTCTGCCTGGAAGTATCCCGACAGGGGCGTCTGCCAGGTTCCCCACGCGGTCCCCGAACGGCGGCGCCGGCCATCGACAAGACTGTAGTCAAGCAGTCATCCCCCACCACACGGCGTCGCCGTGGCTGCATGTTCCCGGCGCAGGTGGTCGGGCGTTCGCCTCGTCGATAGGGGTGGTCGGATCAACTGCTCCGCGAAAATCAGGTCCGGGCGACGCCGTCGCCAGCGGCTATGATGGCCGCGGCGACAGGCGGAGGGCAGGACCATGGCGAAACGGATTTCCGGCGGCGAGGCGTTGATCGCGCAGACGCTGCGCAACGGCGTCGACACGATCTTCGGTCTGCCGGGGGCGCAGACCTATCCGATGTTCGATGCCATGGCGCGGCGCGGCAACTCGGTGCGCGCGATCTCGGCCCGGCACGAGCAGGGTGTCGCCTACATGGCGATGGGCTATGCCAAGGCCAGCGGCCGGCCGGGCGTGTTCTCCGTCGTGCCGGGGCCGGGGGTGCTGAACACCACGGCGGCGCTGTGCACGGCGATGGGCTCGTCCACGCCGGTGCTGTGCCTGACCGGTCAGGTGCCGTCGGCCTATCTCGGCCGCGGCCGCGGCCACCTGCATGAGCTGTCCGACCAGCGCGCCACCTTGCGCAGCATCATCAAGTGGGCCGATCGCGCCGAGCGGGTGCAGGACGCCGCGCCGCTGGTCAACGAGGCGTTCCGGCAGATGCGCGGCGGCCGGCCGGGTCCGGCGGCGATCGAGATGTGCTGGGACACCATGGCGCAGTCGGCGCCGGTCGACCTGCCCGACGCGGCCGAGCCGCCGCCACCGCCACCGGTCGACCCGGACGAAATCGACCGCGCCGCGGCGCTGATCCGCGCGGCGAAGCGGCCGATGATCTTCCTCGGCTCCGGGGCGCAGCACGCGCAGGGCGCGGTGCGGGCGCTGGCCAAGGCGATCGGCGCGCCGGTGACCTCGTTCCGCGGCGGCCGTGGCGTGGTGCCGGAAACCGACGCGTTGGGGCTGAGCTCGGCCGCCGCCTACGAATTGTGGCCCAGCACCGACCTCGCCATCGGCATCGGCACGCGGATGGAGATGCCCTACATGCGCTGGGGCGGGATGGGCCAATATGTCGACCGCGACGAGCGGCGCAAGCTGATCCGCATCGATATCGATGCGACCGAAATGCTTCGCCTGAAGCCGCATGTCGGCGTCGTCGCCGATGCAGCCGAAGGTGCGGCCGCATTGGCCAAGGCGGTCGACCGCAAGGGGCCGCGCCCGACGCTGGATCCCGATCGGCTGGACAAGGCGCGTGCCAGGTCGGCGCGGAAGATCGCCAAAATCCAGCCGCAGGTCGCCTACCTGGAGGTGATCCGCGACGTGTTGCCGGCCGACGGCTTTTTCGTGGAGGAGCTGTGCCAGGTCGGCTTCGCGTCGTTCTACGCCTTCCCGGTGCTGACGCCGCGCACCTACGTGACCGCCGGCTTCCAGGGCACGCTCGGCTTCGGCTTCCCGACCGCGCTGGGGGTCAAGGTGGCGGCGCCGGACAAGGCGGTGGTGTCGGTGTGCGGCGACGGCGGCTTCATGTTCGCGGTGCAGGAGTTGGCGACCGCGGCGCAATTCGACATCGCGGTGACCACCCTGGTCTTCAACAACGGCGCCTATGGCAACGTGAAGCGCGACCAGCAGACCAACTTCGACGGCCGGGTGCTCGGCTCCGACCTCGCCAATCCGGATTTCATGCGGCTGGCGGAGAGCTTCGGCGTCGGCGCCGAGCGGGTCGACTCGCCGGCGACCCTGCGCCCGGCGCTGGAACGGGCGCTGGCCAGCGACCAGCCGCGGCTGATCGAGGTGACAGTGCCGTTCGGCAGCGAGGCTTCGCCATGGCCGCTGATCATGCCGGCGCCGAAGTAGGCGTCAGTCCACGGGCAGCGTACTCGGGCGCAGCAGCAGCGCGGCCAGGACTGCCAGTGTGGCGGGCAGGGCGGCGAACAGGACCAGGGTCTCGCCGTAGCTGCCGGTCAGGTCGTAGGCAATGCCGAAGGGCAGCGGTCCCAGCGACGCTCCGATCACCAGGATCATCTGGCCGGTGCCCTGGATCGAGCCGAGGTGCTTGCGTCCGAAATAGCGCGCCCAGAGAAAGCCGAACATCGACATCGAGGTGCCGTTGAGAATGCCGAACAGCACGGCGTAGGCGATCGCCGAGGGGATGTCGCGCACGAAGGTGACCGCGACCAGGGCGCTAGCCATGATCAACAGCGCGCCGGCGAAGATGAAGTGCGTCGGCAGCCGGTCCAGCATGCGCCCGATCAACGGCATGGCCAGCACCATGGTCAGCGCCGAGACCGGGAACACGCGGGCCGGCACTTCCGGCGCCAGCCCTTGCGAGACCAGGATTTCAACCTGGTAGAAGTGCAGCGCCGTCACCAGCATCGAGATCGAGAACATGCCGCCGCAGACGATGTAGAAGGCGCGCATGCGCAGCGCCTGGTGCAGCGTGAAGCCGGCGATCGCCGGCGCGGTCTCGCCAGCGGCCAATGCGGCATCGCCATCGGGGCGCAGGCCGACATCTTCGGGCCGGTTGAAGACGAAGAACCCGAAGGCCGGCAGCAGCAGCAGCCAGGTCGAGGCCGCCAGCACCAGCCAGGCCTCGCGCCAGCCGATATTCTCAACCAGCCACTGCGCGGCCGGCGGGTGAATCGCCATCGAGGCGGAGAAGCCCAGACCCATCAGGCTCATGGCGAAGCCGCGCCGACGCTGAAACCACTGCGCCACCAGGTTGGAGCAGTTCAGCATCAGCGAGCCCTGGCCGAGGAATCTCAGCGACACGAAGGCCAGTGCCAGCACCACCACGTTGCCGACCATCGAGAACAGGACGCAGGCCAGGCCGAGCAGCAGCGCGACAACCAGCGTGGTGTCGCGCGGACCGCGCTTGTCGACGATGCGGCCGACCAGCGGCAGGCCGAAGGCGGCGACCGCCGTCGCCAGGCCATAGGCGGCGGCCAGCCAAGTGCGGTCCAGGTCGAGCTCCCGGCTCAACGGGCCGAGGAATACCGAGAAGGTATGCGACTGGCCCGGCCCCGAGGCGAAGATGCCGATGCCGGCGACGACCAGCATCACCCAGCCGTAGAAGAAGCGCTGGCCCAGGCGGTCGTAAGCCGTCTGGCGCAGGCCGGAAACCGACATTCACATAACCCTTTGGCGTGGCGAGGATATCAGTCGCATATCCGGCCGCGCCGTCGCCAAAGTCAACCCTGCCGTGCTATAGGCGCGCCGGGATCAAGGAGAGATGCGATGCTCAAGGCGGTGATCGTGCCGGTGACGCCGTTCCGGCAGAACTGCACCGTGCTGTGGGACGACGGGACCAAGATCGGCGCGGCGGTCGACCCGGGCGGCGACCTGGCGCATATCGAGGCCGCGGTCGCGCAATACGGCGTGACGCTGGAGAAGATCCTGGTCACGCACGGCCATATGGACCATGCCGGCGGCGTCGCCGAGCTGGCCGAGCGGCATGGCATTCCGATCGAGGGGCCGCACGTCGACGACCAGTTCTGGATCGACCAGATCCCGGCCAGCGGCGCCAAGTACGGCCTTACCGGCGCGCGCACCTTCTCGCCGGACCGCTGGCTGGAGGGCGGCGATACCGTCACCGTCGGGCCGCTCACCTTCGAGGTGAAACACTGCCCCGGCCATACGCCGGGCCACGTCGTGTTCTACAACGCGGAGAGCAACCTGGCGATTGTCGGCGACGTGCTGTTCAAGGGCTCGGTCGGCCGCAGTGATTTTCCGCGCGGCAACCACGAGCAACTGATCCGCTCGATCCGCGAACAGCTCTGGCCGCTGGGCGAGGAAGTCGTGTTCCTGCCCGGCCACGGCGACCGCTCGACCTTCGGCTACGAGCGCAAGACCAATCCCTATTGCAGCGACTTCGTCGAAATCTGACGAATCTACATAGCTAATGTCTTGTTAACTTGTGTGGCGCATAAAGGACTATGACAGCCGCGTGACGGTTGTGACGGGTTCAGTTGCTTTGAAGTTGCGATGTCGCGTTGTCCGGTCTCTGTTTCGACATTCTGCGCGCGGTTCGGTGCCCAAGCCGACGGCGCGCGCGGCCTGACCGGCATCGCCTCCAGTCGCTTCGAACATGATGCCGCCGGCCTCATTGAAGGTTGGCCAGCCGAGCGCGCGCGGGCGCGACTTGTGATCTAGAGATACGCGCGACGGGGGTCGTGCCGGCCCGCCTCCAATCGGGAGGCGGGCCGATCTGCCTCCGAGTTAGAGCGTTTCTGACATTGACTGAATCGATGGGGGATTCCCTTCCGGGTTGATTTGTGATTCAAGCTGGGTGCTGGAGTTGGAGGCCAGCTTGGATGGTCCGACCCTATTCGAACGATCTTCGTGAACGTGTGGTGGCCGCGGTTGCCGGCGGGGAGAGCTGCCGGTCGGTGGCCGCGCGGTTCGATGTCGCGGTATCGAGCGTGGTGAAGTGGTCGCAGCGCCAGCGGCGCACCGGCAGCGTGGCACCTGACAAGATGGGGGGTCGCCGCCCGGTGCTGCTGGCGCCGCACCGCGACTTCATCGCACAGCGCGTGCAAGCGCAGCCGCACCTGACGCTGCACCGCCTGAAGGACGAGCTGGCGGCGCGTGGCGTGATCGTCTCGCACAACACGGTGTGGGCCTTCCTGCGCCGCGAAGGCCTGCGGTTCAAAAAAAACGCTGTTCGCGGTTGAGCAGGCCCGGGCCGACGTGGCCCGCCGGCGGCAACGTTGGAAGGCGCTGCAAGGCGGTCTCGACCCGCGACGCCTGGTGTTCATCGACGAGACCTGGGTCAGGACCAACATGGCGCCCTTGCGCGGCTGGGGACCCAAGGGCCAGCGCCTGCGCGGCTTCGCGCCGCACGGCCGCTGGCGCACCATGACCTTCCTGGCCGCCTTGCGCTGCGATCATCTCACCGCGCCTGGCGTGTTCGACGGGCCGATCAACGGCGCCTGCTTCCGCGCCTATGTCGAGCAGATCCTGCTGCCGACCCTGAGGCCGGA
>JAVKFY010000060.1:0-7618 GCA_040223615.1 Alphaproteobacteria bacterium
TGCCGAACGAATCCCGATACGGCGTCAGGGTGACACCTGGATCCGTGACCAGCAGGTCCGGCACGACAAGATCGGGCGCGCGGGTGTGATGGATATTCAGCATCAGCATCATCGGCGTTGGCTGCGGACACTCGTAGATCAACTCGAAGCCGACTTGCAGTTTCATGCTCAAATCCTTCTTGAGTTACGGCTGACGAGTAGGTGCCGGCGTCCTCCACCCGCTCGGCCTCGCTGCCGCCACTGCGCGCGATCAGGCGTATGGGATAGGTGAACGCCCGACGGACGATGTCGATCCCGACTATCTGATCGTCGTTTGCCGGCTTGAGCGCCGCCAACGCGGCGGTGGCATCCCTGGGCCGGTTGCAATGCAACGTCTCGGCCTATTGACCCTGCCGCGACTGCCGAACCACCGCCAGCTTTCCGTTCACATCAACTTGAAACTTCTCGAACATAAATCTACGAGCATTTGAGGTGGGCGACTGTGCCGGCTGTCGATTCTTGGGGTGGCGTCGTTGCATGCGAATTCTGTTCACTGTTGACCAAGCGTACCTGCCGCAGAGGACCGGTGGCGCATTGACAAGCACCGACGCGCTTTGCCGTCCACTGGCGGCGCGCGGCCACGCGGTGGCGGTTCTCGCCGAGCTGATGCCGGGGGGGACGATCGGGTTCATGAACCGGTGGAAGCGCCGTTTCGGCCGTCGTCCACCTCGCGATAGCGTCGTCGGATACCCGGTTTACCGCGACTGGAATCCCGCATCTCAGGTGCCGGCAGTATGCCGCAGCTTCCAGCCCGACGTGGCCGTCGTGAAGGCCGGCGAGGACCCGCGCGTGGCCGAGGCCATCTCGGCATTGGGCATCCCGACGCTGGTCTATATCCTTGGCATCGGCTTCGACCGTGACGACTGGGCAATCCCACGCGGCGCGAATATCAGCTTCCTTGCCAACACCACATATGCCGCCGAGCGGTTCGAAGCGCGTTTCGGCCAGCGTGTGCCAGTCATCCACTCGTTGATCCATGCCGCGGACTATGTGGTCGAATCTTCCAGGAAGGTGGTCACCTTCATCAATCCCAAGCCGGAGAAGGGTCTCGAAACCGCCTTCGACCTCGCCCGCCACCGCCCGGACATTCCGTTCCACTTCGTCGAGTCGTGGCCATTGGGCGACTCCGAACACGACGACCTGAAGGATCGCGCGGCGGCGCTAGGCAACGTCACCATTCGACGGTGGATGCTGGACATGAAGCAGGTTTTTGCCGACACGCGTATCCTGCTGGTGCCCACGCCGCAGTTTGAGGGCCAGGCACGCTCAGTCGCCGAGGCCCAGGTCAGCGGTATTCCCGTGCTCGCCTCACAGATCGGAGGCTTGCCGGAGTCGGTCGGGCCAGGAGGCATCGTGGTGCCGCCCACCGATACCGAGGGCTGGCGGCGGGCCCTCGACGCGCTCTGGGACGACGCCGAAACCTATGCCCGCGCCGCCGCGCAGGCGCAGGCGCACAGCCGCCGCCTGTCGCTGCAGCCCGAGCATATTATCTCCAGCCTGCTTGCCCTTGTCGAAGCGCAGGTGACGCCGGATCGCGCCTTCTCGTAGCGGCAGGCGACCACCTTAGAAGGTCAGCAAGGTCGTTGGTCGTCGCGAAAAGGCTGGCACGACGTGGCCTTGATGCTTTGCCTCCCGTCGTATGAGCCGCTACTTACGGCCGGCGACGCTTTCTCAGGACCAACCCATGAAATTCGATGATGTGATACTCGGCCGCCGCAGCATCCGCGGCTACAAGCCCGATCCCGTGCCAAGGGCCCTGATCGAAGAGATCGTGGGCCTGGCGATGCGCTCGCCTTCGTCGATGAACACCCAGCCCTGGAGCTTCTACGTGATCACCGGCGAACCGCTGGACCGCATTCGCGCCGGAAATACCGAGCGGAACCTCGCCGGCATTCCGCATTCACGGGAGTTCCGCACCGGTCACCCCTTCGCCGGCAAGCACCGCGACCGGCAGATCGGTGTCGCCAAGCAACTCTTCACCGCCATGGGCATTGCCCGCGATGACAGGGAAGGGCGCCAAGACTGGGTGCTGCGCGGCTTCCGCCAGTTCGACGCCCCGGTCTGCATCATCGTGACCTATGACCGCGAGTTGCATGACAGCGACGATACGCCCTTCGACTGCGGCGCCGTGGCGACGGCACTGGTCAACGCGGCGTGGTCGCGCGGTCTTGGCGCCGTGATCAACAGCCAGGGCATCATGCAGTCGCCCGTAGTGCGCGAGCATGCCGGCATCGCCGACGATCAGGTCATCATGAAGAGCATTGCGCTGGGCTGGCCCGATGAATCCTTTCCGGCAAACGCGGTCGTTTCGGAACGCAAGAGCGTTGAAGAAGCCACCGTTTTCGTGGGCTTCGAAGACTAAGAGCAAGAACCGCGGCCCACGTTCAGCAACGGGGTATGTCGTCCAAGAAGGCTTAGGCGTCGAGGCTGGTTTGGTTTCCGCAATCCCATCACAATGGCGCCGGAACAAAGATCAACCGGGGGCAGGGGCGTGAAGTTTGGTTTGCATTTCGGTTCCCGTGGGGTCGCCGGCGATCCCAACACCCTGAAGGCCATCGCCCGGAAAGCCGAGGCGCTAGGCTTCGAGCATTTCGGGATGAGCGATCACGTGGTCGTCGCCACCGAGGTCGACAGCGCCTATCCCTATTCCGCAAGCGGCAAGTTCTTTGCCCAGGATACCGGCGTCTCCCTGGAGCAGGTCACCGCGCTGAGCTTTGTTGCCGCCGCGACCGACCGCATCCGGCTGCTGACCTCCGTCCTGGTGCTGCCGCACCGCCATCCCGTCCTGGCGGCCAAGATGCTTGCCACCGTCGATGTGCTCTCCAGTGGCCGTCTCACCGTTGGCGTCGGCGTTGGCTGGATGGCGGAGGAGATCGCCCTGCTGGGCGGCCCGCCGTTCGCTGACCGGGCCAAGGCATCCGACGAGTATATCGAGGCCTTCCAGGAACTGTGGACGTCGGAGACCCCGGCGCGGCAAGGGTCGTATGCGGCCTTCGACCACCTGCTGTTTGCGCCCAAGACGGCACAGACGCCGCACGCCCCGATCTGGGTAGGCGGCGAAGCCAGGGGCGCGCGACAGCGTGCCGGCCGGCTCGGGGACGGCTGGTATCCGGTTTCCGCCAATCCGAAACTGCCGTTGGATACGGCCGAACTGTACGGCGCGGCATTGGACGACGTGCACGCCCATGCGGAACGCGCAGGGCGCGACCCGGATGCGGTCGCGGCGGCGCTTCTCGCGATCTACGGTCGGGTTGGACCCGAGCAGGAGGGTCGCGACGGCGGTCGCCTGGCCTTCACCGGCAGTGCACAGGCCATCGTCGACGACATCGGCCGGTTCCAGGCGCGCGGCCTCCAGCATCTTCTGATCGGCGGCGACGGCAGCGACTACCAGGGGACGGCGGATCGGTTGGAGCGGTTCGCCACCGAGGTCATGGCGAAGTTCAGCGACAGACCCTCGTCGCCGGCGGCATAGCCGGGGCTGAGACCGCGCCGCCTTCGTGACCTTGAGCCTGCGCGAGCGCTCAGCCGACAACGCGCGAGACGGGCTGCGCGGATTCGCAGCCGCCGGCGGTCATCACCCGGTTGCGGCCGGCGCGCTTGGCGTCGTAGAGCGCGCCGTCGGCCCGGCTCAGCATCGACTCCGGTCCGGGCTCGCCCGGCTGCCAGGCGGCGATGCCGAAGCTGGCGGTCATGGTGAAGACCGCGCTGTCGTGGGCGACGGTGGCGGCGGCGACGGCTTCGCGCATGCGCTCGGCGACGGCGCGGGCGCCGCCCGGGTCGGTCGCCGGCAGCAGGACCGCGAACTCCTCGCCGCCGAGACGGGCGGCGCGATCGACGTCCTGGCGCAGGCAACTGTTCATGGCCTCGGCGAACACGCGCAGCGCCACGTCGCCGGCGGCGTGGCCATGGGTGTCGTTGACCCGCTTGAAGTGGTCGATATCGGCGACGACGATGCTGAGCGGTTGACCGTAGCGCTGCGCACGGCCGATCTCGCGACCAGCAACGGTAATGAACGCGCGCCGGTTCGCCAGACCGGTCAGCTCATCGGTCGTCGCCAGCCGTTCCAGCCGGTCCTCCTGCGCCTTGTGGTCGCTCAGGTCGTAGACCACGGAGGACCAGCCGGCGAGGGTGCCATGCGGTCCCAGCAACGGCGCGATGTGCAGCTCGATCGGAATGCGGGTGCCGTCCTTGCGCAGGGCATCTGTCTCAATCGCCTCGGCGACCCGGTCCTTGACCACCCGGCCCAGGAACGTCGCCATGTGCTCGACCCGCTCCGGCGGTCGCAGCACGCTGCCCGGCTTGCCGATCAGGTCGGCCGCGGGGTGGCCATACATGCGTTCAGCGGCGGCGTTCACGAAGGTGATGTTGAAGCGGGGGTCGAGCTGGAAGACCGGGGTGTCGATGTCGCGGACGATCTGCGCCAGGGCGTATTCGCGCTCTTTGGCCTCACGCTCCTCGGTGATGTCGATCACGATGGCGGACCACAGCGTGCCTTTCGCATCGCGTTCCGGGGTTGCCGACATCCGCATCCAGCGGATCGGCCGGCCGGGCAGGTCGACGCGGAAATCCATCGGTTCGCCGGCGATGGTCTCGTCCGGATCGCGCAGTTGCGCCATCACCTTGTCGCGGTCGTCGGCGTGCAGCGTGTCGGCCAGGCGGCGCTCGCCGTTCAGGAGCTGCCGCGGCGTGACGTCGAAGAATTCCTCGACCCGTTCGCTGACATATTCGAAGCGCAGGAACCCGTCCGGCCCCATGCGGTAGCGTGCCATTATCGCCGGCGCGTTCGCCATGATCGACGCCTGCAGGGCGTGCTGATATTCCAGGCTGCGGACCAGACTGGCGCGCCTGATCTCGTCGGCCAGCATCGCGCCAAGCAGCAGGATACCCAGCGGATAGGCGATCGACACCGGCAGCATGACGGAAGACATCACCTCGACCGCGAGATCGAGGGTCGGCAGGAACAGTAGCGAGATGACCGTCGCCAGCGGCAGCATCACGCCGAGCATGGCGAGGTGGAGCAGGCGCACGGGGTGTCCCGGCCGGACCACCAGCAGATGCGCCAGCAGGCCGAGCGCGATCAGCAGGGCGAAGTTCACCATCGCCGGCGCGACGCCGGCACCGCCGAGCCACAGCCGGTAGAGGCCCGCCGGCAGCACCGCCACGGCGGCGCCGACCGGGCCGGCGAACAGTCCGGCCAGCGCGATCGGAATGGCGCGTCCGTCGAAGATCACGCCCGGGGCGACCTGGACCGGCATCAGCATGCCGGCGAGCGCGGCGCCGCCGAGTATGGCGCCCAGCAGCACATCGGCGTGGCGAGTATTCGCGGCGTTGATGCGTCGCAGCACGATGCCGGCCAGCACCGTCGCCAGCGCGAACAGCGCGACGTTCTGGACCAGGCCGACGACAGGTGCAGCCGTCAAAGAGCGACCCCTAGGTACGCGGCGACACCGGAGTGCCGCCAGGACAACGCCCGTGGGTTAAAGCTCACGCAGATTAATTTTGTGTGTGGATAGCCGACTAAGTCAGCCCAAGCCGGCCGGCAGCGCCGCCTGACCCAGGGTCCGGTCCAGTTTGAACCGTTCGCCATAGGCGTTGATGCAGCCGAGCCCGTCGCTGTGAACTTCGATCAGGGTCCACGTGCCGCGTCGCGAGGCGAACAGTTCCACCGGCTGGCCCTCGTCCAGGGCGGCGGTGGCGATCCGACTCTCCTCGAAGGCCTCGTCCAGGTAGCTGACCAGGATGTCATGCGGCAGACAGTGGGCGGCCTTGTCGATCGGCACGGCCTCCTGCGCCAACGCCGGGCCGGCGAGCAGGCAAAAGGCGGTGCCCAGCCAGGCTTTGGTGGCTGTCTTCTTGAACGTCATCGGGTGTGCTCCTCGGGCCGCTCGACCGCGGGTCGGCGGCATTTGTCTGAATTTGGTGCGCCCGCGTCGAATTTCGAGTCATCGATTGAACTTGAAATTCAGGAGTAGAGCACTAAGCGGTTGGATTACGGGTAAAATCGCTTCACGTCGATGTGACGGCGGCGTGTGCGATGTAGAGCGCCAGCGTGGCTGCGGCGGAGACGTTCAGGCTCGGCATGCGGGCGCCGATGGGCAACCGCGCCAGGTCGTCGCACGCTTCGCTGGTGAGTCGACGCAGGCCTTCGCCCTCGGCGCCCAGCACCAGCGCGGCCGGCCGGCCGGCCGGCAGCGCCTCGGCCAGGGTGGCGTCGGCGCCGGCGTCGAGCCCGAGGCACCAGTAGCCGGCCTGGGCGATGTCGCGCAGGCCGCGGGCCAGGTTGGCAACGCGGACCAGAGGCACCAGGTCGAGCGCGCCGGAAGCGGCCTTGGCCATGGCGCCGCTTTCCGGCGGCGCGTGCCGGCGTGCCAGCACCACGGCGGCTGCGTCGAAGGCGGCCGCCGAGCGCAGGATGGCGCCGACATTGCGCGGATCGGTCACCTGGTCGAGGACCAGCAGCGGGCCGGTTCCGGCGCTTTCAAACAGGTCGTCGAGATCGACGTCGCGCAGCGGCCGGACCTGCAGCGCGACGCCCTGGTGCACCGCGTCCGCCGGCAGGTGGCGTTCGATCTCGGCGCGCTCGGCGATGTCGATCGCCAGGTCGGCGCGCCAGGGCGGAATTTCGACCCGCTCCGGCGCGGCCGCCATCAGGCGCAGGCACGCGCGCTGCCGATTCGCCAGCGCGGCGTTCACCGCGTGCCAGCCGTAAATCCAGTAAGCCTCGCCACCGCCGCGGTTTTCCGGCGCCGGACGGGACGGGTTAAAAGCTGTTCTGCGGTGCTTGCGCTGGGCCATCGCTCCGCATATATTCCGCCTTCTCACTAGGCGCAATCCGACGGCGGCCGGCATCGGTTGTGACTGGTGGGTTTTGCATGGAAGATCGCCAGCATCCGTTGACCGAGGCAGGAGCGAACAGCGTCCGCGATGGCAAGCCGCCGCGACGACGCCGCCAGCGCCCACCAAGACGTTGACTTTCTGACGATTTCGCCATAGTTCCGCGGCGCCCCACGGCGTACGGGTCAGGTTTGGAGGGGTGCCCGAGTGGTTAAAGGGGGCGGACTGTAAATCCGTTGGCGTAGCCTACGCTGGTTCGAATCCAGCCCCCTCCACCAACCCGCCGCGCCGCGGCATTGGCTGGTCCGGCCGAAATGGACCGGCCAAAGGGAACACACCGGTCAGCGATGACCGACAACGAAGTGCCGGCGCGCCGGCGAAAAGGTGGCCGGGTGAAGTTGGTGGCCAGATTGAAGCGATGGCCGGTTTGAAGCGATGGCCAGTTTGTAGCGATGGAATGTCGCGGGTGTAGCTCAATGGTAGAGCCCCAGCCTTCCAAGCTGGTTATGTGGGTTCGATTCCCATCACCCGCTCCAGTTGACGGGCCGATGGCGCGGTGAGCCGAGAGATAAACGCCGCACAGGACTTGGAGTGAACGGCAAAAATGGCGAAAGCGAAGTTTGAGCGGACGAAGCCGCACTGCAACATCGGGACGATTGGCCATGTTGACCATGGCAAGACGTCTTTGACGGCGGCGATCACGAAGATCCTGGCGGAGAGCGGTGGCGCTGAGTTCACGGCGTAC